>JANNSG010000071.1:0-21479 GCA_031402355.1 Pseudorhodobacter sp. | reverse complement strand
GTTGGATTACAACAAGGTATATCTTGCCTCGGGTGGCGTGACAGTGTTGATCGCGCTGTTTTGTCTGTTCGCCTATCCGCAGTTTGAAGCGCCGCATCCGCAAAACAAGACCATGGTTCTGCGCCGCCGCTATTGGCTTTATTATGCGCTGCAACTGATGGCGGGCGCGCGGCGGCAGATCTTTGTAGTGTTCGCGGCGTTTATGATGGTGGAGCATTTCGGCTTTGCCGTGCATCAGGTGACAGCGCTGTTTCTGATCAACTTTGTGGCCAACATGGTGGTCGGGCCGTTCGTAGGCCGCTGGCTGGCCAAGTATGGCGAGCGGCGGATGTTCATGGTGGAACATCTGGGTGTCGCCTTGGTGTTCATGGCCTATGGCGGGATATACTCGTTCGGCTGGGGCGCGTTTATTGGGGCAGCGTTGTATGTAATCGACCATCTGTTTTTCGCGATGGCGTTCAGCCTGAAGACCTATTTCCAGAAGATCGGTGATCCGGCGGATATGGCACCCACGGCGGCGGTTGCCTTTACCATCAACCATATCGCGGCGGTGTTTTTGCCAGCGGCATTGGGCTATCTGTGGGTCAGGTCGCCCGAAGCGGTGTTCGGGCTGGCCACGGTGATGGCCTTTGCCACGCTGGCGTTGGCGTTTTTGGTGCCGCACGATCCGGGGCCGGGGAATGAGACGATCTTTTCCGCCCGCCGCGTGCCGTTCCCGGCAGAGTGATCGTTGGCCCACTGGCGGGGTGGCCGGGTGCGCCCTATATTCATAGCAACCTAACAGCGGAGGCGGATATGTTTTTTATGGATCGCAAGAAGTCGGATATGGTCGCGGCCAAGGATGCGCTGCCGGGGCGGGCCACACCACTGCCAACCGCCGAGACGCATTTCATATCAGGCCTGCCGCTGAAATCAGACGTGCCCGATGGCATGGCGGAGGCAATGTTCGGTATGGGCTGTTTTTGGGGGGTGGAGCGCAAGTTCTGGACGGTGCCGGGCGTCTGGCTAACCATGGTGGGCTACGCTGCGGGCTTTACCCCGAACCCGACCTACAAGGAAACCTGCACCCAACTGACTGGGCATAATGAGGTTTTGCGGGTGATCTATGACCCGGCGGTCGTAAGCTATGACGCGCTGTTGAAACTGTTTTGGGAAGGTCATGATCCGACCCAAGGCATGCGGCAGGGCAATGATATGGGGTCTACCTATCGGTCGGGAATTTACACCTATTCGGATGCCCAGAAAGAGGCGGCTTTGGTATCGAAGCGGGTTTATCAGACAGCGCTTACAGCCGCCGGGCGCGGGCAGATCACGACGGAAATCATCGACGTGCCGGTTTTCTATTTTGCCGAAGATTACCATCAGCAATATCTGGCAAAGAACCCGAATGGCTATTGCGGGATTGGCGGCACCGGGGTGACCTGCCCGATTGGTACGGGAGTGGCGGCTTGACGACGGGTAGAACGGCGGCTATCCGGCCGCAGTTCTCCTGAAAGGTCACGATGATGCCCACCTATACAGCCTTGACCACCCTAATGGGCGAAGAGGCCGCACTGGCCCTGTCTGACGCGATGGAGCGCATGGTTCCCGAACCCACGGGTGTCGGCGTGTTCGAGATTGAAGACGGCTCTGGCCTTTGGGAGGTCGGTGGGTATTTTCTGGAGCCTCCGATGGGGGCGACGCTGGATCTGCTGGCGATGGCATTCGGTGCGAAGCCCTTCGCCCTGTCAGAACTGCCCGAAATTGATTGGGTCGCCAAGGTGCGGCGCGAACTTTCCCCGGTCGAGGCGGGGCGGTTTTTTGTTTACGGCAGCCATGATGCGGATAAAGTGCCACCGGGCAAGATTGCTTTGCAGATAGAGGCGACGGTGGCCTTTGGCACCGGGCATCATGGCACGACGCTTGGCTGCCTTAGGGCGTTTGATCGGTTGGCGGAGCAGGGGTTTGCCCCCGCCAAAGTTGCAGATATCGGCTCCGGTACGGCTGTTCTTGCGATGGCCGCCGCCGCGATTTTGCCGGATGCGATGGTGATCGCGTCGGATATCGACACAGTTGCGGTCGATGTCGCCCGCGCCAATGCCGCCATTAACGGCTTGGCCGGCCGCGTCATCTGTTTGGAAGCGGCAGGCTTTGGCCATGAACGGATTGCGGCGTCGGGGCCTTTCGATCTGGTCTTCGCAAACATCCTCAAAGGGCCCTTGATCGGGCTGGCCCCAGAAATGGCCGCGCATGTGGCCAAAGGCGGCCTGGCCATATTATCGGGCCTTTTGGTTGAGCAGGCCCCGGCGGTCATGGCGGCTTACGTCGCAAATGGATTTTCGTTGATGGCAAATGAAGATATAGGCGAATGGGCAACGCTGGTCTTGCGCCGATCGTGATGCCAATTGAGGCCGCTGCCTTTTTCTTGCCATGTTTCAGTGCTAGCCGCCGGAGGATTGGGCGGGTTTGATTTAGGTGGTTAAGGTGTAATGATGGCTGACCAGAACATGGTTGATTTTTACGGCCGCGTCGCGCGGATCAAAAAGGCGCGCGCGAAGGGTTATGGGTTTGAGGCTGCCGGTACTTTGGGGCGGTCCTACTATAGTCAGAGGGCCACTGTGCGGGCCCGCAATTCAATGCTGAAACCCGCGCTGATCGTTATGCTTGGTGCATTCGGGCTTAAGGGCGCGATCCACTATCAGATTGGTGGCTCACTTTATTCAGAGCGTGTGGCCGAACTGAAAGCGGGCGAAGGGTTTGACCGTTTGGGTGGCTACCTGATGCAGGCTGACCCGGTTACGGTGTTTGTGTCTGAAAAACTGCACGAAACCATCGGTATCAATATCTAAGGACGGCTTGGCGACCGCAGGATCGGTAGACGGGCCGCGTTTTTCTGATCTTTTTGGGCTGCCCGAAAAAACCGGTATCACGCAAAGTCGGACGGTCTGTGGCCATTCAGTAGACAGATAGCTGAGCGCCTTGCGATATTCGATGTCGCATCAGACCACGAAAAAGGCCGCATCCCGGATGGGTGCGGCCTTTCAAACCCGGCGGGTGCAAGACCCGTTCGTTTTCATTCAAGCAACGTCGTCGATATCACCACGGCACAGGCCGATATCATCAAGTTCGCGGTCAGACAGCTTGCCAAGGGCGTTGCGCGTGATGCGGCGATCATTCCATTTGGCGAGTGATGCAAATCCGGTCGAAACGGATTGAACGAAACGGTAGGTCGTGATGGCACCCAATGGCGCCGTGCGGGTTGTTTGAGTAGCGGCCATGGCGGTAATCCTTTTCTGAAACTGCTCATTGCGCGGGCATTTTTGCCCTCTGACAGCCAGATAATCTTGCTGCGGGTGCAAAGCAAGCGACGCATAGGCAAGTCGGCCTTGCGTCTTGTGCATAGCTAAAGTCACGATTTAGTCATTTTTTTCTGAATGTTAGGCAAAAACCCAGCGGGAATGTCGGTTTCAAATGCCGAAGTGGCGCTTTTCTGCATCTGCAAAGGCTTGTGGCGTAAGGTCCGGCTTAGGTCAAAAGCTGTTGGCGGATGTTCTCTTTTCGTGCTAATTGCTAAAAATCGATGCAAATAGGGGCGGACATGCGGGTTTTGGGGATCGACCCGGGTTTGCGCAACCTTGGTTGGGGGGTGATAGACGTGTCCGGCGCGCGTCTGACGCATGTGGCCAACGGAATTTGCCATACCGAAAAGGGCAGTCAGGCGGGTAACGGTGATCTGGCGGATCGCTTGCTCAGCCTGCATTCACAACTGTCGGACGTGTTGCGCATTTACGCACCCGACGAGGCGGCAGTTGAAAACACCTTCGTCAACAAAGACGCGGTTGCCACCCTGAAATTGGGCCAGGCGCGCGGCATTGCGTTGCTGGTGCCCGCGCAGTTTGGCCTGCGGGTGGGCGAATATGCCCCCAACGCCGTGAAGAAAACGGTGGTCGGTGTGGGCCACGCGGCCAAGGTACAGGTTGATCATATGGTGCGCATCCACTTGCCGGGCGTGCAGATAGCCGGGCCAGATGCGGCGGATGCACTGGCAATTGCGATCTGTCATGCGCATCATCTGCAATCGGCGGGGCGGTTGGCATCGGCAATTCTAAAGGCAGCAGGATGATCGGCAAAATTTCCGGGAGGCTGGAGTATCGCGCAGGCGATCACGTGCTGATCGATGTGCGCGGTGTCGGGTATATCGTCTATGTATCGGACCGAACACTGGCAGGCATGCCGGGGCCGGGCGAGGCAGTGGCACTGTTTACCGAACTACTGGTGCGCGAGGATCTGCTTCAGCTGTTCGGCTTTCCGACCCTGCTGGAAAAGGAATGGCACCGGCTGCTGATGACGGTGCAAGGTGTAGGCGCCAAGGCCGCGATGGCGATACTTGGCACTTTGGGGGCCGAAGGGGCTGCGCGGGCGATATCTTTGGGTGATGTAAGATCCATTCAGGCGGCACCGGGGATTGGCCCGAAAATCGCGCAAAGGGTCGTGCTGGAACTGAAATCAAAAGCCCCCGCCGTTATGGCGATGGGGGCTAAGCTGGTATCGGCACCGGGGCTTGATGACGTGATCGAACCTGTTACCGCCCGGCCCTTGCCGCCCGCAGCCTCCCCCTCCGCGGCTGAGGCGCGGGCCTCTGGCAGCGCGGACGCCTTATCCGCCTTGATGAACTTGGGCTATGGGGCCGGGGACGCCGCGCAAGCCGTGGCAACCGTGGTGGCAGGGCAGGACGGGCTGGAGACCGGGCAGTTGATCCGGCTGGCATTGAAGCTTTTGGCACCGAAAGCCTGACCCATGGAACCTGATCCCACCCTGCGCCCTGATAGCCTGCCTGACGACGCTGATCGGTCTTTGCGTCCGCAGGTGCTTGATGAATTCATCGGTCAGGCCGAAGCACGCGCGAACTTGGCCGTGTTCATCGCATCGGCCAAGATACGCGGCGAGGCGATGGATCACACGCTGTTTCACGGGCCGCCGGGGCTGGGCAAGACCACGCTGGCACAAATCATGGCGCGGGAATTGGGGGTGGGGTTTCGCATGACCTCTGGCCCGGTTCTGGCGCGGGCGGGCGATCTGGCGGCGATCCTGACCAATCTGGAACCGCGCGATGTGTTGTTCATCGACGAGATTCACCGGCTTTCCCCGATTGTGGAAGAGGTTCTGTATCCGGCGATGGAGGACTTCGCCCTTGATCTGGTCATCGGCGAAGGGCCTGCCGCGCGGACGGTGCGGATTGATTTGCAACCCTTTACGCTTGTCGGGGCGACGACGCGGCTTGGGCTGCTGACCACGCCTTTGCGCGACAGGTTTGGCATTCCGACGCGGTTGCAGTTTTACACGGAAGCAGAGTTGTTCGAAATTGTCACACGTGGGGCGCGGTTACTGGGAATTCCGGCGGAGGCTGAGGGGTGCCTTGAGATTGCAAAACGGGCGCGGGGGACGCCGCGGATTGCGGGGCGTTTGCTGCGGCGGGTGGTGGATTTCGTGCTGGTTGAGGGCGACGGGAAGCTGACGTGCAGGATCGCCGACTCAGCCCTGACTCGGCTGGGGGTGGATCATCTGGGGCTGGACGGGGCGGATCGGCGATATCTGAGTTTGATCGCGGAAAACTATAGCGGCGGGCCGGTCGGGGTGGAGACGATATCGGCGGCGCTGTCGGAAAGCCGCGATGCGGTGGAAGAGGTGATCGAGCCGTTTTTGCTGCAGCAGGGCTTGATTCAGCGGACCCCGAGGGGGCGGATGCTGGCTGTGAAAGCATGGCGACATTTAGGGCTGGATGCGCCTAAAGGGCCGGGGCAGAGCGATTTGTTCGAGGCGTGATATCACGCGTGTTACGATTTATATGTCATTGATTATAAATGGAATCGACATTTCTGGTAAGGAAATTTTAAGGAGTGAACACACGTCTTATGGCGGTTTTGGTGACAGATTGTGTTTGCCTCCGGCGGGGATATTTTTGAACAGATGAATGGGGTTTGGGGATGATACCTGAGGCGGTGGCGGCGTTGTTTACCCGCAGGGATGGCAGTTATCTTTTTGCGCGCTGGGGGCGGCCGATTGTGCCCGTTGTGTTTGGCGTGGATGATGCGACGCTGGGCGTGGTGAAGGCGGCAGTGCAGGCGGTTGTGGCGCTTGCGGGGCACGGGATGGAGGAGGTGGACGCGGAACTTGGCGCGAACCTGATGATGTTCTTTTGCCGCGACTGGGACGAGTTGCGCGCTGTGCCAAATCTGGAACGGCTGGTGCCGGGGTTGGACGCGCTTTGTGATCGGTTGATCGCAGTGGAGGCCAATCAATACCGTATTTTCCGGTTTGATCCCACAGGGGCGATTAAGGCGGCGTTTGTGTTTTTGCGGATGGACGTGCATCTAAGCGCGGTGCCGGCTGAAACTCTGGCGCTATCTCAGGCGGTTCAGACGATTGTGCTGTGGTCAGACCTTGCGTTTCGGGACGCTTCGCCGTTGGCGAAGGTGGGCGATGTGGCGGTGCTGCGGCCCGAGATCGCGGCGGTGATCAGGGCTGGGTATCACCCAGTGTTGCCGGGGGCTTCGACGGATGCGAGCCATGCGTTCAGGATTGCCGCACGGGCGGGGCTGGTGCATTAGCGGGTCAAAGCTGGTGTAGGTGGAAACGGTCTATCGGCAGGTTGGAGCCCATAGCCGTTGTCCGGGGTGTCGGGAGTAGACTTGTCTATGAAGCAACGCTAGCTTTGCAGCCAGGCCTGCGCGAAGCTAACCGTTCGCTCTTGGTGTAGGAGCCCACGATACTAGTGTTGGAAAGGCGACTGCTGTCATGACCATCCCCGAACCCTTTGATACCGCAACCCACCAGGAACTTGGTCTCATGCAAGGCTTTCCGCCGCCTGCCGGGAAGCGGGTGGATCGGTTCAATGGCCTTTTGGAGCCTCCGTTCAATCGATGGGCCTACCAGAACATGCGCCGGATTTGGCCGACAACGCCTGTGCGACCCAGCGATACCGGAACCGTGTTGAGGCGCGAGATCGATGCCGAAATCGACAACCTGTCGGTTCGGCGCCAGGATGGTTCGCGCGCGGATTTTGAGACTTTCCTGAGACAGACCTTCACCGACAGCCTGATCGTGATTCACAAGGACAAGGTCGTTTACGAGCGTTACCTGAATGGCACGACGCCGGACACGCCACATCAGATGATGAGTTGCACCAAATCCTTTGTCGGCCTCTTCGCCTTGATGGCCATAGAAGAAGGGCGAGTCACCCATGGCACCCCGATTGTCGAGATTATACCAGAGCTGAACAACGGATCCGGTTTTTCCGATGCCACCTTCGGTCAGGTCCTCGATATGACCGTCTCGCTGAACTTCAACGAGGACTATGCGGACCCCGAAGCAGAATTCCACGACTATGCCGCAGTTCTTGGACTAGGGCTCAGCGCGAAAGACTGGCGGGGCACGCAAAGCCTCTACGAGTATATCACAACCTTGGGCAAGCTCGAGGGGCGCGCGCATGGAACGGTGTTTGACTACAAAACCCCAAATACCGATGTCCTGAACTGGGCTGTCAGTCGTCTGTTCAACCAGGATTTTGTCGCGTTGCTGGAAAGCCGCCTGTGGTCAAGGCTCGGCATGACCGGCGAGGCCTATGTCGTTCAGGATCCCGCTGGAAATCTCATCGCTGGAGGCGGACTGAACGCCACGGCCGAGGATCTGGCGCGCTTTGCCGCAGCAATGCTCCGGAATGGCAGTGCCGACGGTCAGCAGATCATTGCCAAATCAGTGATTGATACGCTTTCGCAAGGGGCGTCCACCGACGCCTTTCTGAAAGGTCCGAGCGCGGAGGAAGACTTTGCGAATGGCCATTGGAGCTATTGCGCGCAATGGTGGATCAGAAACACCCGGGGATCAGAGGCGATCATCGCCTATGGGGTCAGTGGCCAATGCATCTACATAGATCGCAATCGGGACGTTGCGGTCATCAAGCAATCAAGTTGGCCGGAAGCAGACACCTGGTACTTCCTTGGCTATACGAACAACGCGATGGACGCAATTGTGCGGCATGTCGCGGGCGAGCCTGTGATCTAGCGAGCAAGCGGACGTTGGATGCGAGCGTGTGCCTCGTCCGCAATTTAGAGTTCGGCTTTGCGCTTGTTCAATGGGTTCGGGGGGTTACGGCCGTTCTTGGCATCATCTGGGACAAGATGGCTTTGCACAGCTTGGCGCGGCTGAGGCGGAGGAATTCGCCTGCCGCAGCCTCGGTCGGGTGGAAGGGGTCTTTGACGGTGCCGGATTTGCTGCGCCGGAAGCTTTCCTTGCGGCCAAGGTTGGCTGCCGATGGTGCATCGTGTCGAAAGTTTTCTATCTGAGGCCCGAGGTTTGAACTGCCAGTGATCGAACCCTTTCGGATGGCCTTCGCTGCGCGAGGTGCGCCATCACCGAGATGAGGTGTGGGCGCGGCAGAGCAGGGCGGGCTGAAGTTGGCCCTGTCACGCCTTTACCGCCGTCAACACAAAGGCCCGGATTTTGCCTTTGATGGGGCCTGCGCCGAAGCGGGCTTCAAGGGCGCGGGCAACGGCGCCGGTTGTGGTGCCAAGGCCGTCTGGATCACGCGCAAGGATTTCCGCCCGCAAAGGGGTGCCCTGGCAATAAGCCATTGCAGCATCCATCGGAGTGGCGGCGGTGGACACATGATCGACGGCTTTGACATCGACAGTGGCGAAACCCGCCGTTTGAAGCTGGGCCGATAGCAAGGCCGTATCGAACACGCCATGGGGCACGCGCGCCATGAAAACAGGGGGGTTTTCTGGGAAACGGTCGGCCAGCACTTCGGTTGCGGTTGCGACAAAATCATTGGCTGCGATCCGGTCCCAGACGTTGAACAGGAAGGTGCCGCTTTTGCGCAGAACGCGTGCGGTCTCGGCGAAAGCCGTGGGCTTGTCGGGGAAGAACATCACGCCGAATTGGCAAATCACGGCATCAAAGGCGGCGTGCGGATATGGCAGATCGGTTGCATCGCAGGCCGCCCATGTGATGCGGGGATCATTGGGAGACAGGCCGGCCGCGACATCCAGCATAGGCGGGTTAAGGTCTGTTGCCGTGATACGGGCGGTCGCGGGTAGGCGGGATGCCATAGCGCGGGTCAGGGCGCCTGAGCCTGCGGCGGTTTCCAGAATATCCGTCGGGTTCAGGGCAGCCAGTTGGGTTGCAAGATCGGCGGCATAAGTATCAAACAGCATGGGAACCATCAGCTGGTTGTAAAGCTGTGGGATATTGCCGGTAAAAAGGCCATCTGTTGCGGGCATGGGACAATTCCTTTGTGTTGAATTATCAAGTCGTAACACAAAAGGTGGCTTTTGGGGAATAACTGCGCCACATCACGGCGCGGCGGCGGTTCTTGGCATCATCTGGGACAAGATGGCTTTGCACAGATTGGCGCGGCTGAGGCGCAGGAATTTGCCTGCCGCAGCCTCGGTCGGGTGGAAGGGGTCTTTGACGCCGCCGGATTTGCTGCGCCGAAAGCTTTCCTTGCGGCCAAGGTTGGCGGCGATGGTGGCTTCGGTCAGGCCCGCGACGAAGGTGCAGCGCCCGCCCGCCGAGGCAAAAGCTTTTTGCAGGTTGCTTTGCGCCGCGAGCCGCAGATCGAGCACTTTTCTGGTATAGGGGGGGGCCGTGGTCATGAAAATGCAGGGCACATCCTTGGGGATCTGGCGCATGGTTTCACGCACGTCCTGAACGGTGGTCTTGGCGGAGCCTGCCCAACGCTCGGCGGCATTGCCAAGAAAGAACAGGATGACGAGGCGGGGATCGTAATAATCGTTGGCGAACATCGCTTCAAAGGCGGATTTGTCTTTCTTGCAGAACTGATACGGCGCCCCTTTGCCGATTTGTACGAATTGATTGCCGGATCGGTTGATGGTGCCGTAAGCCCCGGCATTGACGCCCCATTTCGGATCGACATTGCAGATCGGGGCCTTGCCACGGCTGGTGCGCGACACCCAGGTGGCAAGCGAGGTGGAGCGCACGCCGATGACGCCGACGGAGATGTCGCCCGCGCCGCTGGTGCCGCAGTTCCGATCGAGCATCGACAGGAAATTGACAAAGGCGGGGCCTGCGCCAAAGGACAGCTGCGAATCCCCCAGGACCAAAATATCCGGGGACCGGAAGCTTTGATCTGTCAAAGCCGCGGTGGCGAAAAGGCTGAAGAAAGCCGCACCAACAAAACGCAAGAAATGTTTACTCACCACAGCGGCCCTTTGCTTTCGATGTGCCTTGATAGCGGCAGATTTGCAATTGTGCGAACACATCTGCTTGAGCGAGGGCTTGCCGTGACAGCGGACCCAAGGCAGTTTGGGCAGATGACACATAGCCACCCCGTGCGCGTCTACTACGAGGACACCGATCTTGGTGGCTTTGTGTACTATGCCAATTATCTGAAGTTCATTGAGCGCGGCCGCAGCGAATGGGTGCGCAGCTGCGGGGTGGATCAGACAGGGTTGAAGGCGGAACGCGGTATCTTGTTCGTCGTGCGGCATCTGGAGGCGGAATATCTGGCGCCCGGATATTTTGAGGATGTGCTGACCGTGCAAACCGAGCGACTGGAAATTGCCGGGTCGCGGATCGTGCTGGCACAGCGCGTGTTGCGCGACGGGACTCTGTTGTTTTCGGCAAAAGTGACGCTGGTCTGCGTGGCGGCGGGGCGGGCTGTGCGGGTTCCGGGTGACGTGGTTCTGCTGCTTGGCTGAAGTGACAGGATGTTTCAGGGCGTGAGGCGACTTTGGCGGCATATTGCCCGCACGCAGACTTGTATTGGCAATCCCTCGTGAATGCAGATAGAATCCTGTGTAACGGAGGCTGAGAAACAGCCCGAAACAAGAGCAGGCCTATGGAAACGACACCTATTGCGATGGCGCAGGAGATTGATTTCTCGCTGTTCGCCCTTTTTGCCCGCGCGACGATTACCGTAAAGCTGGTTATGGTCATGCTGATGGTCATGTCGTTCTGGTCCTGGGCCATTATCGTGCGCAAGCATATTCTGTATCGGGCGTCGAAATCGGAAGCCGGGGTGTTTGACCGGGCGTTCTGGTCTGGCGAGCCTTTGGATGAGTTGTTTGAGAAGATCGGGTCAGAACCCACAGGGGCGTCGGAGAAGATTTTCTCCAGCGGCATGCTGGAATGGCGGCGCAGTCATCGGCAGGATGGCGGGTTGATCGCGGGCGCGCAGGCGCGGATTGACCGCAGCATGGATGTGGCGATTGCCAAGGAAAGCGAAAGCCTGAATGCGGGGCTGTCGTTTCTGGCGACGGTGGGGTCTACGGCGCCGTTTATCGGGCTGTTTGGCACCATCTGGGGCATCAAGCATTCATTCGAGCAGATCGCGATTTCGCAAAATACCAACCTGGCGGTGGTGGCGCCGGGTATTGCCGAGGCACTGTTGGCCACGGGCATTGGCCTTGTGGCGGCCATTCCGGCGGTGGTGTTTTACAACAAGCTGAACGCGGATAGTGAGCGGATCATTGGCGGCTATGAGGCCTTTGCCGATGAGTTTGCGACGATCCTGTCGCGCCAGCTGGACGCCTGAGCCATGGGCGGCGGGGTTCAGAAATCTGGTGGCGGCGGCGGGCGGCGTGGTCGGCATCGGCGCGGTCGGTCTGCGGCGATGTCAGAGATCAACGTGACACCGTTTGTCGATGTGATGTTGGTTTTACTGATCATCTTCATGGTGGCGGCACCGCTGTTGACCGCCGGTGTGCCGATCGAATTGCCGGATACGGCGGCGAATGCCTTGCCGACCGAAGAAGAAGAACCGCTGACCATTTCGATGACGGCGGATGGCAAGCTGCTGATCCAGAACGAGGAAACGGCAGAAGATACGCTAATCCCCAAGCTGCGCGCAATTGCTGCCGAACGGACCAGCGACAAGCTGTTTTTGCGCGCCGACGGGGCGATACCCTATGAGCGGGTGGCGCAGGTGATGGGGGCGCTGAACGCTGGCGGGTTTCGCAACATCGGTTTGGTGACGGATACGCAGGGGCCGACTTTTGGCGGGTCTGGCGGCTAGGCTGTGGGACGGGTGGACACAGGAACCATCATATCGGGGGTTGGGCACGCGGGCCTGATCTTGTGGGTGCTGTTGGGCGACTGGTTGTTTCAGCCGCAGGATCAGCCCGCGATTGCCGCAACCGAAGTATCCTTGTTGTCTGAGGCCGAGTATGACGCGCTGGTAGCGGCGGCCCCATCGACGCCTGAGCCGGCGGAACAACCGAGCCTGCCCGAAGTGACGCCACCTGCGCCGGTGGAGCCAACGCTTGAACCAGAAGCGCCGCAGCCCGAGCCGGTGGAAGAACCAGCGCCGTCACAGGAGCCGCCGACACCGCAAGTGGAGCCTGAGCCGGAAGTAGCACCTGAGGCAGTAGACGTGGCCCCGGTGCCCGAGCCCGAGGTAACGGAAACGCTGCCTGATCTGCCAACGCCCGACGTTGTGCCGGAGGACACGCTGACGCTGCCCGAAAACACGCCACCGCCGGTGGATCAGGCAGCCCCGCGCGTGGCACCTATTCCTTCGCCCGAGCCGGAGCCCGAAGTGCAGATCGCCGGGGAAGAGGTGGCGGCAGTGACGCCTGAGGCCAGCCCCGATGCGCCTGTGGTGACCGAAGAACAGCAAGCAACGGCCCTGGAAGAAGCAGGCACTGTGATTGAGACGGAGGCCACCGAGGAAGTGGTCGAGCCACCGACAATTGCGCCTGCGTCGAGCATCCGGCCAAAATCGCGCCCCACCCGGACAGCAGAAGCTGCGGTTGCGGAAGAGGCAACGCAGCCTGTGGCAGAAGCAGCGGTTGACGAGCCTGCGGTGGACGCTGAAGCCGAGGCGATTGCGGCGGCGTTGGCCGAGGCCACATCCGAGGATTCAGGCGTGGAAGACGGCGGCAATACCGCGCCGCAGGGGCCACCGATGACATCGGGCGAAAAAGATGGCTTGCGGGTAGCTGTGTCTGCTTGCTGGATTGTCGATACCGGATCGCAATCGGCGGATGTGACAGTGACAATCGGCCTTTCGATGAACCAGGATGGTACGGTTGTGCCCGGGTCATTGGAATTGATCGGGGCGGAAGGCGGCACCGCCGACGCGCAGCGATCTGCCTTTGAAAAGGCGCGGCGCGCGATTCTGCGCTGCGAAAAAGGCGGCTATCCGCTGCCACAAGATAAATATGAACAATGGAAGGATATCGAGATGGTATTCAATCCGGATGGTATGAGGTTGAGATGAACATGCTGAAGCCCCTGAGCATTGCAATGCTGATTGTTTGCGGCGCGGTTACCGCCGGGTTTGCCCAAAGTGGACCCCTTAGGATCGAGATCACAGATGGGGTGATCGAACCCCTGCCGTTTGCAGTGCCCGATTTTGTCGCCGAGAACGGCGATGCGGCAGAGTTTGCAGCCAATATCAGCCGCGTTATTGCCGCCGATCTGGCAGGCACGGGGTTGTTTCGGGAAATACCGGCTTCGGCGCATATCTCGGCTGTCGCCAGCTTTGACGCACCGGTGGCCTACCCCGATTGGAAGGCGATCAATGCACAGGCTTTGATCACCGGGGCGGTATCGGCGTCGGGTGACCGGATCGTCGTGAAGTTCCGTCTGTATGACGTGTTTTCCGGCCAGCCTTTGGGCGAGGGGCTGCAATTTGCAGGCACGCCGTCAAGCTGGCGGCGGATGGCCCATAAAGTGGCGGATGCGGCCTATTCCCGGATCACCGGCGAAGGTGGTTATTTTGACAGCCGGGTGGTGTTCGTGTCGGAATCCGGGCCGAAGAACAACCGGGCCAAACGGCTTGGAGTGATGGATTATGATGGCGCTGGGCTGCAGTATTTGACGGATAGCTCATCCATCGTGCTGGCGCCGCGATTTTCGCCGGGCGGTGACCGGGTGCTGTTCACGTCTTATGCGTCAGGATTCCCCGAGATTTATCTGATGGATGTGGGCAGCCTGCAGACCCGCAATCTGGGCCAGGTGCCGGGCACGATGACTTTTGCACCGCGTTTTGCCCCCGATGGGCGCACGGTGGTGTTTTCGCTGGAGCAGGGTGGCAATTCCGACATTTACACGGTGGATACCGAAAGCGGGCAGCTGAACCAGCTGACCAACGCCCCCTCGATTGAAACCGCCCCCAGCTTTTCACCCGATGGCAGCCAGATCGTGTTTGAAAGCGATCGGTCCGGCACGCAGCAGATTTATGTGATGTCGGCAGGTGGGGGCGAACCGCAGCGGGTCTCGAACGGGCAGGGCCGCTATGGCACGCCTGTGTGGAGCCCACGCGGCGATCTGATTGCCTTTACCAAGCAGAATGAGGGTCGTTTCCACATTGGTGTGATGCGCACCGATGGGTCGGAAGAACGCCTGCTGACGGCGTCGTTTCTGGATGAGGGCCCGACCTGGGCCCCGAATGGCCGGGTGATCATGTTCACGCGGCAAGGTGCTGGGGCCGATGGGCAGCCGGCGCTGTGGTCGGTAGATGTGTCGGGACGAAATCTGCGCCAGATCACCACGGAAACCCCGGCGTCTGATCCGGCCTGGTCGCCGCTTTTGCAGTAAAAACTGTCTTGGCGACGGATTCCCATCCCGCCCGGAACCTGATAAGAGACGTAGTATCGAGCCAAGAACAAGAAGGATGACATCATGAAATATCTTCCCAAGGCTCTGCTTTTGGTGGCAGTGCTGGGCCTTGCGGCCTGTAATAACCCTGATCGGTACGGGGCCGGTGGCGCTGGTGGCGCTGGCGGTGCGGGTGGTATTGACAGCTCAGGTCTGGGCGATGCAGGCGATCCGCGGTCGGTGGCCTATTTCAACCAGACGGTCGGCGACCGGGTACTTTTCCCGGTGGACCAAAGCACGCTGACGCCGGAAGCACGTGGTGTTTTGGCGCAGCAGGCGACCTGGCTTTTGACCAATGCCGATTACGCGATCATCATCGAAGGCCATGCCGATGAGCAGGGCACCCGGGAATACAACCTGGCCCTTGGTGCGCGGCGCGCGTCAGCGGTGCAGGATTTCCTGATCAGCCAGGGCGTGACGGCAGGCCGGATGCGGACGACCAGCTATGGTAAGGAGAAGCCGATCGAGGTCTGTTCCGAAGAAGCCTGTTATTCGCGCAACCGGCGCGCGGTGACCGTGCTGTCGGCTGGCGCGGGGGCCTGACATGATGCGTGGACTGGTTTTCGCCGCCGTTCTGGCGTTTGCTTCGGGGGCTGCCGGGGCGCAGGACCGTGCGCAAACGCTGGCCGATATACGTGCGGAACTGGCCACGCTGAATGCCGAGTTTACCGCATTGAAGCAGGAACTGGTAACAACCGGGGCCGCCCAGACCGGGGCGGCCGGCGGCGATGCTTTGCAGCGGATGGACGCATTGGAAGCGGCCTTGGTGCAACTGACATCGAAGGCCGAAGCGGTGGAATTGCGGCTGAACAAGGTGGCGTCTGATGGCACCAACCGGATCGGCGATCTGGAGTTCCGGGTCTGCGAGTTGACCGAGGGCTGTGACGTGGGGTCGCTTGGCACTACAGCACCGTTGGGCGGGGGCACCGTGGCCCCGGTGATCGGGGCGACTGACCCGGGCGTGACCGGAGGCGGTGAGCTTGCGGTCACAGAACAGGCAGATTTTGACCGGGCCCGTGAGGTGCTCGGCACCGGTGACTTTCGTGCCGCCGCGGACCTCTTTGCGACCTTTACCACGGCCTATCCGGGCAGCCCCCTAAGCCAGGAAGCACAGTTCCAGCGCGGCGAAGCTTTGGCGCAACTGGGCGAGACATCGAATGCGGCGCGGGCCTATCTGGAGGCGTTTTCGGGCAAACCCGATGGCGCGCGGGCGGGGGAATCCTTGCTGAAGCTGGGGCAATCGCTTGGCGCACTGGGGCAGACGCCAGAGGCCTGCGTGACGCTGACCGAGGTTGGCGTGCGGTTTGCGGGCAGTATTGAGGCAACGAATGCGCAGATCGCCATGCAGGGTTTGGGGTGCCAGTAAGGCCTAGTTCGGCTGATGAACTGAGGTCGGTCGCCGAGGCTGCGTTTGCGTGGACCAAGCCGGATCATCTTGCGGTAGCTGTGTCTGGTGGCAGCGATTCGATGGCGGCATTGCATTTGATCGCGCGCGCCGCTGTGTTGCGTGGCTGGGTGGTTCACGCGGTAACTGTTGATCATCGCCTAAGACCCGAGGCGGCTGACGAAGCGCGGTTCGTGGCTGGTGTCTGTGCCGGACTTGGAGTGTCACATCAGACTTTGATCTGGGACCACGGCGAAGTTACTGGCAACATGATGGATATGGCGCGGCGCGCGAGGTATCGCTTGATTGGCGAATGGGCGCGCGGGCTGGGGATCGAGTATGTTGTGCTTGGTCACACGGCGAATGATCAGGCTGAGACGTTTTTGATGGAATTGGCGCGGGCGGCGGGCGTTGATGGGTTGTCGGGGATGCGGGCGGGGTGGCGTGAAGAGGGTGTGTTCTTCACGCGACCATTCCTTAACACGACGCGCGAGGCGCTGCGGGTTTTTCTGCGCAGCGAGAACTGTGTTTGGATCGAAGACCCGACCAATGATGATGACAGCTTTGCCCGGATTAAGGCGCGGCGGGCGCTGGTGGCTTTGCAGCCATTGGGCATTACGGTGGAAACGCTGGCCCGGGTAGCAGACAATCTTGATATGGCGAGGAGTGTGGTCCGGGCAGCGACGATCAAGGCTGCAGCGAAGATCGTTGAAGAGCGGGCGGGTGGTCTATCGTTGGACCGGACGGCGTTTGGGGGACTTCAGATGGAAGTTCAACGGCAACTCTTGATTGCTTGTTTCGGCTGGGTGTCTACGGCCAGTTACCCGCCTCGTGGCAAGGCGGTCGAGCACGTTCAGATGGGGATCATGCTTGGCAAAGATGCTACGCTTTCCGGTTGTCGTATCCGTGTGAGCGATACACAGGTGCAAATTACGCGGGAGCCGAAAGCGGTGGCGTTTGTGGTCAGCCCGCCCGATCAACTGTGGGATAGCCGCTGGCGCGTTGACGGGCCGTCTGAGCCGGGACTGGAGGTGCGGGCGTTGGGGTTGGCAGGCCTGCGGGGATGCAAGGATTGGCGGGATACCGGAATCAGCCGCGATGCGCTGATCGTATCGCCCGCAATCTGGCGCGGCGATGTGCTGATTGCGGCCCCATTGGCGGGTCTGGCAAACGGCTGGACTGCGCAAATTGACGCTGGTTTCGGGTCATTCATTATATCGCATTGAACGCCCGCAACTTATCTCTATCTTAGGGACAAGCGAGCAGTACTGTCCGGTACCGCGCAATGAGGAGAGTTTTTGTGGGTAACGCGAGAAATATCGCATTCTGGGTCGTTTTGTTGTTGTTGGTCCTTGCCCTGTTTCAGATGTTCAACGGCGGGCAGGCAACCACGACCGGGCGCGATCTGTCCTATTCAGAATTCATGACCAAAGTGAATGACGGCGAGGTGACCAGCGTGTTGCTGGACGGTGAGCGCGTTGTGATCAAAGGCAATGACGGCAATACCTACGTTGCTATCAAGCCCGAAGGTGAAGAAGTGGCCGGGGCGCTGATTGCAAAAGGCGTGGGCGTGGCTGTGAAATCGCAGGAACAATCGGGCATATTCTCTTTGATTTCCCTATGGTTGCCCTTCCTTGTGCTAATCGGCATCTGGATTTTCTTCATGAACCGGATGCAGGGCGGCGGGCGTGGCGGGGCGATGGGCTTTGGCAAATCGCGC
The DNA here is from genome assembly GCA_031402355.1 of Pseudorhodobacter sp. Lineage (GTDB taxonomy): Bacteria > Pseudomonadota > Alphaproteobacteria > Rhodobacterales > Rhodobacteraceae > JACMNW01. The sequence continues at coordinate 3,774 of JANNSG010000071.1, read as the reverse complement.
GCCAAGCTGCTGACCGAAAAGCAAGGTCGCGTGACGTTTGACGACGTGGCGGGCATTGATGAGGCCAAGGAAGAACTGGAAGAGATTGTTGAATTCCTACGCAATCCGCAGAAGTTCAGCCGTCTGGGCGGGAAAATTCCGAAGGGTGCGTTGCTTGTGGGCCCTCCGGGTACCGGTAAAACCCTGCTGGCACGTGCCATCGCGGGCGAAGCAGGGGTGCCGTTCTTCACAATCTCTGGGTCTGACTTTGTGGAAATGTTTGTCGGCGTCGGTGCAAGCCGCGTGCGCGACATGTTCGAGCAGGCCAAGAAGAACGCGCCCTGCATTGTGTTCATCGACGAGATCGATGCCGTTGGTCGTGCCCGCGGTGTGGGCATCGGCGGCGGCAATGACGAGCGGGAACAGACGCTGAACCAGTTGCTGGTGGAAATGGATGGTTTCGAGGCCAATGAAGGCGTGATCATCGTGGCGGCGACCAACCGCAAGGATGTGCTGGACCCGGCGTTGCTGCGCCCCGGCCGTTTTGACCGCACGATTCACGTACCGAACCCCGATATCAAGGGCCGCGAGAAGATCTTGACGGTGCATGCGCGCAAGACGCCGCTTGGGCCAGATGTCGATCTGCGGGTTATTGCGCGTGGGTCCCCCGGATTTTCGGGGGCGGACCTGATGAACCTTGTGAACGAGGCCGCACTGCTTGCCGCCCGCGTCGGCCGGCGATTTGTGACAATGGACGATTTTGAACGCGCCAAGGACAAGGTGATGATGGGGGCCGAGCGCCGGTCGATGGTGCTGACCGCTGAAGACAAGGAAATGACAGCCTATCACGAGGCCGGTCACGCGATTGTCGGCATCACGTTGCCGAAATGCGACCCGGTTTACAAAGCCACGATCATTCCGCGCGGTGGTGCTTTGGGCATGGTGATGAGCCTGCCTGAAATGGATCGCAATTCCTGGCACAAGGACCAGATGAAGCAGCGCATCGCGATGGGCATGGCGGGCAAGGCTGCGGAAATCATCAAATGGGGCGAAGACAGCGTCTCTAGCGGGGCCAGTGGCGATATCCAGATGGCCTCGGGCCTTGCCCGGGCGATGGTGATGCGCTGGGGCATGTCCGACAAGGTTGGCAACATCGATTATTCTGAAGCGGATCAGGGCTATCAGGGGGCGACCGGCGGGTTTTCGGTGTCGGCAGAGACAAAGACCTTGATCGAATCCGAAGTGAAGGCGCTGATCGACGAAGGCTATGCGCTTGCCTACAAGATCCTGACCGAGAAGTCGGTGGAATTCGAGCGGCTGGCCAAGGGTTTGCTGGAGTACGAAACGCTGACCGGCGACGAGATTCGCAAAGTGATTGCCGGCGAAGCGCTTGGCGGGGGCGATGATGCCGACACGCCATCGTCGGGCGGTGCCACCCCCTTGGTCGCGAGCATACCGAAGACCAAACCGCGCGCGCCCAAGGCAGGTCTGGAACCAAAGCCGACCGCCTGATCCTTGATCCCGAACACCGGGCTTGCATTGTTGGGATGTCTTCGCGACAAGTCAGCAGTGAAGCCCGGCGTTCGGGATTATGCATTGACCAGGGGTTCGGCGTGATCACCTATTATTGCCATGAGAAGGGCCATCTGACCGTTTGCCCCGATCCGGAGGCGGCGTTCGACCGTGTGATCTGGATCGACATGCTGAACCCGACCAGCGAAGACGAAGCCCGCGTCGAGCGTCAGATGGGCTTTAACGTGCCGACGCGCGAAGACATGCAAGAGATCGAGATGTCATCGCGTGCCTATGATGAGGCGGGGGCCCTTTTCCTGACGGCGCCGGTACTGGCAACTTCGCTTCAGGACGAGACCACCTCGGGGCCGGTGACCTTCGTTCTGGCGGGCGACCGGATGGTGACGATCAGATACCATACGCCGTATTCCTTTGTAAGTTATGCTGAATCCGCCGCGCGTCAGGGGCAGGGATGCGGCACCGGGCAGGCGGTGCTGATCGGCCTGCTGGAAATGATCGTGGACCGTCTGGCCGATATTCTGGAAGCACAAGGGCGGGTGCAGGCCGAAATCTCTAAAGCGATCTTTGTGCCCAAGCGCAGTGCGAAGACAGATGTCAAGTTAAGCGAGGTTCTGCTGCGGATCGGCGCGTCGGAGGAATTGAACGGCTTGGCGGGGGAATCGCTGTCGGCCATTCAGCGATTGTCGGGATTTCTGGCCGTGCATGCGTCACCGAAACCCGCAAGCAAGGCCCCGGCGCAAGACAAAGTGCGGCTGAAAACCCTGCTGCGCGACCTTCAGTCCTTGCAAGATTATGCGGGCGCGCAAAAGCAAAAGCTGGTGTTCTTGCTGGATGCGACGCTGGGGATGATCAATATCCAGCAATCCGACATCATCAAGGTATTCTCGGTCGTGGCCTTTGTGTTTTTACCGCCGACCCTGATTGCGTCGATCTACGGGATGAACTTTCAGTTCATGCCGGAACTGAGCTGGCCCTATGGCTATCCGATGGCAATCGGTCTGATGGTGCTGTCGGCGATTTTGCCCTATCTGTATTTCAAGCGAAAAGGCTGGATGTAGCACAATGCCTGTGCCGGATCAGCGGGCCAGGGGCAGGTTAGTGCAAGCCTGAGGGTCCTGAAAGACCTGCGCTTTCATGATCCCGATGCCGGTCATACCGGTCTCAGCGACCTTACGGCGAATTTGACGCAGGGTTGGTCGGAAACGCCACTTCCTGTCGCAAAATCGCCCTATACACCTGCGGCAACGGGGTAATCTGGCCAAGCCCCAGGGAGAATTGATCATGGCGTTTAAGACCGATATTGAAATTGCGCGCGAAGCCAAAAAGCGCCCGATCATGGAGATTGGTGCGAAACTTGGCATCCCGGCAGAGCATTTGCTGCCCTATGGGCATGACAAGGCGAAAGTCGGTCAGGAGTTTATCAAATCCTTGGCGGGGCGGCCCGATGGCAAGCTGATCTTGGTCACGGCGATCAACCCGACGCCTGCGGGCGAAGGCAAGACGACAACGACCGTGGGTCTGGGTGACGGGTTGAACCGCATCGGCAAAAAGGCAGTGGTTTGCATTCGGGAAGCGTCGCTTGGCCCGAACTTTGGCATGAAGGGCGGGGCTGCCGGGGGTGGCTACGCACAAGTCGTGCCGATGGAAGAAATGAACCTGCATTTCACCGGTGATTTTCATGCCATCACATCGGCGCACAACCTTTTGTCGGCGATGATTGATAACCACATTTACTGGGGCAATGAGCTGGCGATTGACGAGCGCCGCATCGTCTGGCGCCGGGTGATGGATATGAACGACCGCGCGCTGCGCGATATCGTGGTGAACCTGGGCGGCGTCGCCAACGGCTTCCCGCGCCAGACCGGGTTTGACATTACGGTAGCGTCGGAAGTGATGGCCATTTTGTGCCTGTCGAATGATCTGGACGATCTTCAGAAAAGACTCGGCGATATTGTGGTGGCCTACACGCGTGAGAAAAAGGCGATCTATTGCCGCGATATCAAGGCCGATGGCGCGATGACGGTGCTGCTGAAGGACGCGATGCAGCCGAACATCGTGCAGACGCTGGAAAACAACCCGGCGTTTGTGCATGGCGGGCCGTTTGCCAATATCGCCCACGGGTGTAATTCTGTGATTGCCACCAAGACCGCGCTAAAGTTGGGTGAATATGTTGTCACCGAGGCAGGCTTTGGCGCTGATCTGGGGGCTGAGAAATTCTTTGACATCAAGTGCCGCAAGGCCGGGTTGAAGCCTTCGGCGGCG
>JANNSG010000070.1:0-18136 GCA_031402355.1 Pseudorhodobacter sp. | reverse complement strand
GGCAGGCATGACCCCTGGCTTTCGCGTGCGGCCATAGATGCGTGTTATGGGGTGATGGCCGCACCATTTGCGCTGTTCGTGGTGCCTTGGCCCGAGCCGCATATGTGGGTCATCTTTGCCGGTGCCTTTGGCATTCATGCGCTCTACAAAGTGCTGCAGGCAATGACCTATACGCGGGGGGCATACACTGTGGTCTATCCGGTGGTGCGCGGCACCGGGCCGGTCTTTGCGGTGATCGGCGCAGGGCTGGTGTTTGGCGAGCATTTCGCGCCGGGACAATGGCTTGGGGTGGTGATCCTTGTCACGGGGATTTTCGGGTTGGCGGGGTGGAACCTTGCGCGGGCTGAGCTGGACCGCAAAACCATGATTCCGGCACTGGGTCTGGCGGTGGCAACGGGGGCCTGCGTGGCGATCTACACCACCTATGACGCCTACGGCATTCGTGCCACTTCAGACCCGTTCACGTTTCTTGCGTGGTTTTTCATGATCGACGGGATATTCATTCCGGTGATCACCCACCGACGCTGGCGCGCCTTGCAGCATGCGCAGATTGCCCCGTTACTGCGTCGCGGCATCATCGGGGCGTTTGTTGCGTTCTTCAGTTTCGGCGCGATCATGCTGGCCACTCGTCTGGACAAGGTCGGCGAAGCGGCCGTTCTTCGCGAAACCTCGACCGTGTTTGCAGGCTTGATCGGTTGGCTGGTGCTGGGCGAAAAAGTGGGCTGGGTTCGGTTTTCGCTCTTGGCATTGATCGCACTTGGTGCTGTGGTCGTGAAAATGGCGGGGTAAAGTATGGCGGGGCGACCGATCAATCCGGTGATGAAGCAAGTTCTGGAACTGGGACCGACGCTCGCGTTTTTCGTGCTTTACCTGCAGATCAAGGACCGCAGTTTCCTGATCGCGGGCACCGAATATTCGGGCTTCATCATGGCAACTCTGATCGTTGTGCCAATCCTGCTGGCGTCAATGGCGGTGTTGTGGTGGTTGACGGGTGCGCTTAGCCGGATGCAGATCTTTACCGCCTTCATGGTGATCTTCTTTGGCGGGCTGACAGCGTATTTCAACGACGAGCGGTTTTTCAAGATGAAAACCACCATCGTCTACGGCTGCATGGCGACAATATTGGGCATCGGGCTGTTGCAGCGGCGCAGCTACCTGGAATGGGTGATCGGGTCATTCCTGCCCATGCAGCGCGACGGCTGGATGAAGCTGACCCGGCGACTTGCCTGCATGTTCGTGGCGCTCGCGGTTGCCAATGAAGCAATATGGCGGACGCAAAGCACCGAACTATGGGTAAAGCTGGAAACGTTCGGGATGCCCGCGGCATTGTTTGTCTTTCTTTGGCTTCAGATCATGGCTTTGCAAAAATACATGATCGAACCCAAAGCCGAGGACCAAACGCCCCGCTGATGCGGGACGACAGGCGGTTTCCTCTGACCCATCGGTGCTGCAGAGCAGGTCATTGAAGCGCCAATGGTGCGGCTGGTGTCGGCAGGGCGAATATGCGCGACCAGCGCGGGGTCAGCGGGGCCGGCAAGGCGTCGCGCAGATGGGCAAGATCAAGCGATGTCGCGGGATCCAGAAAGGCCCGGTAAAGCCCGAACAGACCGGGCCGCAAGTAACTTGACCAATGGCACATCCGGTGCATTGCCGGGCCGATGGCGAACCCAAGATCGCGCAGTCCCGCCAGATGATCCGGGTGATCAATCTGTGCAGTAACGCATTGTGGCAGGGCCAGACCGGCCCCAAGCGCGCGTGCGCCGTAGCGGTGCGGGGCCAGCAGCCATTCGTAGATGAAGTCAAAGATATCGTTTTCGCGGCTGATCACATTCAGCACTTTGGTCAGACGCCCTGCCGGGCACATCAGGGCGGCCTCGGCCCTCGATCGAAGCTCTGCCCCGGTCAGCAGGATCATTCGGTCGACCAGCCCGGGGCGGATGTTTGGCAAAGCGGCCAGCGCTACCCTTGCGCCAAGGCTGTGGGCCATGATGTTCACTGCACCCGCGCCATGGTCGGCCAGTTGTTCGACAAGATTGGCCAGGGCAAGGCCGGCGCGCCCGGCCTCGCGGTTTGCCCGCCAGATGGTGCCGCCCGCTTCCCAGCCGAAAGCTATGCAAAGGCCGCGGTCGGGCGTGCCCGGCCCGTATCCCATGCGGCGGGGCCAGCTTTGAAGCCGGGTTTGGGGATGATCCTGACCGCTTTTCAGAATTTGATCATGAGGATTGCAGTTCGGCCTGCTTGGCGAATAGCTGTAGCCGTGCAGCATGATGAGCACGGGGGTGCCATTGAGATGCGGCTTCAGGGCGTCGGACAAAGGGGCATTGCTGCTATCAGGCCCGGCCAGCTGGGGGATGTACCCGGTGGCATTGATGCGCAGGATCGGCATGTGGATAAGTGCCTTTTTTGCTTTTAGCAGGCGGGGTTATCTTGGCTTCTTCTAGCGTGGCCCTGCGACGGATGCTTAACGGCGGTATGACAGGTGCGTGACGTGTGCCGATGCGGTTGACGTCGCCGCTGAAGGCGAGTATTTGACATCTGTGGCGCTTTGTTACCGGATTGCGGGCCACGTTAAACATTCCGCTAAAGAGGGACCGGGCATAGGCCTCGGCACCTTGTGGTGGCCGGGGTTTTTTATTGGCTTTGGCCAAACATGCTGGAGGCGCGGATGAGCAAGGATTGGAAAACACGCACGCAACTGGTGCATGAGGGCAGCCGCCGCAGCCAATATGGCGAGATGGCGGAAGCGATCTTTCTGACGCAGGGCTTTGTCTATGACAGCGCCGAGGCGGCCGAAGCACGGTTTCAAAAGGCAGGCGAGGATGAGTTCATCTATGCCCGCTACGGCAACCCTACGACGCGGATGTTCGAAGAACGCATCGCCGCGATTGAGGGCACCGAAGATGCCTTTGCCACCGCCAGCGGCATGGCAGCCGTTTCAGGCGCGCTTATGTCTATGCTGCGGGCCGGCGATCATGTGGTGTCATCGCGCGCGCTGTTCGGGTCTTGTCTCTATGTGTTGGAAGAGGTTCTGCGCCGCTATGGCGTGATCGTCGATTTCGTTGATGGCACTGATCTGGCGGCCTGGCATGCAGCCGTAAAGCCCGGCACCAAGGCGGTGTTTTTCGAATCCATGTCAAACCCGACCTTGGAAGTGGTTGATATTGCAGGGGTCGCCAAGATAGCCCATGCGGTGGGCGCTTTGGTGGTCTGCGACAACGTATTTGCGACGCCGATTTTCAGCCGCGCAGTCGAACAGGGCGCCGATGTCGTGGTCTATTCGACCACCAAGCATATCGACGGGCAGGGCCGCGCGCTGGGCGGCGTGATCTGTGGCACGACGGACTTCATCCGCAAGGTGGCGGAGCCATACATGAAGCACACAGGCGGCTCGATGTCGCCGTTCACCGCCTGGATCATGCTGAACGGCATGGCGACGCTGGATCTGCGCTGTCGGGCAATGGCGGATGCAGCATTGGTGGTGGCACGCGCGCTGGACGGGCATCAGGCACTGTCACGGGTGATTTATCCGGGGCTGGATAGCCATCCGCAGTCGCAACTGGTGCAGCGACAGATGGGATCTGGCGGCACTTTGGTGACGTTTGACATCAAGGGCGGCAAGGATGCGGCGTTCAGGTTCATGAATGCGTTGGACATTATCAAGATATCCAACAACCTGGGGGACGCGAAATCCATTGTGACCCATCCGGCGACAACGACCCATCAGCGCCTGCCGCAGGACCAGAAAGATCTGCTGGGCATAACGCCGGGTTTGATCCGTCTTTCGGTGGGGTTAGAGGATGCGGGTGATCTGGTAGGCGATCTGATGGCGGCGCTGCAAACCGCCTGAACCGCAGGATTTTGCCAGGACTACAGGCTGCAAGGGTGGATTGTCGGCGTTATGATCCCATATGTTAGACAACACTTCGTCAAGATCAGGAGGTCGCCATGACCATTCACAGCGCTGAGATTGTTGCAAAGCCAAGCCAGGACGAGGCCGAAGCAGCGCTGGCACTGTTGCGGCTTTGGGCGGGTGCTGCGTCTGAGGCAGAAATTCAGGCGTTGGATCCGGTGGCGAATGTTCTGCTGGGGCGGGGCCATTCGTCGCTGAGCAGGGTTTATCCGGAAGATTTCCTGGCGGATGATACCTACAAGGCCGGGCTTCCCGATCTGCAGAACGGGCCTGCCAGTCTGATCATCGGGTCAAAGACCCAGATCCAGCATGTCGGCATTTCCAATTTCCGCCTGCCGATCCGCTATCACACCCGAGACGCGGGCGATCTGATGCTGGAGACATCGGTCACCGGCACGGTCAGCCTTGAGGCGGAAAAGAAGGGCATCAACATGAGCCGCATCATGCGGTCGTTTTACGCCCATGCCGAACGTCAGTTCAGTTTTGAGGTCATCGAGGCGGCGCTGGAGGATTACAAGCGCGATCTGGGATCGTTTGATGCCCGCATCCAGATGCGGGTGTCTTTTCCAATGCAGGTGACATCGCTGCGGTCGGGTCTGGTCGGCTGGCAGTACTATGACATTGCGATGGAATTGGTGGATGTCGGTGACACACGCAAGAAGATCATGCATCTGGATTATGTCTATTCCAGCACTTGCCCCTGTTCGCTGGAACTGTCTGAACATGCCCGCATGACACGGGGGCAATTGGCGACACCGCATTCGCAGCGGTCGGTTGCGCGGATTTCGGTCGAGGTCAGGCCGGGTGCCGTGCTGTGGTTTGAAGATCTGGTTGGCTTGGCGCGGCGCGGGGTGCCGACCGAAACCCAAGTGATGGTCAAGCGCGAGGACGAGCAGGCATTTGCGGAACTGAACGCGGCAAACCCGATTTTTGTCGAAGACGCCGCCCGCAGTTTTTGCGAGCAGTTGGAGCAGGACCCGCGGATAGGGGATTTTCGCGTTTTGGCCAGCCATCAGGAAAGTCTGCACAGCCATGATGCTGTCAGTCTGCTGACCAAGGGACCGACGTTTGCTGCGGAAAGTCTTGATCCGCGTCTGTTCACAACGTTGTTTCACGTCGGCTGATGTCAGGATGCTGATCAAAGTACCCTTGGTATTTCCCGTCCGGGTGATGACCTTATGCCTGTTCTGGGTCGGCGTGCTTTGTTGACGCGCAGGTAGGCTGGCGCATTGACGGCGGGCGGCGGGGCCGGGTATTGCATCGCCATGATGGATATTCGCCCTATTGCCTATGTTGTCGGGCGCATCCTGATCGTGTTTGCGATTATGATGCTGGTCCCTGCCGTGGTGGATCATCGGGCCGGGCTCAAAAACGGTCTCGATTTTCTGCAATGTGCGATTCTGACAGGCGGCACCGGGGTGATACTGGCGCTGGCAACCCGCAATTCGCTGGGCAGGACCCTTGATACGCGGCAGGCCTATGTGCTGACGGTGGTGATCTGGGGTGTCGTGCCTTTCTTCGCGGCACTGCCGTTTTACCTTGGCGCGCCGGAACTGGCGTTGACGGATGCCTATTTTGAAGCGGTATCGGGGATCACGACAACCGGGGCTTCGGTGATCTCCGGGTTAGACGATTTGCCAGACGGGATGAACCTTTGGCGGGCCATGCTGAACTGGCTTGGCGGCCTGGGGATCGCCATCATCGCCATGATCTTTCTGCCGGTATTGCGGGTAGGCGGCATGCAGTATTTCCGCACTGAAGGCTTTGACACTTTTGGCAAGGCCTTGCCACGGGCCACCGATATCGCAGGTCAGTTGATGGTCATCTATCTGGTCCTGACTGTGCTGTGCATCGCCACCTATAGCGTGCTTGGGATGACCACATTTGCCGCCGTCACCAATGGCGCATCGACGATTTCGACAGGCGGGTTTTCACCAAAAATGGCGTCATTCGGCATCTATAGTGGCGCGTTGGAATATGCCGGGGCGGCATTCATGATCTTGGGCAGCTTGCCCTATATGCGCTATGTGCAACTGGTCAACGGGCAGGCCGGGCCGTTGTGGCGGGACCGCCAAGTGCGCGCCTATCTGCGCTGGATTGCCTATGCGGTGGGGTCGGTTACCCTGTGGCGGCTGCTGACATCGGACATGGGGTTTGAGCCGGCCTTTCGCGAGGCGCTGTTCAACTTGGTCTCGATCATGTCGAGCACGGGATTCGCGTCGGGTAGCTTCGCAAGTTGGGGTGGCTACGCATTGGTGGTGGCCTATGTGATCGGGGTGATTGGTGCCTGTTCGGGATCGTCGGCGGCCGGGCTGAGTGTCTTTCGGGTGCAAATCGCGGGGGCGGCGTTGTTGGCACAAATCCGGCAGATCGCCACACCAAACCGCGTCGTTGCCGTTAAATACGACGGGCGCAACGTCAACGTGGATGTCCTTGATTCGCTGATCCTTTTTCTAGTCGGCTATATCTTGATGCTGGGCATGTTGACCCTCGCCATGACGATGGTGGGGGTAGACGCGGAATCGGCGGTCTGGGGCGTGTGGTCAACGCTTGGCAACATTGGATACGGGTTTGGCCCCATGATCGCCGCCACGGGAACATTCGCAGATTACCCTGACGCCGCGAAATGGATCATGACGCTGGCCATGCTGATGGGGCGCCTTGGCCTTATGGCCATTCTTGTTCTGACCTTGCCGCGATTCTGGCGACCCTGACCTGAACCCAGGGGCAGGCGCCTATCAACCAAAGTGGTCGCCCTGCACGCGGCAAGTGTTCAGTCCCAGCACGAAACCAGCACCGTCATGCCAGTGGCAAGCGCCGACAGATCTTCAGGTGCGATTGCGCCTACGCGCACCGAAGGTGCCGGTGCGATGCCTTCCTGGGCCAATTTTGCCGTCAGGACAGCAGTGGTGGCGGCAAAGGCGACACCCGCGGGTAGCTGTTGATTGGAGCTGGTCGCGCGTGGCAGCAACATGCCAAGAACGGATCCAGTACTGTCCAGCACTGGCCCCCCGGCATCGCCAGGTTGGATATCAAGTGACAAACGTTTGACCCCCGTCTCACCGTTCAGACCGGCCTGCGCCTCGAGCGCGCCAAAGGTCAGAACCGGCGCGGGCAAGGTATCTTCGTAGGAATAGCCCGAAACAGCAATTTCCGCCCCGATCCGGCCGGGTGCGGCCTGAAACTCGGCCACGGCCGATGGGGAAAGGGCTGACCTTGGTTTCAGCAGCGCCACGCCCGATGCTGCGTCGGCAAAGACAAGATCGGCGTCTTTGCTGCGTTCAAGGGTGATGCGGCCACACTTGGCGACGGCCTCGGTGGTTGTCAGCACCAGCCCGGTGGCATCCACGAAAAAGCCGGATCGAGACAGTCTTGGGCGCCGAACCTCGAGCCCAGACAACAGCCCCGCACGGGTATCGTCCGCCATCGGAGCCAGACCCGGATCAAGGGCAGTGTCGCCGATAGATTTGAACGAGGCCTGCATTGCGGCCAGCACCCGGGACATGCGGTCTGCATCGGACGGTGGCCAGACCAGCATGTATCCTTTGATCAACCCGCCCGACAGTTCGGCATAGCTGTAGCTTTCAAGCGTGCTGCTTTTGGCCGAAATGGTGAAAGACCGCTCATCACGGCTGCGTTCGCCGCCAAGCGGCACCACAGCCAGTGATTGCAGAATGTCGTAAAGCCCGTAAAGCGCACTTTGATCGCCCGGTTGGCTGATCAGGATCACCCGCACGCCGGACTTGTCTTTCTCCGTGTAGTGCACGAAAGGCGGCTCATAGTGATCGAACTTTACCAGCGCCATTGGTAGGGTTATCTCGATCCCGGCCTGCGTTTCCGTGATGGTTTGCAAACCCAGTTCGGCCTGGGCTTGGCCGTAGGCGGCCAATAAGGTGCCGCGCTGGGTGGTGGTCAGAACCCCGGTCGGATCAACGCCATTGTCGGTTTGCCAGGCGGCCATAGAATTGCGGGTGCCGGGGCCGAAATCGCCGTCGATGGTTGAGGCGTAATAACCAAACCACTGCAAGGCGGTCTGCAAGGCCTGCCGGTCCTCTGCCGAAAGCTCTGCTTCGGCCCTGCGCGCCTCGGCTTTGGTTTCTTCGGGTGCGATGATTGGCAAGGGTGTGATCACGGGCTCGGCAAGTGCCACGTCGGGAACAAGTGCTACGTCGGGGGCTTGAATTGCAGGATCGGCGCTGACGGATGGATCTGGCGCGGGCAGTTCTGCAGGCGCACCAACAGGCCAGAATTGCTGACGAAAATCACTGCCATCGGCAATGTAGCTGTCTTGCGGAACCAGATTTTCACGGGTCAGTTCGACCAGTTTCGCCGCCCCCGCTTCGACCGAATAGGGGCCGACGACAATTCCGTACCAACCTGATCTCAGCTGAAAGCCTGCGATATTGGGGAATGCAGATGCATAGGCGCGCGCCCGGTCTTGTGCGTCTTGCAATGTGGGCATGGCCTCGATCTGTACCCAGACCTGCTCCTGGGCCCGGGCTGAGGGGGCGGATACCACGGCCAGCATCAGACCAATCGCAAACAAAATGTGTTTCATCGAAGTGCCGATCCCATACCGTAAAGCTGCAACCAATCAGCGTGGTTTATATGGCTGTCACAATATCTGCCAGTGCAAGCTTGCAGACTTTTTCAAATGCCGAAAGAAGCGTGGCTTTACCGCCCTTATGCCGCGCCGCCACACATTGACCCTGTGCGCCGCCTTGCCTATGACAAGCGCAGTTTGACCCGTAGGTGCCCCGATGCTTGATGCCCCCGTTCAGCCCCGCAGCTTTCAGGAGATTATCCTGCGGCTGCAATCCTATTGGGCCGACAAAGGCTGCGCCATTCTGCAACCCTACGATATGGAAGTGGGGGCAGGCACCTTTCACCCAGGCACCACTTTGCGGTCTCTGGGAGCCAAGCCTTGGGCCGCCGCTTATGTGCAACCGTCACGCCGCCCTACCGATGGGCGCTACGGCGAAAACCCGAACCGCTTGCAGCATTATTATCAGTATCAGGTGATTATCAAACCATCGCCCCCGGATCTGCAGGACCTGTATCTTGGGTCACTGGCCGCGATTGGCATTGATGCGTCTCTGCACGACATCCGCTTTGTCGAGGATGACTGGGAAAGCCCAACGCTTGGCGCCTGGGGCCTCGGGTGGGAAATTTGGTGTGACGGCATGGAAGTCAGCCAGTTCACCTATTTCCAGCAGGTCGGCGGCCATGATTGCAAGCCGGTTTCGGGCGAGTTGACCTATGGCTTGGAACGGCTGGCCATGTATGTGCTAGGCGTGGATCATGTGATGGACATGCCGTTCAATGACCCGTCTTCGCCCATCGTATTGAAATACTGCGATATCTTCCTGCAAACCGAACAGGAATATTCGCGCTGGAATTTTGATCAGGCTGATACCGCGATGCTTTTGGCCCATTTCGTCGATGCGGAAAGCGAATGTGACCGTATCCTGACAGCAGCCCAGCCGGATAAAGCTGGCCGCACCATCGTGATGGCGCATCCGGCCTATGACCAATGCATCAAGGCGTCGCATCTGTTCAACCTGCTGGATGCGCGCGGTGTGATCTCAGTCACTGAACGGCAGGCCTATATTGGCCGGGTGCGTGCGCTTGCCAAACGCTGTGCCGATGCGTTCCGGGATACCGATGCAGGTAAAGATATGCCGGGGGCAGCGACGTGAATGGCAAGATTATCGGGGGTTTTTTGGTGTTAAGCGGTTTGCTCGCGGGGATCGCGATCTATTGGTTGCAGGTCTATGCGTTTTACGAGCCCGTGGCCTTTCAGCCCGGAGCCGAAATTCGCCTGACGCCGATCAACGGCCAAGTGCCCGAAGTGATTGTCGCCAATGACGTGACAGGGATTGACGCCAATTCGTCACCGCTGCGGTTTCGGGCGTGCTTTACCACCCCGCTAAGTCAGGCACTCTTGACCGAAACTTATGTGGTCTATGAAAGAGCCGAGCCGCTGGTCGCCCCCGGCTGGTTCGATTGTTTTGATGCCGTGGCAATTGGCAAAGCCTTGGAAACCGGCGAGGCGATTGCCTTTCTGTCCGAAGCCACCATTCACCCCGATGTGGACCGCGTTGTCGCCGTGTTCCCCGATGGCCGCGCCTATGCGTGGCATCAGTTGCAAAAGCTGGAAAACTGACCATGCCCGATCTGCTGTTAGAGCTGTTCTCCGAAGAAATCCCCGCCCGGATGCAGGCGAGAGCGCGGGATGATCTGAAAAAGCTGGTGACGGACGGGCTGGTTGAGGCCGGGTTGACCTATGCGGGGGCAGGGGTGTTTTCCACGCCGCGAAGGTTGGTGCTGGCGATTGAGGGGCTGTCTAGCGAAAGCCGTCCCGTGCGCGAAGAACGCAAAGGGCCGAAGTCTGACGCACCTGATGCGGCGATTGAGGGGTTTTTGCGGTCCACGGGCCTTTCGCGGGATCAGTTGGAATTGCGTGATGACAAAAAGGGGCAGGTTTTCTTTGCGGTGATAGAGCGCCCCGGTCGCGCCGCCCCCGCGATTGTGGCCGAGGTGGTGGAATCCGCGATCCGCAATTTCCCATGGCCGAAATCCATGCGTTGGGGCGATGGCGCCTTGCGTTGGGTGCGGCCTTTGCAATCCATCCTGTGCATCTTGGCCTATGAAGCTGGCGCGGAAGTGGTGCCTGTAGCGGTCGATCACCTCACCGCCAGCAACACCACCGAAGGCCACCGTTTTCTGGCCCCGGCACGGTTCCCCGTCTCCAGCTTTGATGACTACACCGCCAAACTGCGCCGCGCTTTTGTGATGCTGGATTCTGCGGAGCGTGAGGCGCATATCTGGAACGACGCCACCAATCAAGCCTTTGCCAATGGCATGGAAGTGGTGCCAGACGCGGGCTTGCTGACCGAGGTGGCGGGGCTGGTCGAATGGCCCGTCGTGCTGTTGGGCAAAATCGGAGAGGCGTTTTTGGGCCTGCCGTCGGAAGTGTTGCAAACATCCATGCGGGAGCATCAGAAGTTTTTTTCCGTTCGCGCCAAGTCTGGCCGGATTGAGGGCTTTGTGACGGTGGCAAATACCGTGACACGCGACCACGGTGCCACCATCCTTGCGGGCAATCAAAAGGTGCTGTCGGCGCGGTTGAGCGATGCCAAGTTCTTTTGGGAAAATGACCTGCGCGTGGCCAAGGCGGGCATGATGGAATGGGCCGAGGGTCTTAAATCCGTCACCTTCCACAACAAACTGGGCAGCCAGTTTAATAGGGTGGAGCGCATCGCGGCGTTGGCCGCCGAAATCGCGCCCTTGGTAGGTGCGGATGCGGCTGAGGCCGCCCTTGCCGCCCGCACCGCGAAGCTTGATTTGCGATCCAGCATGGTCGGCGAATTCCCCGAACTGCAAGGCACCATGGGCCGTTATTACGCAGCGGAAGCGGGCCTTTCCCCCGCCGTGGCCAACGCCGCCCGCGACCACTACGCGCCCTTGGGGCCAAGCGACGCCGTGCCAAGTGAGCCTGTATCCGTGGCCGTGGCGCTGGCCGACAAGATCGATACAGTTGTACATTTCTGGACCGATGTAGAACGGCCAACCGGAAGTGGTGACCCATTTGCGTTGCGAAGGGCGGTCCTAGGTGTGAGCCGTTTAATTTATGAGAATTCTTTGAGGGTTCATCTTGCGTCAATAATAGTGACGGTTGTTCAGCGTAGTCCACGTCTCTCAATGCTCACGAGAGATGAGAAGCACAATCTTAGCCGTTTCAGCAATTCTGAAAGAGTAATTCGCGAACTGCTCACGGAGCGAGAAAGCACAATACAGAGTTTACAAAAGCATCGTGCCATCGACCCAAAGAGTTTTGAGCACCAAATCACGTCTGGAGCAATGGCTCTGAACCGGGATCAACTTCGCGAAGCAATCATGCAGCGACGGCTTACTATGGAAAAACTGAAACAGATTATGGCAGAGAAAAAGGTCATTGAAGATCGCATTCGTAAAGAACCTGCCGACCTCCTCACCTTCTTCCACGACCGCCTCAAAACCTACCTCCGCGATCAAGGCATTCGCCACGATGTCATCGACGCCTGCCTCGCTATGCCCGGCAATGATGACCTGACCCTGCTGGTCAAACGCGCCGAAGCGCTCGCCGCGTTCCTCAAAACCGACGATGGCCCGAACCTGCTGCAAGGCTACAAGCGCGCCTCGACCATCCTGGCGCAGGCCGAAGCAAAAGACGGCGTCGAATATTCCTACGGTGCGGACGTGCGCTTTGCCGATTGTGACGAAGAACGCAGCTTATTTGCCGCCCTCGATGTCGCCGAAGCAAAGATCAGCCCAGCGATGAAAGCCGAAGATTTCGCCGCCGCGATGGCCGCAATGGCGCAACTTCGCGCCCCAATCGACGGCTTTTTCACCGCCGTGCAGGTGAACGCCGACAGTGAAATCCTTCGCCGCAACCGACTGAACCTGCTGCACCGCATCCGGTCACTTTGCGGGCAAGTCGCCGACCTCACCAAACTCGACGGTTAAACTCTTCATCTGTTCACAAATATCCCGGGGGTCGACAGTGGTGCGCCAGTGGTTCAAGCCCACTGTCGACGGGGCTGGCCCCCGCTTGTGTCAGCGTAACGCTTGCGTGACAGGACAAACCCACTATGCTGCGCCTGAAACCAAAGGTGCCGCAGTGCAGAAACTTGATCCACTCACCGACTTTGCCGAAATCACCCCCACGGCGGTGATCAAAACGGCAACGCATGGCTGGCGGGCGAAGTGTTTGCAGCGGCTGGTGCGGCTTGATTTGCCGGTGCCAAAAACCGTTTCCCTACCTGCCGCAACGGTAAAGGCCATCGCCGCCGGGCATCCGGTGGATTGCGAGGCGATACTGGGGCATTTCGGGTCGGCCCCGCTGATTTCCGTCCGCCCCAGCCCGGAAAACCCCGATTGGGGTGGGCCGGGGTCGATCCTGAACATCGGGCTGAATGCGGCACGGCATAAGGTTTTGTGCGACAGCCACGGCCAAGCGGCGGGCGATGCGCTGTATCTGCGCTTTGTGCAAAGCTATGCCACCCATGTCGCACGGCTGGAACTGGATATGCACGGCGATAAAAACGGCGGCGCGTTGCAATCTGCCTTGCAAAGCTACAGCCGCGAGATGGACGAAGCCTTTCCCGAAGACCCGGCGAAACAGCTTGCCGAAGTCCTGCGGTCGATGGCGCGGGCGTGGGAAGGCACCTCTGCCCGCCTGCTGCGCCAAGCGAAAGGCGCGCCCGAAGGGGCGGGGCTGGGCCTTGTCGTGCAGGAAATGGCCCAAGGCATCGGGCAGGGGATATCGGGGTCGGGTGTCATCCAGTTCGTCGATCCGGTCACGGGCACCCCGCGCGTGATCGGGCGGTATCTGGGGCAAAGTCAGGGCCGTGACGCGCTGACCACAACAGAGGCTATGTATCTGACGCGCGATCCGCGTGGGCCGTCTTTGGAAGATATCGCGCCTGAAATTTTTGCGGATTTACAGATGTTTGGCGGCAAATGTCGCCAGAAACTGCGCGAAGAAATGCAGATTGAATTTACCGTCGATGATGGCAGGCTTGCTGTGCTGGATGCCATCAAAGTGGCACGGTCATCGCGCGCGGGCCTGCGCATTGCGGTGGCCTTGGCGGATGACGGCGTGATCAGCCGAAATGAAGCGATTCTGCGGGTTGAACCGCGCGCTTTGACCGAACTTCTGCACCCGCAGGTCGATCCGCGGGGTGCGCGTGACGTGATTGTGCGCGGCATTGCTGCCAGCCCCGGTGGGGCGACCGGGCGGATCGTATTTTCATCGGATGCCGCACAGGCATCGGCGGCGCGGGGCGAGCCTTGCATCCTCGTGCGCCGTGAAACTGCGCCCGAAGACATTCGCGGCATGCATTCGGCTGCGGCTGTATTGACCGAACGCGGCGGCATGACCAGTCATGCAGCAGTGATTGCGCGGGGCCTCGGGTTGCCCTGCGTCGTTGGCGCATCTGACATGCGGCTGGATGGCAAGGAGCGCCGTCTGGTGGCCAAAGATGGCCGGGTTTTCGCCGAAGGCGATATCATCACTGTCGATGGCACAGCGGGCGAGGCGCTGGTGGGCGCAACAGAAATGCTGCCGCCGGCACTCGATGACAATTTCCGCAAGTTGCTGTCTTGGGCCGACGATGTGCGCGATATTGGCGTGCGCGCCAATGCCGATACGCCCGCCGATGCGCAAACCGCGCGCAACTTTGAAGCTCAGGGCATTGGTCTGTGCCGCACCGAGCATATGTTCTTTGAAGAAGACCGCCTTGTTGCGATGCGCGAGATGATCTTTGCCGATACGCCAAAAGACCGGGCTGCGTCATTGGCGCGGTTGCTGCCGATGCAGCGCGAAGATTTCGTGCAATTGTTTGAAATCATGCAGGGCCTGCCCGTCTGTATTCGCCTGTTCGACCCGCCGCTTCACGAATTTCTGCCGCATTCCCGCGAAGGTTTGCGCGAATTGGCCGAAGCGCTGGACCGGCCTTTGTCCGAGGTGACACGGCGGGCTGAGGCGCTGACCGAAGTGAACCCGATGCTGGGGATGCGCGGGGTGCGGCTTGGCGTTGTTCTGCCCGAAATTTACGACATGCAGGCGCAGGCGATATTCGAGGCGACGGTTGAAATTGGTCGCAGAGGCAACCCTGTGGTGCCCGAAATCATGATCCCGCTGGTTTCGGCCAAGCGCGAGGTCGAGCTGGTCAAGACCCGGATCGACGCCCTGGCCGCGTCCGTGCGCACCAAGACCGGCGTCAGTTTTGATTACCGGCTTGGCGTCATGGTGGAAACCCCGCGTGCAGCGCTGAGGGCGGGCGAAATTGCGCAACATGCAACTTTCCTGTCCTTTGGCACTAATGATCTGACGCAGATGACATACGGCCTTAGCCGCGACGACGCGGGCCGTTTCATGAACACTTATGTGCAGCAAGGCGTTTTTGCCGAAGACCCGTTTCACATGCTGGATGTCGATGGCGTGGGTGAACTGTTGCACATCGGCGCGGATCGCGGGCGCAAAACACGGGCCGATCTGGTGTTGTCGATCTGTGGCGAACACGGGGGAAACCCGGAATCGATCGCTTTTTGCCGCATGGCCGGATTCGACTACGTGTCATGCTCGCCCTACCGGGTGCCGCTTGCACGACTGGCGGCTGCGCATCTGGCCCTGAATGACCCACATGGTTGAATGTCTATGTTTATCAATGATTAACTTGGGTTAATTGATGTAAAACATTCACTGATTGGCGGGAAACCGCCGAAATATGGCTTTTTTATGTGCTAAATATGTCACTAGGCTGGACGCTTCGGACAATGTCGATTAGCCCCCGGTGATCGCGAATCTGCACCGCGATGCTGTGACAACAACCGGGATCTGACGAAATGAAAATGCGACATATCTGGGCGGGCGCCGCAATGGCGCTACTGGCCCTGGGCGGAGCGGCTTTTTCGGAAACGGCCTCGACCCGGTCGGAATTGCCCGAACCAACAGTGGTCAGTGCGACATCGGCCGTCTTTGGTACAAAAGAGGATACAGCGGCAAGCAAGCCATTGCGGAAATTTGTCAGTCTGGCTGCCGGGTCAAATGTCATTTTGCGCAGGGGCGGAAAGGCCGAACCGGTGTTGCTGCGTTACGACGCGGCGTGGTTGGCAAGTCAGCCTGCACCAAACGGTGATGCAGAATGGCAATGTCTGACCAAAGCTTTGTATTTTGAGGCCCGCGGCGAAAGCCTGAAAGGCCAGTTCGCAGTTGCCGAAGTGATCCTCAATCGTGCTGACAGCCCGCGGTTTCCGTCCACGGTTTGCGCTGTGGTCAATCAGGGTGGCAGCAAAGGGTGCCAATTCTCTTATGTCTGCGATGGCCGCAAGGATGTGATGCAAGAACGATCAGCCGTTGACCGAGCCGGACGGATTGCCCGGGTGATGCTGGATGGCGCACCCCGCGCCTTGACGCAGGGCGCCACCTATTTCCATTCCAAAGGTGCGCGGCCCGGCTGGGCCCATCGGTTTCCGCGAACAGCCGCAATTGGCGCCCATTTGTTCTACCGCCAGCCCTGACTTGATGTCGCCGTGTCTGGCGCACAGGGCAATTGTCGGCGCCCTTGTCTTGACCGCCGCCTTAGGGCAAAGCAGATCAGCAAATTGCGTATAATGTGCGCAAGACAGATGCGGTAACAAGGCACGCCATGACCAATGATATCCGCCTTGCTTTTTCGCATCCGGAGGAACGTGCCGATGCGACAGACAGTGCAGACCCGCGAGACAGGATCAGCCTGCGTGACCATGTGGTTGAGGTCGATATCGGGGCATTTCAGCAAGAACGCGGCCACCGGCAACGGGTAAAATTCAATGTCGTGGTTGAAGTTCGCCCCAACCCCACCCCTTTGCGTGATGATGTCGATCGGATCTTGTCCTATGATCGCATCACCGAAGCCATTGCCGCTGAACTGGCAGCAGAGCGGCTTAATCTGTTGGAAACGCTGGCCGAAAGGGTTGCGGAGCGGATTTTGGCCGAACCGCAGGCGATGCGCGTCTTTGTGCGGATCGAAAAGCTGGACATTGGCCCTTATGCGTTGGGTGTCGAAATTGTCCGCAGCCGGGCCGAAACGGGTCTGCATTCGGTTGGCGCAGATGGCGCAGTGACCTCTCTGCATCCGCTGGTCGTGTATCTTGACAACAAGGCGATCGCGGCCCCGGACATCGCGGCGCGGCTGGATGGCTGGCAAGCCTTTGGGCTGCCCGTGATCCTGACAGTGGGGCCGTCAGATCTGGCTTTGCCACAAACTGGCCACAGGCCGACACAACGGCGGATTGATCTTCTGGGAATTGAGCAAAACGCTTGGGTGCTGGCGGCACGTGATCCGCGCTGCGTGGTTGTTCAAACCCGCACCGAGATTGACTGGGCGATGAGACACGGCCAGATGATCGTCTGGGCCCCCTCAAAGCTGGTTCTGGACGCCGTCGATGGCCCGGGCTCGCGCCATGCGCTGGCCCTTGCGCTTTGGCTGGCCGAGGCCTTGGCAGCAACTCAGTTGATCGTTCACGCGGATATGACACTTCCGGCAGGAAGCCGCGTGCCGGTGGTACGGGCGTGACTGCGAAGGGCTTGCCAATAGCCAGGCCTTTGGCCTAACTCGGCGTCCATGATCTATGTCCGGCCCATTGCAATGACTGACGCGGCGCGCCCGGGCGGTGCCGAGGCCTTGGCTGGTGGTTGGTGCTGGTTCAACCGGGTCGAAATTCAAGAGCGTGGCCGCGCGGCCTATTTGGGCGATCTGTCCGATCTGACGGCACAGCAGCGGCAGCGACTTGTTGCCCCACGCAGGGATTTTGCCGGGCTTGCGATGACGCGCCCAAGGATCATGGGCATTTTGAATGTAACACCCGACAGTTTTTCCGATGGAGGACGATTTCTGGCGGCTGACGCGGCGCTGAATGCCGGACAAGCGATGGCGGCAGTGGCGGATATTCTGGATATCGGCGGTGAAAGCACGCGGCCGGGGGCAGCGGACGTCATGTCCGACGAAGAGATTGCCCGCGTCTCGCCTGTTATCGCCGGGCTGCGCGCAAGCGGTCATGCCACCGCGATTTCAATTGATACGCGCAAGGCAGATGTCGCGGCGGCGGCGCTTGATGCGGGTGCGACACTTGTGAATGATGTCTCGGCGCTTGGATTTGACGGGGCATTGGCCGGGCTGATCGCAAGTCGTGCGGTGCCAGTAGTTCTGATGCATGCGCGCGGAACCCCAAAGACCATGCAAGACACCCCAACTTACGAAAACGTCGTGCTGGATGTCTATGATTTCCTTGCGCAAAGAATAGACTTCGCCGCTGCCGCCGGTATCGCGCGCGACACAATCGCGATTGATCCCGGCATCGGCTTTGGCAAGACAAAGGCACATAATCTGGCGCTGATCCGGCAACTTTCGATGTTTCATGGTCTGGGCTGCCCGATCTTGCTTGGCGCGTCGCGCAAACGCTTTATCGGTGCGATCGCATCGCAGGATGATCCACAAGCGCGGATGCCCGGATCCCTTGCTGTTGCTCTGTCGGCCGTGGCACAAGGGGCGCAGATTTTGCGGGTACATGATGTGGGCGAGACGCGGCAGGCGCTTGCGCTGTGGCGTGCCGTCACTGTGGGAGATGTGGAATGACGCGTAAACTGTTTGGCACCGACGGGGTACGGGGGCGGGCGAACACCTATCCGATGACGGCCGA
>JANNSG010000069.1:0-9335 GCA_031402355.1 Pseudorhodobacter sp. | reverse complement strand
GCGATTTCGGTGACACGGGCAGGGCCTTCTTGGGCAAGATGGGTCAGGATTGACCGCCGCGTGGGATCGCTGGCGGCTTTCAGGGCAAGGGTAAGCGGGTCTGCTATGATTCGTTCAACCATATAGTTGAATTATAGAAATGATGGATATCAGTCAACCTTTTTATTGAATGACGGAGCCGAGAGGATGTGGCGATTGCGACCCTTGAAGGGGCGCGTGGGGCAGCCTAGTGTTCGCCGAAAGCGGAGACAGGCATGGCAGGCAAACGCAAGATTTTTGAAGAGGTTGCAGCCGCGTCCGTTGCGACGACGCAGGCAGGCGGCATTGATGCGCGCGGGCTTGGTGCGCGGCGTGGGGTCAGGCTTTGGCTTTTGGCGCTGTTTGCCCTAGTCGCTGTGATGATCGCAGTCGGTGGCCTGACCCGGCTGACCGATTCCGGGCTGTCGATTACAACATGGCGACCCATCTCGGGAGCGGTTCCGCCAATGAATGACGCGGCATGGGCGGCCGAATTTGCGGCCTATCAGGCATCACCGGAATACAAGGTGCAAAACAGCGCAATGACGCTGGAGGCGTTCAAGGGCATATTTTGGTGGGAGTGGGGGCATCGGCAGCTTGGTCGGGTGATCGGTCTGGTCTGGGCTGCGGGTTTTGTGGGGTTTCTGGTGACGCGTAAGATCCCGGCCCGCTGGACAAAGCGCCTGCTGGGGATTGGCGCGTTGATCGGCCTTCAGGGTGCCATTGGCTGGTGGATGGTCGCCTCGGGGCTTACGGGGGCGAAGGTGGATGTCGCGTCCTACCGGCTGGCCGTACATCTGGGGCTTGCATTTGTGATCCTTGGCTTGATCGCTTGGGCAGTATTCCTGCTGGGTCGAAGCGAAACGGATTTGCTGCAGGCGCGGCGCGGGCGGCAGGCAAAGCTGTTTGGCATGTCCACCGGCCTTATGCATTTTACATTTCTGCAGATCGTGTTGGGGGCTTTGGTTGCAGGCATAGATGCGGGGCGAAACTATCCGACTTGGCCGTTGATGAACGGTGAGTTTTTCCCGTCTGATGCGTTTGTCGTGCTTGACCCGCAAGGAGAGCCACGGCCCCTTTGGGCTGCGTTCTTTGAGAACCCGGGTCTGGTGCAGTTCATTCACCGGATGTCGGGGTATCTGCTGTTTGCCTACGGCATTGTGGTCTGGCTGCGGGGGCGCAAATCGCCTTATCTGGCGACACGGCGGGCGTTTCACGCTGTGATGGCGATAATGGTTGGGCAAGTGGCGCTGGGGGTTGTGACAGTGCTGTCAGCGGCGGCCCTGCATCCGGCAATTTCCCATCAAATAGGGGCTGTTGTCTTGTGGGTGTCGATCCTTCGGGCGCGGTATCTGGCGAATTATCCCGCTGCGGGGTCTATCCGAAAGGGCACGATATGACGATCGTCAGACCGGCATTCACCGAATTGATGGCGTTCCAGCGGGAAACCGAAGCTTTGGGCCAGGTGGCGGCGCGTTTGGGCTGGGATCAGGAAACTGTAATGCCGCGCGGCGCAGCCGATCAGCGCAGCGAAGAAATCTCTGCGCTTGAAGGCGTTTTGCACGCAAGGCGGACGGACCCGCGGATCGCCCTTTGGCTGGAGGCAGCACAGCCGGACGGGCCGGTTGAGGCGGCGCACTTGCGCCACATCAGGCGCAACCACGCGCGGATGAGCAAGGTCCCCGCCGATCTGGCGCAGGCTTTGGCCAGGCTTACATCAAGGGCGCAAGGCATTTGGGCCCAGGCGCGAGCAGGTGAAAACGTGGCGGCTTTCTTGCCGACCCTGGCCGAAGTGATCAGGCTCAAGCGCGAAGAGGCGGCAGCACTGGCGCAGGGAGGCGATCTTTACGATGCGCTGATTGACGACTACGAACCGGGGGCAACTGCGGTCAGCCTTGGCGCGATGTTTGATGCAATGCGGCCCAGACTGGTGGCGTTACGGGCGGCCGTTCTGGGGGCGACGTTTCAACCCTCCGGCTTGACGGGCAGCTATGCGGCGGAAGGACAATTGGCCGTTGCGCGCGAATTGGCGGCAGCCTTTGGCTATGACTGGGCCTTCGGGCGGATGGATTTGGCGGTACATCCGTTTTCATCGGGTTCGGGGCGGGATGTTCGGATTACAACGCGGGTTGTCGAGCGCGATCCGTTCAACTGTTTTTATTCGACCATCCACGAAGTCGGCCATGCCTGCTATGAGCTTGGTATTGATGAGGCATATGGCCTGACGCCGCTGGGGCAGGGTGTTTCCATGGGGGTGCACGAAAGCCAAAGCCGGATATACGAAAACCAGCTTGGCCGCTCGCGCGCGTTTTCGGGTTATATGCTTGACCGGATGCGTGCTCAGTTTGGCACGGTGGACATTGCGTCAGCCGAAGCATTTTATGGCGCAGTGAACAAAGTGCGATCCGGCTTCATTCGTACCGAGGCAGACGAAATACACTATAATCTGCACATCATGATGCGCTTTGATCTGGAGCGCGCTTTGATCAAGGGTGATCTGGCAGTAGTTGAACTGGAAACTGCATGGAATGACCGCTTCAAGGCTGATTTCGGTGTCGACGTTGACCGCCCATCGCATGGCATGTTGCAAGATGTGCATTGGTCTTGCGGGCTGTTTGGTTATTTCCCGACCTATTCGTTGGGAAACGTCTACGCGGGCTGTCTGCACAAAGCGATGCGCAAAGCGGTGCCGGATCTGGACGCGCAGTTGTCGCTGGGCGACACCTCGGCTGCGACAGGTTGGTTGCAGACAAACGTACAGCGGCACGGCGGGCTTTATTCGCCACACGAAACGGTGGCCCGGGCGTGCGGCTTTGAACCCGACGAAGGGCCGTTGCTGGATTATCTCGAAGCAAAGTTTAGCGAACTCTATCGGCTATGACTGCCGCCAAAGGGGTTGACGGTCCAGTTTGGTTTTTGGCAATCGGTCAGACCTTTACCTATGCCGCGCTTTACTATGCCTTCGCGGCACTGCTGCCGGATCTGGAACTTGCAACTGGGTGGAGCAAAGCACAATTGGCTGCCGGACCGACGCTGGCGTTTCTGGTCACAGCGGTCTTGACACCATTTACCGGCCGTCTGGTGGACCGAGGCTGGGGTGGCGAGATGTTGATCTGGATGCCAGTTCTGGGGGCAGCAGCACTGATCGGGCTTTCCATGGCCCCGACACCTGCTGCCTGGTTGGGCCTCTGGTCGGTCATCGGAGTGGCACAGGCGGGCAGCTTTTATGAAACCTGTTTTGCCTTCTTGACCCGGCGCCTGGGTGACGGGGCGCGGGCCGCGATCACCAAGGTGACGCTGGTGGCCGGGTTTGCCTCAACATTGTCATTTCCGCTGGGGCATGCGCTGGGAGGCGCTTTTGGCGGGCAGGGTGCATTGGCGGCCTTTGCTTGCGTCATCATCCTGGGCTCAGTGCCGGTGAACCTGCTTGGGGTCATGCGGCTGCGCCGTCTTCAAGGCGTCAAGGTGGCGCGCCCCGCGCCGGAACCTGGTGCGGTGGCCGCCGCTTTGCGAAAGCCCGCATTCTGGGCTTTGGCAGCAATTTTCGGCCTGACATACATCACCCATTCCGTGATGATCACCTATGCCTTGGTGTTGTTCACTGACCGAGGTGCGCCCGAGGCAATGGCTGTGCTGGCGGCGTCATGCATTGGTCCTGCGCAAGTGGCGGGGAGACTTGCCTTGCTGATGAACGAGACCCGCGTCGGCAATGCGCGGGCGACGATCTGGTTGCTGGGCGCGATTGTGCTGGCCTGTGGATTGCTGTGGCTGGCGGGGCTGGCGCCATTTCTTATCTTTGGCTTTGCGCTGCTGCAGGGCATCGGGATCGGGCTTTCGTCGATCCTGCGGCCAGTGCTTCTGGCCGAGTTGCTGGGGCGGCGCGGGTTTGGTGCGATTTCAGGCGCGGCGGCAGTGGCGCCCATTTTGGGCACTGCAACGGGGCCTGTTTTCGGTGCCGCGCTCCTGGGCCTTGGCGGAACGACGGCGGTTTATGCAGCTTGTCTTGCGATGTCTTGCCTGGCTTTGGCGCTGGGCATAGGGTTATTGCGAGCCCGGGTCTAAGTCTGCCAATCGGGCGGGCGCTTTTCCAGAAACGCGGCAATTCCCTCATCTGTATCACGCCAAAGCATATTTTCGACCATGACCGCGGCAGAATGATCATAGGCCGCAGGCAACGGAAGGTCGATCTGGTCATAAAACGCGCGCTTGCCGATCTTGACGGCTTTGCCTAGTTTTGCGGCGATGGTTGTCGCAAGGGTCTGGGTCTCGGCCGCAAGCTGATCGGCCGCCACATGGCGGTTGATCAGGCCGATCTGCTGCGCACGGTCGGCGTCGATGAATTGCCCCGTCGTCAACATCTCGAATGCAACCTTGCGAGGCACATTGCGTGACAGTGCGACCATGGGGGTGGAGCAGAAAAGCCCGATATTTACGCCGTTCACGCCGAATTTTGTACCCGTGGCAGCAATGGCCATGTCGCAAGACGCGACAAGCTGACAGCCCGCAGCGGTGGCAATGCCGTGCACCTGTGCGATCACCGGTTGGGGCAATGCAGGGATCATCTGCATAACCTGCGAGCAGCGATGGAACAGATCCGCGAAATAGACACGGCCATGATCTTCGGCCTGGCGTCCGGCCTGCATTTCGCGCAGGTCGTGCCCGGCGCAAAAGGCTTTGCCGGCCCCTTCGAGGATCACCACCCGGATCGCCGCATCGCCGGCAAGCTGGCTGAACTGCAAAGACAGGGCTGCCAGCATCGCATCAGACAGAGCGTTCAGCTTTTGCGGGGCATTCAGCACCAGACGGGCAATTGACCCCACGTCACGGCGGATCAGTAGGTCTTCGGACATCTTGTCTTTCCCCATCTTTCGCCGAACTCTAGGCGACAGTAGCGGCGGAGGGAAGAGATGGTGCTGAAAATGGATCAGGAGGCTTTGACGGCCTTTCTGGCGCAGGATTTTTCCGAAGTGGCCGATGAGTTCGTCGTAGGGCGGGTTGACGAAACGGGTCTTGATCTGCGCCTTCGCGTCAATTCGCGGCATTTGCGCCCCGGTGCCACAGTGTCAGGACCGACGATTTTTGCGCTGGCGGATGTGGCGATGTATCTTGCAATCCTGTCTCGGATCGGCCCCCTGGCGCTGACCGTGACCACAAGTGCCTCGATAGATTTTCTCCGCAAGCCGGTGGCTGGACGCGACATTACCGGAACAGCGCGTATCCTGAAGCTGGGCCGGGTTTTGGTGGTGGGGGATGTGTTGATCTATTCGGATGGCTTGGCCGAGCCTGTGGCGCGGGCCAGCCTGACATATTCGATCCCGCCAAGATAAGGGGAAAGGTCAGTCTGCATATCCGGCCTTGCGGGGTTATCCTGGCTTTGTCGCTCAAAGACCAAAAGCATGGTCGACAAAGGTCGCGCGGCTTTCGATCAGCCTTTGCGCAATGTGAAGTTGCCTTCGATGGACGCGCCATTCTCGATCACCGCCGTGGAATAGGTGATGTCCGCTGCCACTTGGGCCGATGCACGCAACGTCAGCCCTTCGGTCGAAATCTTGCCGTCAAGCCTACCGCGAACCTCGACGGTTTCTGCGCGCACCGTGCCCGAAACACGGCCCTCGGGCCCGACGATCAGGCCATGCGCTGACAAATTGCCGTCAACCTCGCCCAAGATCTCGATTGAACCGCCCGAGGTCACTTCACCAACGATCTTCAGATCATTGGCAAGTACGGATTTATGTGCGTTCGGTGCGGGTTTACTTGGTGCCATCGTAGGGTCTGCGGTCTTGTTGAACATTGCTTTTCCCCCAATGGCCTATCGAAACGATGCCGATAGGCGCTTTTGTCATCTTAGAGGCCAAATCGCAAGGGCGGGTCAAGTGCCGCGCTGTGCAGACGGCGGAATTTCCCCGCAGTGTGATGCTGTGAAGACAGGCCCGGTTGAGGGGATGACTTTGACAGATGCGAATGAATAGATGTAGTGCGGCAGGCAGGCGGTTTTGACGGAGGCAAGGCGTGGCAGAGCAGGACGGTGACGGCTTTTTTCAACCTGTGTCAGGGTTTGATCTGCCAAGGTTTGCGGGTATCCCCACGTTTATGCGGTTGCCCTATGTGCCGTTTGATCACCCGCGCTTTCATGAGGTTCAGATCGGTCTGATTGGCGCACCGTGGGATGGCGGCACCACCAACCGACCCGGCCCCCGGCATGGCCCGCGCCAGTTGCGCGATCTCTCTACAATGATACGCGCGCAAAACGGGGCCACTTGGGTGGCGCCGTTTACCTTAGCGCGCTGTGCGGATCTTGGCGATGTGGCACCCAACCCCGGCGATCTGATGGAAAGTCTTGCGCGGATGGAGGCATTTTATGCCCGTGTCGTTGCTGCCGGCATCCGGCCACTGACCGGCGGTGGCGATCATCTTTGCACGCTGCCGATTTTGCGCGCCGTGGCCAAAGCGCGCCCTGTGGGAATGATTCAGTTTGATAGCCATACCGATCTGAACGACGTTTATTTTGGCACCAGCCGCTATAACCACGGAACACCGTTCAGACGCGCTGTGGAAGAAGGGCTGCTAGACCCCAAACGCTATGTGATCATCGGTATTCGCGGCACGGCTTATGGGCGCGAGGATTGGGATTTTGCGGCCAGCATCGGAATCAGGATCATCCCGATTGGTGAGTTCCATGCGCGTGGTGCCGAAGATGTAATGGCTGAAGCGCGCGAGATTGTCGGCACGGGCGATACCTATGTGACGTATGATATCGATTTTGTGGACCCAACCTTTGCGCCCGGAACCGGCACGCCAGAGGTGGGCGGGCCAAACAGTTGGCAAGCCTTGCAAGTGGCGCGTGGTTTGCGTGGTCTCACCATAGTGGGCGCAGACCTTGTCGAGGTTTCACCGCCGTTTGACCCTTCGGGTGGCACAGCATGGCTTGGCATCAGCCTTATGTTCGAGATGCTGTGTGTCATGGCCGAACGGATTGCGGGTTAAGCACTGCGATCAGAACATTTGTTTTTAGACGCGTGGCCGCGCAGAATGGGCTGCCAAGCAGAGCAGATTAAAGAGCAGTTTAAGGTGAAGGCATGACAGTAGATTTGATGGTGATCAATGCGCGGGTGTTGACGATGGACCCATCGCACCCTCGGGCAGAGGTGGTGGCTTTAGCGAAAGAGCGGATTGTCGCGGTGGGCGGGCGGGATCTGTTGACGCTTGCTGGCCCGCAGACCCATGTCATTGATGCGGGCGGGCGAACGCTGTTGCCGGGGTTTATTGAAAGCCACCTTCATTTGGTCTTGGGTGGCAATGAGCTGTCGCAATTGCAGATCGGCGGACTGCATGGGTTCGATGCGCTAAAGGCCGCTTTTGGTGGGTATGCAGCGCAGTATACAGACGCGGCGCTATTGATTGCGCAGGGCGCATCCTACGATATTCTGGGGCGGCCTGTCACGCGGCATGACTTGGACCGGGTGATCAGCGACCGCCCAATTGCGATGATGTCGCCCGATCATCATACCGTTTGGGCAAATACTGCGGCACTGCATGCGGCGGGGATGTTGCACGGGGCAGAGATGCCGCACGGGCATGAGGTTGTGATGGCAGCAGACGGCACCGCGACCGGCGAATTGCGCGAGTTTGAGGCCTTTGGCCCGGTTTTGGCGCTGGGTGGCGAGGCGCATTTGCAACTTGGCATTGCCACCGGGGGCGAGCCTGACCCATGGCCGTCGGATGCAGTGCGCGCAAAGGATAAAGATAAGATTGCGGCGGGCCTTGCGCATTGTGCGGCGCATGGCATCACCTCGATGGTGAATATGGATGGCAATCGGTACACGTTGCAGTTGTTAAAAGAGATGCAGGAAGAGGGGCGTTTGACGGCCCGCGTGAAAGTGCCATTTCATTTCAAGCCGCTTATGGATTTGGCGGAACTGGACCGCGCCTGTGCGATGACGGCGGAGTATGACAGTGAGTGGCTGTCATGCGGGTTCGTGAAGATGTTTATGGACGGCGTGGTGGATAGCCGGACAGCGTTTTTGCTGAATGATTATCCGGGAGCGGATTTCGCAGGCGAGCCTTTGTTTGACCCTGTGCGGTTCAACGCAATTTGCACTGAAATTGACAGGCGAGGTTTGCAAATTGCCGTGCATGCCATTGGTGACGGCGCGGTGCGCCAGACGATTGATGGCTACGCTGCGGCGGGTGAAGCAAACGGGTTGCGCGACATGCGACACCGGATCGAGCATATTGAATTGATCGACCGCGGCGATATTCCCCGTCTGGGCGCGCTGGGGATTACGGCAAGTCTTCAGCCGCCCCATGCCCCCGGTGTGATGGATTTTCCGCAGGCGGGGATGGAGGCAGTGATCGCCACGGTTCGCTGGCCCGATGCCTATTTGTGGAAAACGCTGGCAGATCACGGGGCGAGGGTTGCTTACGCAAGCGATTGGCCCGTGACTGATGTTTCCGTGCTGCGCGGGTTGCAGGCGGCAATCACCCGCGAGCCCTTTGAAGGTGCGGCAGATGAAAGGCTTTCTTTGATGGAAAGCATGCATGCATACACAGCAGGGGGTGCTTGGGCGGCGCATATGGAAAATCTGACGGGTACGATCAAAGTCGGGCTGGCAGGGGACCTTGTGCTGTTGGACGGCGATATTGAAGCAGTGGCACCAGCCGACATCGGCCAAATGGGAATCGCTTTGACCATTTGTGGGGGAAACATCACCCATAAAGGGGCAGGATTCGCAGGCTAAAACACGGGGCAGGGGGTGTTTTCGCGCATTGCGTGAAATTTGGGCGGTCCGAAGTGGCGAAAGATTGCCACAGGGCAGCATAAAACCCCAAGAAATGCTGGGGCTGACAAGAAAATGTCATATGCGGTGTTTTTTCCTCTTGCGGGTCTGGGGCAGTGGGCCTAGATACCGCCTCACCGAAGCGGAGAAGACGCGGTGACGCGGATTGTTTGAATGAGGAAGCGGAAAGCGAAAGCCTACGCAAGACTACCTGAAGCACGGATGGCGAGATGCGCTGGGCAACTGGCGGCTCGTGCAATTTGGTCTTCACGCTCTTTGAAATTGGTAATATCTGAAGAGATATGTGGGCGGTTTGGTCGTTTTCGACGATTTAGCCGACGCATATCGGGTTCCTAGTTTCATAGCCGTTAGGTTGTGTTTCGATGATGGGATTGAAAGCTTCACGGTTTGTGGGTTTTTGTTTCTTTGGAAACACGAGCACATGAATTGTTAAGACCTGTCTCTGTTATGGGGATAGGCAGATGTGCGAAGGTTCGACGTCAAGGATATGTGGAAACACATTTCAACTTGAGAGTTTGA
>JANNSG010000068.1:0-19979 GCA_031402355.1 Pseudorhodobacter sp. | reverse complement strand
TGCATGTTTGACCGTGTTTCCCCGGCCTGCGGCACGCGGTTGATGGCACCCACGGGTTCACCATCTACCAAAATCACCCTCTTGTCGCCCTTTGAGACATCCGGCAAAAACTTCTGCACGATCAACGGCTCGCGGTTGATGCCGGTAAACATCTCATAGAGCGACGCCAGATTGCGGTCATTTGGATCAAGACGAAACACCCCCGCACCACCATTTCCGTAAAGCGGTTTCAGAATAATGTCGCCGTGCCGGGCCTTGAACGCGCGGATTGTCGCCAAATCCCGTGCAATTGCGGTTGGCGGTGTCAGATCCGGGAACCGCAATACGAGCAGCTTTTCCGGGTAATTTCGGACCCAGAACGGATCATTAACCACCAGCGTCGCGGGGTGGATCATGTCCAGCAAATGCGTGGTGGTGATATAACCCATGTCAAAAGGCGGATCCTGGCGCAGCCAGACCACATCAAAATCGGCCAAATCCACTTCGGTTTCTGCGCCGAAGCTGACATGGTTACCAACTTCACGCCGCAGCGTGATCGCAAACCCTCGCGCCACGACGCGCCCTTCAACGAAGGCCAATTTGTCGGCGGTATAAAAGAACAAGTCATGCCCACGCGCCTGTGCCTCAAGGGCAATCCGGAACGTGCTGTCAGCATTGATGTTAACAGACCCGATCGGGTCCATCTGCAGGGCTACTTTCAGGCGCATGGTCTTCTCCGGGTTTCGGGACGTCTTTGATGACGCAACCCCGGTCAGGATGCAAACAGGTCATGCGGCAAAAGCGTTTTCCAGAATTTCAATTTGTCCCAGACCATTCACCAAAGCCACATCAAAGCGGCTTTCCGTCAGCTGACCCGCCGGTTCACCAGCCAAAAACTCAGACGCCGAAGCATAGATGCGCGCCATTTGCCGAAGGGTCAGATGTTCTGCCGCCAGCGCATGCGTTGCACTTTGCTTGACTTCAATGAAGATAACTTCTGCGCCGTCTCGGGCGATCAAATCAATCTCACCTGCCGATCCGCGCCACCGTCTGGCACAAACTTCGCGGCCAGACCCGGAATAGAATTTTGCAACCTGATCTTCTGCCGCAAGGCCAGCATGATAGGATCTGGCACCGCTCATCTTGGGCCCATTTTCAACGCCAGTTGATAAACATCACGGCGCGGCAAACCGAAAGCTTCGGCAATTGTTGCCGCAGCATCTTTCAGTGTCATTGTCACCAAAGCCTTTTTCAATGCGTCCTCAACCGTTCCTGTGTCAACCTTGACCGCCGCAGCGCGGTCGATCAAAACGACAATTTCGCCCTTGACCACCCTGCCAGAAAACCCCTTTGCGAGGTCTTTCAGCGTGCCGCGCGTCACCTCTTCGAATCGTTTCGTCAATTCCCGGCACACCGCAGCGTACCGCCCTTCGCCCAGATATTGCGACAAGTCTTCCAATAATTGGTTAATGCGCTTTGGCGATTCATAAAGGATCAGCGTCGCCGGCACCTGTGCCAGCTCTTGCAGGAAACGCGTCCTTGCCCCTTTGGCAACGGGGGGGAAACCTGCAAACATAAATCGGTCGGAGGGCAAGCCAGAAACTGTCAGCGCGCACAACACAGCAGATGCACCGGGGGCGGCAAGCACAGGAAAGCCAGCCGCAATCGCCGCGCGGGCCAGTTCAAAACCCGGATCGGACACCAGTGGCGTGCCCGCCTCTGATGCATAGGCCACGGATTGCCCCGCAGCCAGCGCCTGCATCAGGCGTGGGCGCATCGCTTCGTCATTGTGCTCATGGTAGGCATGAACATGTCGATCACCCAACGCTATGCCGTGAATTTCCATCAGATGTTTCAATGTGCGGGTGTCTTCCGCAGCAAGCAAATCCGCACCGGCCAGCACATCCAGCGCCCGCAGAGTAATGTCGCGCGCGGCACCGATCGGGGTTGCGATGAAATGCAGCCCAGGCACAATCGCCCGAGAGTGGAGCAACGCCGCAGTCTTGGTCAATTTGCAGTCCTTCAAAAGTTTACTTCTTGGTGTGAAGCGCCTACTCATGGATTTGCGCTGATCCTGCCCCCATTTGTGAGGAATTCCATGTTGTCCTTTTTGCGTCTTGCCCGCAAGTCTTTGGGCCGTCTGGCCGTTTGCGCCACTGCCATCGTCCTCGCTGCCTGCACGCCAGGAGGCGTCACTTCCGGCGGGCCGTCGATTGACACATCGGCCCCGGTTCCAGTGGCATTGCTGGTCCCTGCAGGATCTGGTCAGGCAGGTGATGAATTTCTGGCGCAAAGCTTGCAGAACGCCGCCAAACTGGCGATTTCCGATCTGTCCGGCGTCAAAATTGATCTGCGCGTTTACAGCACCGGCGGCCAGCCAGGCCAGGCGCAGGCCATGGCAGTCCGCGCTGCTGACGAAGGCGCTTTGATCATCCTCGGGCCGGTCTTTGCGCAAGAGGCAAATGCCGCAGGCGTCGCCGTCAGCAGCCGCGGGATCAACGTCCTCAGCTTTTCCAACAACCCCGATATCGCCGGTGGCAATGTCTTTGTGCTAGGCCAGACCTTCGAATCAACAGCAGCCCGTCTTGCGTCGTATGCGGCGCGCAACGGCAAAAGCAAGTTGATGGTTGTCCATGATCGCAATACCGCAGGCGAGATTGGCCTTGCGGCAATTCGTGCGGGTGCATCCAGTGCCGGGGCATCTGTCGTTTCTGTCGGCAACTACGAATTTTCGCAAAATGGTGTTGTCTCAGCCATTCCAGGCATCGCGGCTTCGGCAAAGGCCAGCGGCGCGGATGCCATCATCTTTACCGCCGACACCGCCGGAGCATTGCCGCTGGTCACCCAGCTTTTGCGCGAAAACGGCATTAACGCCGCGGCGACGCGGTTCATCGGGCTGACCCGGTGGGATGTTCCGGCCGCATCGCTTGGTCTGCCGGGGCTTCAGGGGGGCTGGTTTGCGATGCCCGATCCCGGTCTTTTCCAGCAGTATCAGGCCCGGTATCAATCTGCTTTCGGTTCGGCCCCGCATCCAATTTCAGGCCTGGCCTATGAGGGCATCGCGGCCATCGGTGCCTTGGTAACGCAGGGCAAAGCCAATGCGTTGACCGGTGCTGCACTGACCCAGGGATCAGGGTTTGTTGGGGTCAACGGCATCTTCCGTCTGCGCGGCGATGGCACCAATGACCGCGGCCTTGCTGTCGCCGAAGTGCGCGGCGGTCAAGTTGTGGTGATCGACCCAGCCCCGCGCAGTTTTGGCGGGGCGGGCTTCTGAACCGCACCCCCCGAATGCCCCAAGCTGCCCCGATGATCGGCTCTTTCGACGTGATGTCTCTGACACAAGAGGCTTCGCTGATCGTTCCTGCAACTGCAATAATTGACACCGCAGCTCTGCAAGCTACGATCAGGTCGGAATTGGGGGCAAAGCCTGATCCGCGCGTCGTGCGACAGGTGGCAGTTCAGCACATCGCCGAAGCGAAACGGCGCGGCAACGCAGCACTCGCCGCCGCCTTTGGGGAAAGCCCGCATGCCGCCCGGCTTCTGGTCAGATCGCAGGCTTTTCTGACAGACGGGCTTGTAACCACGGCGCTTGAGGTTGCCTTGCGCCTCATCCATCCGCTCGCGGCGCCGACTGAGGCGGAACGCATTGCGGTACTGGCGGTCGGCGGCTATGGGCGGGCTGAAATGGCACCCCATTCCGACGTCGATCTGCTGTTCTTGACACCCTGGAAAATCACACCTTGGGCGGAATCGGTGATCGAGTCCATGCTTTATATGCTTTGGGACCTGAAGCTGAAAGTGGGGCATGCCAGCCGAACTGTGAAGGATTGCCTGCGCCTTGGCAGGGCCGATATCACCATCCGCACAGCCTTGCTGGAACGCCGTTTCATTGCGGGACATGCCCCGCTTGCGGATGAGCTAAGCGAAAAACTGTGGACTGACCTCTTCCGCAGCACC
This sequence comes from Pseudorhodobacter sp., assembly GCA_031402355.1. Lineage (GTDB taxonomy): Bacteria > Pseudomonadota > Alphaproteobacteria > Rhodobacterales > Rhodobacteraceae > JACMNW01. The sequence continues at coordinate 16,043 of JANNSG010000068.1, read as the reverse complement.
GGACCCGAGTTTATCGACGCCAAACTTGCTGAACGGGCCGAGCGTCACAAACGCCAAGGCGGGCAACGCTATGTGTTGGAACCAAACGTCAAAGAGGGCAAAGGCGGGCTGCGCGATCTGCAAACCCTTTACTGGATCGGCAAGTATCTGCACCGTGTTCCGTCTGCTGAAGGATTGGTCAGCGCCGGGCTATTTGACCGCGAGGAACTGGCAACCTTTACCCGCGCTGAAGATTTCCTTTGGGCCGCGCGATGTCACCTTCACTATGTGACCGGACGCGCCTCGGATCAGCTGTCGTTTGACATGCAGGTTCAGGTTGCCGACCGGATGGGGTATCATGATACGGGCGGGAGACGCGCGGTTGAGCATTTCATGCAAGATTACTTCCGCCATGCCACCAAAGTAGGGGAGCTGACCCGCATCTTCCTGACGGAACTGGAAGCCCGACACGCCAAACCGGAAGCGTCGCTCAGGGGTTTGTTTACCCGTCAGAAGAAAGTGGGGCCGGGCTACAAATTGGTGCAGGGCAGAATTGACGTCCTCGATCCCGCCGGCTTTCTCAAGGACAAGCTGAACCTTTTGCGTGTCTTCGAAGAGGCGCTGCGATCTGAATATCTTTTGCATCCAAACGTCATGCGCCTGATTGCAAACAATCTGTCACTGATCGACGATGACATGCGCACCAATGCCGAGGCTGTGCAGATTTTTCTTGATCTGCTGCTGAAACATGGCAATCCGGAACGCGCTTTGCGGCGGATGAACGAACTTGGCGCACTCGCTGCCTTTATCCCGGAATTTGAAGCCATCGTTGCGATGATGCAGTTCAACGTTTATCACCACTATACGGTTGACGAGCATATCATTCAGACCATTTCGGTTCTGGCCCAGATTGAGCGCGGCGAATTGGTTGAAGAATTGCCTGTGGCCAGTGGCATTCTCAAAGAAGGTGTGAACCGCCGTGTCATCTACACGGCGTTGCTGCTGCACGATATCGGCAAAGGGCGACCGGAAGATCACTCGATCCTGGGTGCCCAGATCGCGCGGCGAGTTGGCCCCCGCTTGGGCCTGCTGCCTGACGAGGCCGAAACCGTTGAATGGCTGGTGCGCTATCATCTGCTGATGTCCGACATGGCGCAAAAGCGCGATATCGGCGATCCCCGGACGGTGCGCGATTTCGCCAAGGCCGTGAAGACCAAGAAACGACTGGATCTGCTGACGGTGCTGACAGTCTGCGATATTCGCGGGGTCGGGCCAAACACCTGGAACAACTGGAAGGCCCAGCTTTTGCGCCAGTTGTACCGCGATACCAGTGATGCCCTGGAGGGCGGGCTGGAAAACCTGAACCGCGAAAATCGGCATGACGAAGCTTTGCGCGCCCTTCGGATGCGTTTGCCGGACTGGCCCGAAGCCGATCTGAAGGCAGAACAGTCGCGCCATTATCCGCCCTATTGGCAGGGGCTTTCGACCGATACCCATCTGGTGTTTGCAAACCTTCTGCTGGGTCTTGACGACAGCGAGATCCGCATCGATCTGCACCCCGAACCCAGCCGTGACGCCACCCGCGCCTGCTTTGCGTTGGCCGATCATCCTGGTATCTTTTCACGGCTTGCAGGGGCGCTAGCCCTGGTGGGCGCGAATGTGGTCGATGCCCGCACCTATACTTCGAAGGATGGCTATGCTACCGCCGTTTTCTGGGTGCAGGATGCTGACGGGGCAGCTTATGAAGTTACTCGCCTGCCCCGCTTGCGGACAATGATCGAAAAGACGCTGAAAGGTGAAGTGATCGCCAGCGACGCCCTGAAGGACCGCGACAAGATCAAAAAACGCGAACGCGCCTTCCGATTTCCGACGCATATTGCCTTCGACAATGACGGATCAGAGATCTACACCATCATCGAGGTGGATACGCGTGACAGACCGGGGCTGCTCTATGACCTCACCCGGACATTGGCAGCAGGCAACATCTACATCGCATCCGCCGTGATCGCGACTTATGGGGCGCAGGTGGTCGACAGTTTCTATGTAAAAGACATGTTCGGGTTGAAGCTGCATGCCAAGAGCCGGCAAGAAGCCCTTGAACGCAAGCTCCGTCAGGCCATTGCCGCTGGCGTCGAACGGGCGCAGACATGAAACCCATTTCACTGATGCACAGCATCTTCACGGTGGGCGGCTGGACCCTGCTGTCGCGTGGTGCCGGATTTGCCCGTGACATCATGATGGCTGCCTATCTGGGTGCGGGGCCGGTAGCCGAGGCGTTTCTGATCGCGCTTTCCTTGCCCAACATGTTTCGCCGCTTCTTTGCCGAGGGCGCCTTCAACATGGCCTTCGTGCCGATGTTCGCCAAAAAGCTGGAATCCGGTGAAGATGCCCAAACCTTTGCGCAGAATGCGTTTTCCGGGCTTGCCGCGATTTTGATAGCGTTTTCGTTGATCGGCACGCTGGCCATGCCGTGGCTGGTCTGGGCCATGGCGTCGGGCTTTGTCGGCGATGCGCGGTTTGATATGGCGGTTACCTTCGGGCGGATCGGGTTTTCCTATATCCTGTTCATCAGCCTTGTTGCTTTGCTTTCGGGCGTTCTTAACGCTTTCGGCCGCTTTACTGAGGCGTCCTTCGTGCCCGTTCTGATGAACCTGATGTTCATTGCCGCAATGCTGCTGGCCGATTGGGCCAAATGGGATATGGGCCTTGCGCTTGCTTGGACCGTGCCAATTTCCGGCATCGTGCAGCTCGCGTTCACTTGGTTTTCCGCAAAGCGCTTGGGCTATGGCCTGTCACTCTCCATGCCGCGCATGACGCCGGAACTGAAGCGTCTGGCACTAATCGCCGCCCCCGCTGTTCTGGCGGGAGGCGTGGTGCAAATCAACTTGCTGGTGGGCCGCCAAGTTGCCAGCTTTACGGACGGGGCAGTGGCGTGGCTATCTTACGCCGACCGGCTCTACCAACTTCCCCTTGGCGTCGTTGGCGTCGCAATCGGCACCGTGCTTCTGCCCGATCTGTCGCGCCGCTTGCGGTCTGATGACAGCGAGGGCGGCCGGGCCTCGTTCAACCGAGGCACCGAATTTGCCTTGGCGATGACCCTGCCCTCCGCCGTGGCCCTTGCGGTTATCGCCATGCCGTTGATTTCGGTCTTGTTTGAACGCGGCGCGTTTGACAGTGACGACAGCGCCAACACTGCCTTGGCTTTGGCAGTTTACGGTCTGGGCCTGCCCGCGTTCGTTCTGCAAAAAGTTCTGCAACCGCTTTATTATGCCCGCGAAGATACCCGTCGCCCTTTCCAGTACGCCGTGGTCTGCATGATCGTGAACTGCGCCATTGCGATCGGACTTTTGCCCGTCATCGGCTTTGTCGCTGCTGCCCTTGCCACCACTGCTGCGGGCTGGATCATGGTGGCGCAACTCTGGCTTGGCAGTCGCCGGATGGGCGATGAAGCCCGCCTTGACGCCCGCAACCGCGCCCGGCTGCCCCGTATCGTGCTGGCCTCACTTGGCATGGGGCTGGTTCTTTGGGGTGGCCAGCTTGTCTTGGGTCCGATGTTGGGCACCGAGGGCTGGCGCTATCTGGGCCTTGGCCTGTTGGTCACGTCGGGCATCGTCAGCTTTTTCGCCCTCGGCAGCCTGATCGGTGCATTCAAGCTGTCAGATTTTCGTGGCCTTCGCCGTCAGCGTTGACGCAACCTGTCGCGCAGATGGGACCAGCCACCGGGGCTGACCACGAAAGACAGCAAGAACCCGGTGCAAAAGCCGGCAAGATCGGCAATCCAGTCCAGGCCACCGCCAAAAACCAGGCCAAAGATCAGCTGGGTCGCAAGCAAAAATCCGATCATCAGGAATGCCCGGTTCTGGTTTGCCCCCACTGCGGCCAACCTTACCCAGATCAGAAATGTGAAAGCCCCGATCAAGCCGTAGACAGCAGGATACCCGCCAATCAGCGGGGCGGTTGTCATTGGCACGACCGCATAGGCAAGTGCCCCCGCAACCGACGCCCCAAAAAACACGGCCATAACGGCCCACCACCGAAAAACTTCGCCAACCATCTTTCCCAGCGCAAGCAGCATGACCACAACAAAAACGGCATGGGTCATGTTGCCATGGACCAGCGGGTAGGTCACCAACCGGCTAAGGCCGTCAATCGGATAGCGGCTTTCGGCAATCATCTGGCGCATGAACTCGGGCGCATAGGCAAACTGCTGCACGGCGGCAATGCGCCAGCCAATGGCGTCGGTCCCGCCAATAAAGCCACCACTCGCCAGCGACAGCACGATCTCCATCGCAATGATCGGCAGGGCCAACACCCAGACAACCATCGGCAGGGGGTTCAGCGGTGGTGCATTCAGGTTATCATTCATTGCAGTCTCATTGCTTTGCCATTGGTTGACGCGCCCAGACCGCAGCGATAAGCCGAAAACGCAGCAAATTCCAGCCACAGTATGAACGGAGCATCCCATGCCTCAGCCGGTCCAAACGCCTCAGGCTTTTCCAACCCGCATCTTCTCGGGGATCCAGCCTTCCGGCGGTCTGACCCTTGGCAATTACCTTGGCGCATTGAAGCGGTTTGTCGAAAAGCAGGATGCGGGCATCGAAACGGTCTATTGTCTGGTCGACATGCATGCCATTACCACCTGGCAGGATCCCGCTAAACTGCGCCATGCGACGCGCGAAGCGGCGGCCGGGTTTATTGCAGCGGGCATTGATCCCGCGCGGTCTATCCTGTTCAACCAATCCCAGGTAACCGCGCATGTCGAATTGGGCTGGATTTTCAATTGCGTCGCCCGCATGGGCTGGATGTCTCGGATGACGCAGTTCAAGGACAAGGCCGGCAAAAATTCCGAGAACGTGTCGCTTGGCCTTTTCGCCTATCCCGCCCTGATGGCCGCTGACATTCTGGCCTACAAGGCCACGCATGTGCCGGTGGGCGACGATCAGAAACAGCATCTCGAGCTTTGCCGAGACATCGCGATCAAGTTCAACAATGACTACGGGGTGGATTTTTTTCCGGTGGTCGAACCCGTCATCGAAGGGGCGGCCACGCGGGTGATGTCACTTCGCGATGGTGCCAGCAAGATGTCGAAATCCGATCCGTCCGATCAGTCCCGCATCAACCTGACCGATGATGCAGACACGATTGCTAAGAAGATCCGCAAGGCGAAAACCGATGCCGAACCCCTGCCCGATACGCCGGACGGTTTGAAAGACCGCCCAGAGGCGCGCAATCTGGTAAACATTTATGCAGCCTTGGCGAACCTAACGCCTGCGCAGGTCGTCCTTCAATACGCGGGCGCGCAGTTTGGCGCTTTCAAACCGGCACTTGCAGATCTGGCGGTGGAAAAACTGTCGCCGATCACGTCAGAAATGACCCGTCTGATGCAGGACCCAGCCGAGATTGACCGTATTCTTGGCCAGGGCGCTGCCCGTGCCGATGCGATTGCACGGCCCATCGTGGATCAGGTCTATGATATCGTCGGCATGATCCGTTCACGGCAGTTCTAGAAACTTCAGAAATCCGTCACGAAACGGACTCATACGAATGGCACATTCGTGTTGAGCGTCCCATCGCTCATCCGGGTTCGGATTGTCCCCCGAAGACCGGGCACTGCCCCCTTTGCCCGCGTTCACCCGATTGCCCCCGGATCGCCCCCCGATCCGGGGGCCTTTTTTTGTTAATGCGCAGAGATTGTGCGAAAGTGCGCCTACCGGGCGCGGTCGGATTCCAATATTTACCGATCACCAGTGTGAAAACGTGAAAGGAACCGCCATGGCAGTTTTGCCCAAAGAGACCCGCGTTGGCCACATTCATCTGAAAGTTGCCGATCTTGATCGTGCCATCGGGTTCTATCAAGGTGTCCTAGGCTTTGATGTGGTCGCACGTTACGGCACGCAGGCGGCGTTTCTGTCGGCTGGCGGGTATCACCATCATATTGGGTTGAACACCTGGGAAAGCAAAGACGGCACCCCTGCCCCGATGGGTCACACCGGGCTCTATCATACGGCCTTTCTGTTCCCTGACCGTGCATCACTGGCCGCCGCCGTTCAGCGGGTCATTGATGCTGGCATCGCGATTGACGGTTCAGCAGATCATGGCGTGTCGGAAGCGGTTTATCTGCGCGATCCGGATGGCAACGGGGTGGAACTTTACCGCGACCGGGATAAGGCGGACTGGCCGCGCGACAAGGACGGCACTCTTGCGATGACGAACAGCAGGCTGGACCTGCGAGCTTTGCTGGCTGAGGCGGTCTAACTGGGCTTGTCAGTTCCCGGTGATCTGCGGCATGATTGCCAGTCGGGGGTGACAGATCATGCGGAAGTTTCTGGTCGTGCTGGATGACAGCCGAGAATGCCTGAACGCGATGCGGTTTGCTGCGATGCGGGCGGCAAAAACGGCTGGCGGGGTGCAGATTTTGTCGGTCATCCCGCCCGAGGAATACCAACACTGGATGGGGGTCGCCGATCTGATGCGGGCCGAGGCGCGCGAACGGATCGAGGCTCATTTCGAGGTCTTCGCGAAATGGATGCGGGATAAACAGGGCGTCAACCCGGAACTGGTGATCCGAGAGGGCAATCCGGTGCAGGAAATCCTGTCGCAGGTCCGCGACGATCCGACAATCGGGGTTCTAGTTTTGGGGGCGGGAACCGATAAGAACGGGCCGGGGCCGCTGGTGACGCAGATGAGCAAGAATTCAGGCGCCCTGCCGATCCCGATCACAATCGTTCCGGGGGATATGAGTAAGGAGAGGCTGGAGAGTATTACGTGACGAGGGTGTGTTACCGGAGGGGGTAACACGTGTGTTACGGGTGGTAATAGGTTGATTTTGTTGGGGTATTGGTGGGGAGGTAAGGGGTTGTTAAGGGTTTACGTTAGGCGGGTTTTGCTCCAGATAGTCACAACAGCGCTAAACTAAATCGTCCCCAGAATCGGGGCCTTTGGCATCAACTATCTGTCGTGCTTCTATTCTCATTGAGATCGCGCGATCTACAAAGTGTGGTAGTTCCATCATCAACATGTGCCCTGATTTACTTTTGCCCATCATTCTATCACCGAAAGGTCCCCGCGTAGTGACCTTTACCAAACGCATTAGTCTGTGACCTATTTCACGAGCTTCATCGGCAGTGGCGGTCTTAAGTTCGCGATGAGATTCAAGAAAAGCTTCTGCGAGCCAAGGCATTCGATCGCGAACAAACCCAGCAAGAATTAGTAGAGTCATATCGCTGTCGCGGCTGTCCAAAGACATGTGCATCATTTCATCTATCATACGAGGATCAAACTCCCGATACTTTGACTCAGAGAAGCGGTAGTCACGTCCAACAGTCTCGGGGTCTATGTCCTGCATCCGCGATCCAAGTCCCCTGACTTGCGATACCAATTCTTCCAAAATCTCCGTTTGAGGCCGCATGTGTTTTTCAGAGACTTCTTGATTTGGAATGGCATCAAGTTTTTCTTGAAGCTGCGGCCAAAGAGCTGGAACAAGTTGTCCAATCGTTGCTTCGGCGGCTTTGGTGTCAGCAACGGCGTTGATTGCCTTTACAACATCCATCAGACCCTGTTGATCAACTTTCAAGGCCTGAAATTGCGATAATGGGCCACTCAAATCGCTTAATTCCAACCCAAATAGAAGCGGAATGACTTTCGCATCGAGCATAGATTTCGAAAGCGCGCCTGCCTCGAACAAAATCCATTCCGAACGAAGGTTTTCAGGTGTAATGCAAAGAATTCCAAAGTTTGAAGATTCCTACTCGCCAGCTATCGCCTGCGCCCAGCGGTCGCCTGCTGAAATGTCTTTATCGGAAACCCAAGGCTTCGCGTATTGTAAGATTGGCGAAAGCCAATCCTTGACCGCAACGGCCATTGCTTTGCTACGTTTTCCACTCCAACTGATAAATACCTTCATCAAATCCCCGAAACGCTGACCAATATAATGAGAGCATCGCTTGACATGGCGTTGAAAGCAAGCCGTTGCAAAAAGTAAAAAAGGCATCCGTATCAAGTGTCTACTGTTCAATAGCTGGGCCAATCCAGATAGGGCCGCGACCGACCCGGGGGCGCAGGCCGTCTTGCAAAAGGTCCGGGGGACCTTTTGAGGCCGGAGCGTGCGCCAGCACCGGGTGCGCAAGGCGCGCCCGCCCTGGGGGCGGGTCGGTCGCGGCCCGTGGCCTTGGGCCACGAGCAAGAACCGGTAAATTGGGTCAAGCGGCGACGTCGACTTACGAAATTATCTGTTAGCCTTATGCTTTGAGGCAGAAGCAACCATCGCAAATAAAGGACCCTCCCCTGTGGGCCGCAACACCGAAACCATCGCCCAATGGCAGGGCCAGAGCGCTAAGGTGCGGGCCTTACTCGAATCCACCGAAATCATCTTGCGTGGCGGGATACGGGCGCAGGTTACTCGTGCCTCGATCACGTCTATGTCCGTCGATCAGGGTTGGTTGCGGTTGGAAACGGATCGCGGGCCTTTGGTGTTGGAACTGGGCGAGTCGGAGGCAGCGCCGTGGTTGGCTGCGTTGCAAAAGCCCGTGCCCACATTGGCGCAGAAGTTGGGGGTTACGCCCACGTGTTTGGCGTTTGTTTTGGGCGCAGTTGAAGATGCGGCGTTGGCGGCGGCGTTGCATGGCGTGGTGACGGAAGAATTGGGGCGGGCCGGGGTTTTGGTGGTGGTTTTGGGAAAGGCGGCGGATTTGGCGGCTGCGTTTGCGCTGGCGGCAGCCGCACCGGAGTTGGGGGTTTGGTGTGTCTATCCCAAGGGGCGCAAGGCGGCGGTAACGGATGCCATGGTGCGCGGGTACTTCCGGGATCGGGGGTATATCGACAGTAAATCCTGTGCGGTGTCAGAGGTATTGACGGCGACGCGGTATGGGCGGCGGCGGGAATGAGGGCACCCCACGCCGGACGTGATCCGGTATCTTTCGAGTGGCCGTTGAAGCCCCGGACCGATCTGGAAACGCTGCGGGGCAGCGTTTGCTCGGGTTGGTTGTCCATAAGGCCGAAGGCCGTTGGGCAAGGGATGCAGGGCAGCAGACAGGCCTTAGGAAATCGGGCCTTAGGGAATCGGGGCGCGGCTGACTGGGCGGGTGCGCAAGGTGTGCCTGCCGGGGGCAGTCAGGCGCGGCCCGATTTGACACGTGTCAAATCGAGCAAGAGACACATGACACTAACTATTATCAGCCTGCCAGTACATCGACAAAGCGGCCAATCTCGGCCTCGGTATTGTAGTAATGCACGGAGGCGCGGACCAGTGATGTCAGCCCGCGCGCATCAAAATCCAGCAGGGCAGAGCTACGCTGGGTCGTGGAGACATTGATCTGCGATCTGTGCAGGCGAGCACGTATAGCCTCGGCGTCTTCGCCGTGCTTGGTGAAGGTGACGATGCCGCATTTCTGCGCACCTTGATCTTGCACTGTGATACCGGCGATCGACCCCAGCGCAAAGCGCAGCGCAGAGGCGAGGAGGGAAACGCGGAGTTCGATGTTCTCAAGCCCGATATGGCGGGCATAGCGCACCGCTTGCATCAGGCCGATGCGGCCTGCGGCAAAACACTCCCAACTTTCGAACCGCTTGGCAGTTGGGTCGAAGGTGTAGGTATCAGGCCCGGTCCATGTGGCGGAATGGAGATCAATGAAGGGTGGGTCGATCTGATCGAGGAACCCCTTGCGGACGTAAAGGAAGCCCGTACCACGCGGGCCGCGCAGAAATTTGCGGCCTGTGCCCGACAGAATATCGCAACCGATGGTGCGCACGTCCAAAGCTATTTGGCCGACGGATTGACAGGCATCGAGCAAATAAATGAGGTTATGTTTGCGGGCGATGCGGCCAACCTCGACCGCCGGGTTCACGAGGCCACTAAAGGTGGGAACATGGGTCAACGAGATCAGCTTTGTGCGCGGTGTTACCATGGCGTCAAGGGCGGCGATGTCGATCTGACCAATTGCATCTGAAGGCACCAGATCAATATGCAGTCCGCGCCGCTTGGCTTGCTGCAAAAGCGCGAGGACGTTCGACACATAATCAGAAGCATGCGCCAAAATGCGGTCACCGGGCTGTAGCGGCAACCCATAGAAGGCTATATCCCACGCGCGGGTGGCACTTTCGGCAAATGCAATTTCATCCGGGTCGGCATTCAGCAACGCCGCAAATTCGGTATAAAAAGCCGCTTGGTCTGTCTCTGTAACGCTTGCGGCCTCATAGCCGCCAATTTCGCGTTCAAGGGTCAGGTGGGCTGTTACTGCATTAAAAACCGGATCAGGCATCAGGGATGCGCCCGCGTTGTTGAAATGCAGGATACGCTCACAAGTGGGCGTATCGGCGCGGATGGCGTCAATATCAAACATGGGGGCCTGTTTTTGCTGCTGCGTTTTTCGGCAGTGTTGATCGGTGAGGGCCGCTGTTCAAGGGGCTTTACGCGGATGGGCTGAATTTAGCGCGGTGTGGGTTTTGGGGGCGGTTTAGAATGGCTCTAAACCTTGACAGTTTGCCCCCCAAGGCGCATATCCGACAAGAACCGTTGGAGATTGCGCATGTTCATCCAGACCGAATCCACCCCGAACCCGGCGACGCTGAAATTCCTGCCGGGGCAGACTGTGCTGGAACTGGGCACGGCGGATTTCCCAAGCGCTGAGGCGGGCCAGAAATCACCGCTGGCGAAGCGGATTTTTGCGGCCGGAAATGTGACGGGCGTGTTCTTTGGCACAGATTTTGTGACGGTGACGAAGGCGGAAGATGCGCAGTGGGACCATATCAAACCAGCCATTCTGGGCGCGATCATGGAGCATTACCAATCAGGTGCCGCCGTGATGGAAGGCGAAGTTGCTGCGGGCGGTGGCCATGCCGAACACATCGGCGAGGATGGCGATATCGTGCGCCAGATCAAGGAATTGCTGGATACGCGGGTTAGGCCTGCGGTGGCGCAGGACGGCGGCGATATCACCTTCCACGGCTTTGACCGGGGGATTGTGTATCTGCATATGCAAGGCGCTTGTGCCGGGTGCCCGTCATCGACGTTGACGCTGAAAATGGGGATTGAGAACCTGCTGCGGCATTACATTCCCGAAGTGCTGGAAGTGCGGCCCGTTGCGGCCTGAAACAGATGCGGCCTGAGTGGATTTTGGCGTTTGACACATCGGCCGCGCATTGCGCGGCCGCTTTGTTATGCGGCGACCGGGTAATCCTGCGGGACGAGCCTATGGCGAAGGGGCAGGCGGAACGGCTTGTTCCGCTGCTGGAAGAAATGTTGGCAGAGGCGGGGATCGGCTGGGCCGATATATGCGCCATTGGTGTAGGAACGGGGCCGGGGAACTTTACCGGGGTACGTATCTCAGTGGCTTTGGCACGGGGTTTGGCGCTTGGGTTGGGCATACCTGCCATTGGTGTCACGGCGCTAGAGGCTTTGGCGCTGGGTGTGCCGCGACCCGTGACAGTGATGATCGACGCGCGGCGGGATGAGGTTTATGTGCAAACCTTCACCGATACCGGGAATGGGCTGGCCCGGATCATTGCAACCGACGCAGCACATTCAAACGTCACTGGCACGGTCATCGGGCTGGGGGGCATCACACCGCATTATGCGTTGGCCGAGGCGATTGCCCGCATCACCCAAACGCGCCGGCATCAGGCGCAACCGCGCCCTGCGCCGTTTTATTTGCGCGGGGCGGATGCGGCCCCGCCGTCGGACCCACCGCCAGTGATCCTGCCGTGACGCCCGACGCTATGGCGGCGCTGCATGCGGCATGTTTCAGCACGCCAAGACCTTGGGTTGCGGCCGAATTTGCCGCCCTGTTGGCAGACCCGCTGTGCTTTGCCTTGATCGAATCGCAGGGCTTCTTGATTGGCCGTGCCGTTGCCGGGGAAGTAGAGGTCTTGACCCTGGCGGTTGATCCGACCGCGCGAAGACTTGGGATTGGAAGCCGGCTTGTGTTTGGCTTTTTGGCTGAGGCCCGCAAGCGGGATGCAACATCGGCATTTCTGGAGGTATCTGCACAGAATCAGGCGGCGATTGCCTTGTATCTAAAGGCCGGATTTTCCGAGGTTGGGCGCAGGAAAGCTTATTACAATCAACCCCAAGGTGCCGCTATCGATGCGTTGATCCTGACCCGTGCGCTGTAAAGGTGGTGCAAACCCTGCTGAATTTGACCAAATGATCAAGCGACCCTGCCCCACCTACAAATAGCTATTGACCGGCTTGGCTTAAAACGCCCTAAATCATGCACGATCCTGCCGCCCGGGCCGCTGTTGCCTGCTGCGGCTGTGACCCGTTAAAAACATAAACCGGGAGACCCCTATGACCCTTATGAAATCCTTCCTATCCGCGGCTGCAACGCTGGCGCTGTTCGCTGGCGTGGCATCTGCCGAGCCTGCGATCATATTCGATCTTGGCGGCAAGTTCGACAAATCCTTCAACGAAGCGGCGTTCAACGGTGCGACCAAATGGGCCACTGAAACGGGCGGCACATTCAAAGAAATTGAAATGCAGGACGAAGCCCAGCGCGAACAGGCGCTGCGCCGGATGGCGGAATCGGGTGCTAACCCGGTTGTGATGACCGGCTTTGCGTTTGGCGATGTTCTGGCTTTGGTGGCCCCTGATTTCCCGGACACCAAATTTGCAATCATCGACATGGTCGTCGAACAGCCAAACGTGAAATCGGTGGTCTTTACCGAACATGAAGGCAGCTACCTTGTTGGTATGATGGCTGGCCTTGCCTCGAAAACCGGCACGGTCGGTTTTGTGGGCGGCATGGACATTCCGCTGATCCGCCGCTTCGGCTGTGGCTATGCGCAGGGCGTTTTGGCAGCTAAGGCCGACGCAAAGGTTATTCTGAACATGACCGGCACCACACCTGCCGCATGGAATGACCCGGTCAAAGGTGCTGAACTTGCCAAATCGCAGAAATCGCAAGGTGCTGACGTGATCTATGCAGCGGCTGGCGGCACAGGTGTTGGCGTTCTGCAGGCAGCGGCTGATGAAGGCATCCTGTCGATCGGCGTGGACAGCAACCAGAACGGCATGCACCCCGGCAAAGTGCTGACATCCATGCTGAAGCGCGTTGATGTAGCCGTGTATAATGCGTTCAAAGAAGGCACTGAAATGGCCCCTGGCTTTAACGTGCTGGATCTGAAAGCGGATGGCGTTGGCTATGCGATGGACGAGAACAATGCGGCTCTTGTGACCCCGGAAATGCAGGCTGCTGTTGATGCAGCTGCCGAAAAGATCAAATCCGGCGAACTGGTTGTGCATGACTACATGTCGGACGACACCTGCCCGGCAGCGACGTTCTAAATACATGTCGGGTCACACCGATACGGGGCGGCAGGAAACTGCCGCCCCAGACACAGCGCCGCTGGCCATCGAGTTGTGCGGTATTTCCAAAGCTTTCGGGCCGGTGCAGGCCAATAAGGATATCTCGATCAAGGTGGCGCGTGGGTCTATCCACGGGATCATTGGCGAAAACGGGGCCGGAAAATCGACATTGATGTCGATCCTATACGGATTTTACAAAGCCGATTCCGGCGAGATTCTGATCGGCGGTAAGGCCACCACCATTCCTGACAGTCAGGCAGCGATTGCCGCTGGCATCGGCATGGTGTTTCAACATTTCAAACTGGTGCAGAATTTTTCGGTGCTGGAAAATGTTATTCTTGGCGCGGAAGATGGGCGTTTGCTGGCGCCATCGCTTGATAAAGCCCGCCGGATATTGGGCGATCTATCGCGTGAATACGAGTTGGACGTTGATCCTGACGCCTTGATCGAAGACCTGTCTGTTGGCCACCAACAGCGGGTGGAAATTCTCAAGGCGCTGTACCGCCAAGCCGATATTCTGATTTTGGATGAACCGACGGGCGTGTTGACGCCTGCCGAGGCCGACCATCTGTTTCGCATCCTGCGCGGGCTGAAGGCGCAGGGCAAAACCATTATGCTGATCACGCATAAATTGCGCGAGATCATGGATATCACTGACCGGGTGTCGGTGATGCGGCGCGGCGAAATGGTAGCGACGGTGGAAACCGATGCGACCAGCCCGGAAGATCTGGCCGAGCTGATGGTGGGCCGCAAGGTGCTGCTGCATGTGGAGAAAAAGCCCAGCAACCCCGGTGCCGTGGTGCTGGAGGTGGAAAATCTGCGCGTGCGCGATGATGATAAGGTGGAACGTCTGAAAGGCGTTAGCTTGTCGATACGCGCGGGGGAAATTCTGGGCATTGCGGGCGTGGCTGGCAACGGACAATCCGAATTGCTGGAGGCGCTGGGCGGCATTGCGCGGGCCACGGGTGTGGTGCGGATGAACGGGGTGGATGTTGATCTGACCGGACGACATTCGGATGGCCAGTCGCGCCGCGCGCAGGGCATTGCGCATGTGCCGGAGGATCGCCAGAGCCTTGGCTTGATCATGGATTTTACGGCGTGGGAAAACGTGGCGTTTGGCTATCACAACGCTGCTGAGTATCAGAAAAACGCGGTGTTCATGGATAATGACGCGATCAAGGCCGATACCGTGGCGAAGATGGAACGATTCGATGTGCGCCCGCCGATCCCGACGCTGGCGGCGAAAAGTTTCTCGGGTGGCAACCAGCAAAAGATCGTTGTGGCGCGGGAAATTGAACGGAACCCGGACCTTCTGTTGGTCGGCCAGCCAACGCGCGGGGTAGATATCGGCGCGATTGAATTTATCCACAAACAGATTGTAGCCCTGCGCGATGCGGGCAAGGCGATCTTGTTGGTGAGTGTCGAATTGGACGAAATCATGAGCCTGTCAGACCGCATTGCTGTGATGTTTGATGGCCAGATCATGGGTACGCGCGATCCTGCCAAGACGAACGAGCGGGAGTTGGGGTTGCTGATGGCAGGTGTGGCTGACCCCGTGAAAGGGGCCGCGTGATGGGTTCCTTGCCAAAATGGGCCGATGTGGTGCTGGTGCCGCTTGTCAGCCTTTTGCTGGCGGCGATCATCTCGGCCTTGGTGATCTTGTCGATTGGTGAAGACCCGGTTGAGACGTTGAAGGTTATGGTCGATGGCGCGCTTGGGTCGGCTTACGGCTGGGGCTACACCCTCTATTACGCGACCAGTTTCATCTTTACCGGCCTTGCGGTGACGGTGGCCTTTCATGCCGGGCTGTTCAACATCGGCGGTGAGGGGCAGGCGCAGTTGGGCGGGCTGGGCGTGGCGCTGGTCTGTCTGGCACTGCCTTGGCCGCATTGGTCGGTGGCGTTGATTGCGGCGGCCTTGGGGGCTGCGGCGTTTGGCGCGGTCTGGGCGGCTATCCCTGCCTATTTGCAGGCAAAACGTGGCAGTCACATTGTTATCACCACGATCATGTTCAACTACATCGCATCCGCCTTTATCGTCTACATGCTGGTAGATGTGCTGCGCCCGAAGGGGCAGATGGACCCGGCAACAGCCCGGTTTGCACCTGAAACCGCGCTGCCTGCGTTGAACGAAATTCCGGGGTTAAACCTGATTTTCACCAAGGCTGTGCCGGCGAATGTGACGATATTCGTGGCGCTGGCGGCCTGTGTGGCGGTTTGGGCGCTGCTGTGGCGCACGCGGCTGGGCTACCAGATCCGCGCCTTTGGCAAATCGGAACCGGCGGCGAAATATGCGGGCATAAACCCGACAAAGATCATCATGATCACGATGATCATTTCCGGCGCGCTGGCGGGGTTGATGGCGATCAACAATGTGATGGGTGAAAGCGGGCGGTTGGTGCAAAATTCCGCCTCTGGTGCCGGTTTCATCGGCATCGCGGTGGCCCTGATGGGGCGGAACCATCCGTTCGGGGTGCTGCTGGCGGCGATTTTGTTTGGGTTTTTGTTCCAAGGCGGGGCGGAGCTGGGCATGTGGACCAAGATCCCGATTGAATTGCGCGTGGTGGTGCAGGGCTTGGTCATTCTGTTCACTGGCGCTCTGGATCACATGGTGCGGATGATGTTGGGCGTGTTTTTCCGCCCCCGCAAGGCCAGCCCTAGCAAGACGCTGTCTAGCAAGACGGGGGCCGCCTGATGGATTACGCAACACTTTTGCAGATACTCGATTCCACCCTGCGGCTGGCCACTCCGTTGCTGCTGGCCTG
>JANNSG010000067.1:0-9285 GCA_031402355.1 Pseudorhodobacter sp. | reverse complement strand
GCCCCTTCGGTGATCCATTCCGCCAGCACTTTGCCGGCCCCCCCGGCCTGACAAATGCCAAAGGTGAACACGCAAGCCTCAAACGCATTTGGCACACCGGGCATCGGCCCGATCAATGGGTTGCCGTCGGGCGTATAGGGGATAGGACCATTGATCACCTTCGTCAGCGGTGCCTTTTCCAGCAAAGGCACCCGCGCCATGGCATCGGTGATGTACCATTCCAACCGCTCCAGATCATCGGGAAACAGTTGGAACGAAAAGTCTTCTGGGAAAGGATCATCCTCGCTGATCCAATGCGCCTTGCAGTTCCGCTCATAGGGGCCAAGGTTAAAGCCGTTCTTTTCCTGCCGCAGGTAATAGCTGCTGTCCACATCGCGCAAAAGGGGCAGCTTGTGGCCCGCGGCCTTGGTGTGCGCCTCTACTTCTGGCACGGTATCAAACAGCATGTACTGATGGCTCATCACCATCATCGGCACATCGCGTCCAAACCAGCGGCCAACTTCACGGGCATAATACCCGGCTGCGTTCACTACAAATTCGCAGCGGATATCGCCCTTGTGGGTCTGCACGACCCACTCATCACCTTCCCGCCGAACGCCAGTGGCCGGGCAAAACCGTTCAATCCGCGCTCCAAGCTGCCGCGCGCCTTTGGCAAGCGCTTGGGTCAGTTGCGCCGGATCAATGTCACCATCGTTCGGGTCATACAAAGCGCCGGTCAGATCGTGGGTTTCCAGAAACGGGTAATAGTCCCTGATCTCATCCGGCGTCAGGATCTTCAGATCCATCCCCTGATAGCGACCCATGCCTACCACACGCTCAAATTCCTGCAAACGTTCCGCTGAATGCGCCAAGCGGATTGATCCGGTGACGTGATAATTCATCGGATAATCAACAGTCTCGCCAAGCGTTCGGTAAAGTTCCGCAGAATACCTTTGCATATTCATAATCGACCAGCTGGAACTGAACGTCGGCACATTCCCCGCCGCATGCCATGTGCTGCCTGCCGTCAGCTCATTCTTTTCTAAGAGCACGCAATCAGTCCAACCGGCCAGCGCCAGATGGTACAATGACGATACGCCGACCGCCCCACCACCAATAATTACAACCCGCGCGCGATCAGGAAAATCCGACATTTAACCCTCCGAAATTACGCGAAGTATCGGCTGACACGGCGGGGCTTTCAATTCGCTACATGGGCGGCTATTGATCGGAAACTCCGATTAGGAAAGACTCTGTTGAATTCGCTTTTCGGGCTGCAAAACCGGTTCCCACTTTTGCTTGATAATCTCAAGGACGTGCCATGCAAATCGAACTGATCGAAACCTTCCTCGACCTGATCGAAACCCGCAGTTTCAACCGGACTGCCGAACGACTTGCCATCACCCAGTCCACGGTGTCCGGTCGCATCGCCGCCCTTGAAACTGCCCTTGATGCGCGCCTGTTCACCCGGTCCCGGGCCGGGACGGATCTTACAACTGAGGGGCTCAGGTTCGAATCCCACGCCCGCACCTTGCGCCATGAATGGCATGAGGCGCGCCGCCGGGTAGCGCCACAGGGCGACGCCGCCATTACCCTTCGTCTTGGCATCCAGAACGATCTTGCGGCGGGCATGATCGCTGACTGGATGCCGCAATTCCGCGCCCGCCTGCCCGATTGCGCCTTCTACATCGAGCCCGATTATTCGAACCAGATGTGCCTTGATCTGCTGACCGGAAATCTGGATTTCGCCGTCCTGTTCACACCCAAAGCGCAACCTGACCTGCATTTTACCACGCTGGGCGATATGACCTATCTCCTGATCAGTTCAGATACCGACCACAGCGCGGGCCTTTCGCCTGCCAGCCATATCGTGCCGCATTTCTCACCCGCGTTCGAGCGAGAGCATCGCATTCTTCTGCCAGACCTTGCGATCAGCCCGATCTCGGTCGGCCAAAGCCTGACAGTGACCGCCCTGTTGAATACCATGGGCGGATCAGGCTTTGTGATGGAACCCACCGCGCGCGAAATGGTGGCGACCGGCCGCTTTCAGATCGTCAAGGATGTGCCCGCCATGCACCAGCCGGTATTCGCCGCCACCCATATCCGCAACCGTACCTCACGCCTGCACCGCGAACTGCTGCGCATCGTGAAGGCGCATTTCAGCAAACCCTGAGTCTGCGGCTTTTTCTTCACTTAAATACTCATCTTGCCTGCATTAGCCGCTAAACTGCCGTCAGCATCCGGTACCCTGGCGCATAGGCCAGCCTTACCCAAGTTATCGGCTCTACCTCCCCCCAGGTACAGCGTTCTGCAATGAACAGTGCCGTACCCATGCCGACCCCCAGCATCTCGGCTTCGCCTTCGCGCGCATTGGCGGCTGAAAAGGCAATGTCGCCGCGCGCATAACTGACATGGGTCACCAGCCATTCATTCGCGCTGATGGTCGCGAAATCCGGTGCGGGGTCGAACACCACCGCAGGGTTCAACCAGCGATCCTCGGCCACAAACGGCACCCCATCCGCCAAATGCAGCGACGTCAGGTGAAGCCATTCAGCCCTCTGCGCAATGCCCAGTTTGGATACGACAGCCATCGGCACCGGCGACAGAACCGCCTTGATCAGATGATAGCCATAGACCTGCCCCCGGCCTTCCACTTCCAACCGTGTCACTGCGATATCCAGCGTCGCTTTGCGCACCGGATGCAGTGCTACGCGCGTCCCTGCCTTGCGACGCCGTTCCAGCACCCCTGACCCAGCAAGTTCCCGCAATGCCCTGCTGACCGTGGCCCTCGCGCAGCCAAATTCATTGGCCAGAATTTCTTCGGTCGGGATAACCGCCCCCGGCATCCATTGCCGCATCCGAATGCGGCGCATCACTTCGGTGCGAATATCCTCCCAACTCGCCCGGGTCACAGTCGCGCCCGCAACCCGGCCATTGCCCGGCGATAGCCCGTCTCGATCGCCTCGCGCCGAATGTGCCTCCCTGCCGTTACCATATGGCGCCCCGCAGCCCAGACATCGGCAACCAATCGGTCATCGCCGGCAAAGATCAGCGCATCCAGAATGTCATCGCCTTGCCGCCCTTCCAGATCAACTGCCGCCATGTCCAATGCGACGAGGTCGGCCCAATCGCCCACCCGGATGCCGCCAGACTGCCGCCCTGCCGCCTGCGCGCCGCCTTGCACGGCACCGTCAAACAGAACCCGCCCGGTGGATCGCGCCTCTGTTGCAAACATCGCCCGCCCTTTGGCCACCAGCCTTTGCGAATATTCCAGCAGCCGCAATTCCTCGGTCAAGCTGATGCGTACGTTGCTGTCAGACCCCACGCCAAAACGCCCCCCCGCCCCCAACCAGCGGACCCCGTCGAAAATGCCATCGCCTAAATTTGCCTCGGTTATGGGGCAGAGCCCTGCCACCGCCCCGGTCGCCGCCAGGCCAAGCGTTTCGGATGGCAGCATTTGCGTTGCGTGGATCAGACACCAGCGTGCATCAACATCAGCATTTGCCAGCACCCATTCGACAGGACGCCCACCCCGATGCGCCAGCACCTCGGTGACTTCGGCCACCTGTTCAGCGATATGCAGATGCAGCGGGGCCTGCGGGGCCAGAGCCGCGACGGCCCGAAGACCCTGTTCCGACACGGCACGCAAGGAATGCGGGGCCACCCCGACGACCATATCCTCGCCCGTCGCATGAGCCGCCGCCCCCTGCCATAGCTGAGAAAACCGGTCCATATCATTGCCAAAGCGAACCTGCCCAGCCGTCAGCGCCCGCCCATCACAGCCGCCCCGTTCATACAGCACCGGAAGCAGTGTCAGGCCGATGCCAGACTGTTCAGCCGCGGCGACGATCCGTCCTGACATTTCGGCCAGATCCGCGTAGGGCGCGCCACCTTGCTGATGATGAAGATAGTGAAACTCGGCAACGCTGGCATAGCCCGCCTCCAGCATTTCCATTTGAACGAAGGCCGTGATCGCTTGCACATCATCTGGGCTTAGATGATCGAGGAACCGGTACATAAGTGTTCGCCACGACCAGAAGCTGTCTGGCACCGGTCCGCGGCGTTCCGTCATCCCGGCCATTGCCCGCTGAAACGCATGGCTGTGCAGGTTCGCAAGCGCAGGCAGCAAACACCCGAAGGCTGGCCCCAAAATCGCAGTGTCCGCCGCGACGCTGACAATCCGTCCCGCCACGACTTCGACCTTCACATTACGCGCCCAGCCATCTGGTAGCAAAGCAGTGTCGGCGGACAGAACGGTCATAGTGGCCTCACTTGACATCTGATATTATGTGCAGACATAATAGTATAAAGCGCAGACATAAGGCAAGCGTCATGGCGATTCTCTTGCAAAATGCCACCCTGGCCACGATGATCGGCGGCTATGGGCTGATCGCAGACGGTGCAGTCCTGTTGGCGGATGGCAAAATTGTCTGGGTCGGGCCGCGCGCGGAGTTTCCCAAAGGCTACGGCACCTACTCCAGCTACGATTGCCAGGGAAAGTTGCTGACCCCGGGCCTGATTGATTGTCATACGCATATCGTCTTTGCCGGCCACCGCGCTGCCGAGTTTGAGGCACGGCTCAACGGGGCCAGTTATGAAGATGTAGCCCGGGCGGGCGGCGGCATCTTGTCGACCGTCGCGGCCACCCGTGCAGCCTCTGAGGATGATCTTTTGCAATCAGCCCTTGGGCGCGTGGACGCGATGATTGCTGCGGGCACCACGACGATCGAGGTGAAGTCCGGTTATGGCCTGACCATTCAAGATGAATTGAAGATGCTGCGCGCCGCACACCGCATAGCGAAGGTGCGCCCGGTCAGCATCACCACGACCCACCTTGCCGCCCACGCGATACCGCCCGAATATAGCGGTCGCGCCGATGCCTATATCGACGAAATCGCCATCCCGTCGTTGCACGCGGCGTGTACCGAAGGGCTGGTCGACGCGGTGGATGCCTTCTGTGAAGGGATCGCATTCAGCCCCGCCCAGGTAGATCGTCTGTTCAAAACCGCCCGCACCCTTGGCCTGCCAGTCAAGCTGCATGCCGAACAACTGTCAGATCTGAAAGGCGCGGTCCTTGCTGCAAAACATGGCGCACTTTCCGCCGACCACTTGGAATTTCTGGGGCCTGACGGCATTGCTGCTATGGCGGCCTCGGGTACGGTGGCCACCATTCTGCCCGGCGCATTCTACACTCTGCGCGAAACCCGGATGCCACCATTCGTCGATCTCAGGTCCTCTCGGATACAACTTGCGGTTGCAACCGATTGCAACCCGGGATCATCGCCCATGACATCCCTTACACTTGCAATGAATATGGCCTGTACCCTGTTCCGCATGACGCCGATGGAAGCGTTGCAAGGCACCACCACGGTCGCCGCCCGCGCACTTGGCCTGTCCGACCGGGGCACGATCGCACCAGGTCAGCGCGCCGATCTGTGTCTCTGGGATGCTGGTCACCCAGCAGAACTTGCTTACAGCATCGGGGCCACGGCTCTGAAATCCCGCATTTTCGGAGGCTGCTTTGACGCTTGAAATACTGACCCCCGGCCAAACAAGTCTGGCGCAACTGGAACGGCTTTTCCGGGGCGGGGCCGCAGCCGAACTGCATATCTGTGCCCGCGCGCCAGTTGAGGCAGCCGCCGCCAAGATTGCCGCAGCGGCAGCCGGTGATGCGGCAGTTTACGGCGTGAACACGGGCTTTGGCAAACTCGCCAGCCTTAAGATTGCGCGCCAAGACACTGCAAAGCTTCAACGAAATCTGATCTTGTCGCATTGTTGCGGCGTTGGCGAACCGATGCCTCGCGATGTTGTGCGCCTGATGATGGCCCTGAAGCTGCTATCGCTTGGGCGCGGCGCATCCGGTGTCCGCTGGGATATTATTGCACTGTTGCAAGACATGTTGGCGCGCGGTGTAACCCCGGTGATCCCAGCGCAGGGCTCGGTCGGCGCATCGGGCGATCTGGCCCCGCTTGCCCATATGGCGGCTGCTATGATCGGAGAAGGCGAAGCGGAGTTTGGTGTCAAGACACTGCCGGGCGCAGCTGCCTTGACGGCTGCAGGCCTGACACCCATCGCACTTGGGCCAAAGGAAGGTCTGGCGCTGATCAACGGGACACAGTTTTCGACCGCATATGCACTTTGCGGGCTGTGGGGCGCATGGCGGGCGGCACAATCGGCCCTTGTCACATCGGCCCTGTCTACCGATGCCATCATGGGCTCCACTGCGCCTCTGCATCCCGAAATCCACGCGCTTCGGGGTCATCCGGGACAGATCGAGGCTGCCGCAACCCTGCGCGCGCTTCTTGAAGGCTCTGTCATCCGCGAGTCACACCGCAACGATGATCACCGCGTGCAAGACCCCTATTGCATCCGCTGTCAGCCGCAGGTCACAGGGGCCGCAATGGATGTTTTGCGGATGGCGGCAAGAACGCTTGAGGTTGAAGCGAACGCCGCCACTGACAACCCTCTGGTGCTGTCAGACGGCATAATCTCAGGTGGCAACTTTCATGCGGAACCTGTTGGTTTTGCAGCAGATATGATTGCGCTGGCGATCAGCGAAATTGGCGCTATCGCCCAACGACGAGTGGCCTTGATGGTCGATCCGACCCTAAGTTTTGATCTGCCGCCGTTCCTGACCCCCAACCCCGGCCTGAATTCCGGACTGATGATCGCCGAAGTGACGACTGCCGCCCTGATGAGCGAAAACAAACACCTCGCCCACCCCACGGTGACAGATAGCACACCCACCTCGGCAAATCAGGAAGACCACGTCTCCATGGCGGCACATGGCGCGCGACGACTGATGAAAATGGTTGCAAACGTCAATGTCATACTTGGTGTAGAAGCCATTTGTGCCGCGCAAGGTATTGATTTTCGAGCACCTTTGCTTACCTCCGCCGCGTTGCAAGGTGTCATCGCGCGGCTGCGTGTCGATGTCGAAACGCTTGCCGATGATCGCTACCTTGCCGCCGATCTGGCTGCAGCGACATCTCTGATCGCCACCGGCGCCCTGAGCCGGGCCGCCAATAGTCCCCTTCCCATTTTGTGAGGCCCCGATGACCCGTCACAACACCCGCGACATCTACCCTGCCACCGGCACCGAAATCACCGCAAAAAGCTGGCTGACCGAGGCGCCGATGCGCATGCTGATGAACAATTTGCACCCGGATGTCGCTGAAAATCCACATGAATTGGTGGTTTACGGTGGCATTGGCCGTGCGGCTCGGACATGGGAGGATTTCGACAAGATCGTAGCCACCCTGAAGACCCTCAACGATGATGAAACACTGCTGGTCCAATCGGGAAAACCCGTCGGCGTGTTTCGCACCCACAGGGACGCGCCGCGCGTGCTGATCGCCAATTCCAATCTGGTGCCGCATTGGGCGACGTGGGATCATTTCAACGAACTCGACAAAAAGGGTCTGGCAATGTACGGCCAGATGACAGCCGGATCGTGGATTTACATTGGAACACAAGGCATTGTGCAGGGAACTTACGAGACATTTGCCGAGGCAGGCCGCCAACACTATGGCGGCAGCCTCAAAGGCAAATGGATCCTCACAGGCGGCCTGGGTGGCATGGGCGGCGCACAGCCCCTTGCCGCCGTGATGGCGGGGGCATGCTGTCTGGCTGTGGAATGTGATGAGACACGGATAGATTTTCGTATTCGTACCAGATATGTAGACGCCAAAGCGCAGACTTTGGATGAAGCCCTGTCCATGATCGCCGATTGGACCGCCAAGGGCGAAGCAAAGTCCGTGGGCCTTGTTGGCAATGCCGCCGATATCTTCCCCGAACTCTACACCCGGATGAAGAACGGCGGCATGCGCCCCGATATCGTCACTGATCAGACATCGGCGCATGACCCGCTGAATGGCTATCTGCCGCAAGGTTGGACTGTCGAACAGGCTAAGGCTGCTCGCGAAACCGATCCCAAATCCGTCGAACGCGCCGCCCGCGCCAGCATGAAAACCCATGTCGCGGCGATGGTCGATTTCTGGAATTCCGGGGTGCCGACGCTGGACTATGGCAACAATATCCGACAGGTCGCGCTGGATGAAGGCCTTGAGAACGCCTTCGCCTTCCCCGGTTTCGTGCCCTCCTATATACGCCCGCTGTTTTGCCGTGGCATCGGCCCGTTCCGTTGGGTGGCGCTTAGCGGTGACCCCGAAGATATCTACAAAACCGATGCCGCCATGAAAAAACTGTTCCCGGAAAACCACCATTTGCACCGCTGGCTGGATATGGCGCAGGACCGCATCGCTTTTCAGGGCCTCCCCGCCCGCATCTGCTGGATCGGCCTCGGCGATCGCCATCGCGCGGGGCTGATGTTCAACGACATGGTCGCATCAGGCCAACTCAAAGCTCCGATCGTCATCGGGCGTGATCATCTTGACTCAGGCTCGGTCGCATCACCCAACCGCGAAACCGAAGCCATGAAAGACGGCTCCGATGCCGTGTCCGACTGGCCACTTCTGAACGCTTTGCTGAACACCGCTTCGGGGGCCACTTGGGTTTCCCTGCACCACGGCGGTGGTGTTGGCATGGGATTTTCGCAGCATTCGGGCATGGTCATCGTCGCCGACGGCACACCCGACGCAGCCCGGCGCCTGGACAATGTCCTTTGGAACGACCCCGCAACCGGTGTCATGCGTCACGCCGATGCAGGTTACGATATTGCGCTCGGTCACGCCCGTGACCAAGGCCTGCGATTGCCGGCAATATTGGGCAACTGACGGCCTTTCATTTTGGCACAAATATCCCGGGGGCGCGGGGGCTGGCCCCCGCTTTCGGCCATCAAAGCCAGATCGGGTTGGACCAGGCCCTTTTTCCGGCTGCATCAATCACTGTGACCCGCAGCCATGGCGACCCGTGCAGCCTGTCAAGCGGCACAGAACACCGCGTCATCGAATGCCCGTGAACGGCTTTGGCACCTGATCCGCTGCCCTGAGCAATCACTGCTGCAGCGGCCGAACATTCGACGATCACCATCTTCCCCTCAACCTGGACATCGCGCAATTCAGGGCCCTGGCTGGAATAGAAATCCCCGGCCTTCAGCGCCTTCAGCAACGCTTCCGGGTTGTTTTGGGTTGCCTTCACCATGACCCAACCCCCAAAATGGTCTGGCTCCGAGAAATGCGCATCGTCGGTGGCGATCAGGCTAAGCTTGCGGCCTTCACTCAGCAGCAGATCGGCAATGCCGAAACCATCGGCCCGGTCGCAGCCCGTCGCACAACCGTGGTTGTAGATTTCGACCGCATGAGCCGCTGAAATGCTGCGCGCATCTGCCAAAGTCATGCCAGACCA
>JANNSG010000066.1:0-25323 GCA_031402355.1 Pseudorhodobacter sp. | reverse complement strand
TGTCGGCACAGGTAGAAAGCCTGCTGTCGGCCAACAACAGGCAATTGGGCTGGACGACGACCCTGTCAACCGGCCTTGCCATCTGGGCGGCGCGGGCGGGAACGGCGGCTTTGATTCAGGGGCTGAATGCGGTCCATCATCTGCCGCAAAGAAGTGGCGTCTCGCATCAGCTTCAGGCGCTGGCGATGACGGTTGCGTTTATCGGGTTGGCCCTGCTGGCAATGTTGGCAGCCGTGGTTGGCCCGCTGGCAATCGGTTTTCTTCCCCTTGGCCGCTTTGCCGTATTGGGGTTGGAGATAGCGAACCTTGCCTTTGGCGCCGCTGTTCTGGTGCTTGCCATTGCCGTCGCCTTTCGGTTCGGCCCCAACCGGACGTTGGCGCCAAAGTTGTTTACGCGGGGCCTTCTTTTGGCAATTGTTCTGTGGTTTCTGGTATCGCGGGGCTTTGTGATCTATCTGGCAAATTTCAGCACCTACAATCAGATCTACGGGTCCATCGGTGCAGTGGCCGCTTTGCTGATGTGGCTCTATCTAAGCGTCTACGCGGTGTTGATCGGTGCGGCCTATGATGCCGAACAATCTGCCCGGTCTGATCAATAGTCCTTTTCCAGGACGATCCCGATACCTGTATTGCCGTCGGACCCGACGCGCCCGCGCAGCGTAATGCTGGCTGAAACATCAAGGTTCAATTGAATCTGGCTTTTGCCGGTCTGGTCCACCTCGATTTCGGAATAGACATTGCGCGCAATGTACTTGCCCGCGCGCAGGGCCGTTGTGCCATCTTCGGAGGTGCGAACATCCAGATCATCCAGACCAAAGCCTTTTCGCAGCTTCGCGACAATGCCGTCGCCCCCTTTGCCCGCTAGATTTGCAACGGCGCTGGCCAGCTGGGCCGCCTGAAAAACCGAAAGCGTTTCCAGACCGCGCCCGAACAGCAACCGCGACAACACTTCCTCTTGTGGCAGTTCAGGGGAAGACGTGAAGCTGACCGCCGGATCATCTGCCTGACCCTCGATCAACACAGAACTGGTCACACCGTCACTTTGCGTCGAGGCCGCGACGCGAACGTACGGCACAAAACCACCTTCCAGCCGCAACTGCGCCTCTGACAAGTCAAGCCGCTTGCCCAGAATTTCAAGCCGCCCGCGGATCAGATTCAAGCCGCCTTCCGGAATGACATTTGCCGTTGTCCCACCCAGCCGTAGCTGGCCGCCCAGTTCGGCATCAAGCCCGCGACCCCGCAAGAACACACGGTTTGGCGCAAGGATCGTCAGATCAAGACCAAAAAACCGATCAGAACCCTGGCCATTTTTAACACTGCCAATGCCCAGATTTCCGGCCCGAGCGCGAGTTGCCCTGACGGCTACGGGTTCGCGAAAGTGGCGCAAGTCAGGTATCGCCTCGGCCCCTGCCAGCCCACCTGACGGAATCTGCAATTCTGTGTCGCGCAGGGTCAACTGGCCTGCAATGACTGCGCCTTTGGCAAGGGGCCCGGTGACGGTCAGAGTGCCCGTGGCGCGGGTCTCGTAAAGCGTGGGGTCGCGCAGGACGATGTCGGCAAGGTTAAGCGACAGTTTGGCCGGGTTTGGCGCAGCCAATCCGAAATTGCCGCTGATTGTGGCCGCACCCCCGGTTGACACTGCCGCCTGTCCGGAAATTTGCGCCTGACCATCAGACAGATCTGCAGTCAATCCAACCCCTTGCAGGGAAAATAGCAAATCCGGATCGCTTACGCGCCCGCCTGAAAGGCCGGCGCGCCCGGTCAGGGATGACAGTTTCAGCGGGCCTTTCAGCAGCATATCGAAATTCATCCCGCCGGAAACGGTCCGCGGATCAATGAAGGCATTGGCAAGCGCTGCTTGCCCCGTGCCCTTGATCGCCAGATCGGCGTTGCCATCCTTGACCAGTTGTCCATTGACCGACATGTCAATCTGCCCCGGTCCCTTTGCGCGAAGGTTCAGCCGGATCGCGCCTGCCGTGGTGTCTGCCGTGCCGGAAAGACTTACAGGGCCCGGAAATTCGGGCAGCAACACGCCCAGATTGGCCAGCTTTGCCGAAAGCTCTGTTTCCGTATCGGAACCCTCGGCAGCGCGGGCTTCCAGCGCGATTTGCGGGTTGCGCAGACGGATGTCGGCAACCCGCGCGGTTTGATCCTTCAATGTCACTTTCGCCGACAGCGTCGATGTGCCTCGCAACAGTTTGTCGGCGTCGCTTTGGCCAATCGCCAGATCTGTCGCCTGCCCGTCAAGCACGATCAGGCCCGATTTTGTTGTTCCCTTCAAGGACGCCGTGGCGGTTAGCCCGCCCCGATACCCGGCACCCATGGCCGACAAATCTGAAAACGTCAGTGACGCCGCAAGATCGCTGCCAGCACTTGCGATTTTGCCGGATATTGCCGCCTTCAGGGTTGCGGCGCTGATGTCCAATTGGCGCAAAAGCGTGCCGGTCTCGGTTCGTGCGACAGAAGCTTCGATACGCGACTGGCCAGACAAAAGCGCATCAACTTCTGCCTGATCGATGCCCAGATCGGTGCCATCAATTTGCGCCGTCAAATCCAGAACACCACCCAGAATGGTGCCCGATCCGGCAAGCGTGGCCGTGGCCATACCCGCAAGCGGGCGACCGGCGATGCCGGAAAGGCGGGCCAGATCCGCAATCATTGCCGTTGCTTCACCAGTAACCCTGATGCCGCTTGAAAGACCCCCGATAGTGCCGCTGGCCGAAAGCGAGACCCCGTCGCCCGCCAGCGTGATGCTTGAAAGCTGGAAATTGCCAGACCCTTCCTGCCATGCACCATTGGCGGTACCTGCAAGGTTCGGGCCAAGCGCCCGGCCCAATGCCGGATCCGCCGGTGCAAGACCCTCTGCGCCAAAGCGTGTGGCGAAATCGAACTGAGTTCCTGATGGCCCTGACTGGATCTTTCCCGATCCGTCCAGCGACAGACGCGCTATTTTCAGATCGGGCTGATCAACCCCTTCAATCGCGCCCTCAACGGTCCAGTCATCACCATTCGCTGCATCAAATGTCAGATCAAGATTGGCCCGGCTCAACCGGGTCTGATCCGCGTTTGCAAGCGGCAAAAGCACTGCTGAGCCATCAGGTGCGGCCAAGACAACGTTCAGGTCGAACTTTTCCGGCTGCCCATCTGCGGCCAGCGACAGGGTGCCATTCACTGCCATGGCACGGGTTTGCAGGGTCAGTTCCGAAAGCACCAGCCTGCCGTCCGCACCCCGGCTTCCAGCTGCCGTCAGGCCGACGTCGGGTCCAAAGAATGCCGCGTAGTCGGGCAGAAACAGCGGGGCCATATCCCCGCCCAGCGCGGCTTTGAATTGTGTCGAGCCGTCGTCAGCGCCATTCACTTCAATTTTGCCCGCCAGACGGCTGATGTCATCGGTGGTCAGGCCGATCTCTGCAACAAAATCATCAACCGGCCCGGCACCCTTGACCGTCAGGCTGGCGGCCGGTGCCCCGGGCAGGCCCAGAAGGGTCGCGGCAATGCCGCCTGCGGCTTCGGTCGCGTCCAGGTCAAGCACCAGTTGGCGGTTTGCGTTTGAATAGCTGGCAGCAAGGTGAATGTTCCCCTCTGGCCCGGCGTCGGTCCGATCAAGCGTCAGGTCAGCTTGGCCTTCGCCGCCCAGCAAAGCCATCGACGCCTCAAACGTGCCTTCGACAGATTGGCCCAGCACAGCGTCTTCAAGCACGATCCGGTCGGCCGCGATCCGGCCAATATTGATTGAGACGGGCAACTCGGGCAAAGAAAACGCTGCGGCTTCGGGTGACGGCAAAGCCCCTTCGCCCGCCCCCGACCCCGGCACGCGCGCGACGCGGATCTCTTGCGCGGTGAGGGCATTCACCGACACCTCGCCACTGAACAGGGCCGCGCGGTTCCAATCCAGCACGACGCCGGTCAGTGTCAGCCAGACCCCGTCTGCATCGGCGATGGTCAGGGTTTCAATGGCCGCCTGCGAGGTCAGTGCCCCCGAAAAGCCGGTGATCGTAACCTGCCTGCCAATGCCAGACAGATTGTCTTCCAGAAAAGCTGTCAGATAGGTGCGATCATCGGTCTGCGCCAACGCATAGCCCGGAAGAAGCAAGATCAGCAGGAACAGCCAGCGCCACATCAAAATGCCTGCCCGATGCCGACATATATCTGCACCCCCTCGCCGGTTGTGCCGCCGACCGGGGCCGCCACATCCAACCTGATCGGGCCAAACCCGGTTGCATAGCGCAAGCCGATCCCTGCACCTGCGTGCCAATCCGACGCAGCGCCGGAAAAGCCATCAATGGCAACCTGGCCCACATCAACAAAGCCGACGATGCCGATCTTATCCGAAAATTTCGCGCGAAGTTCGGCACTTGCAGCTAGAAAATAGGTGCCGCCCGTCTGGACATCGGTCAAGCCGATGCGCAAGACATTGACGCCAAGAGACTGATAGGGCTGCCCGCGCACCGTGCCGCCGCCGCCAGTGTAAAACAGAAAATCGCGCGGCGTGCCCAGCAGGCTTGACCCCAGAATTGCGCCACCTTGCAACCTGCCCGCCAGCACGATGCCGTCGGTTTCGCCGAAACTGCGGTAAGCGCGTGTATCGAACGTCAGCCGCGCGCCCGAATCGGTGACACCAAACCCAAGAAACGGCTTGGCTTCGGCTTCAAGGTAGAACCCGCGCTTGGCATCGGTTTTGTTGTCGCGTTTGTCCCACAACACACCGATTGGCAAAGACAGGTTGCGATACAGAAAGTCACCCGATGTATCGCTTCCTTTTGAATACTCGTAGTCCAGCCCCGCCCGCAGGGTCAATTGTTCGGTAAAGACATGCGAAAAGCCGATCCCGGTGGACAGTGTGTTGCTGTTGAAATCTTGCTCATCCAGATGGGCAATGTCGAAATGAAAGCGGGCCGTCGTATCGGGCGTCAGCGTTGCAGGACGGTCGATTGTCACTCCAATCGCGTAATCGATGCCGCTGGCTTGGGCGCCGATATCGGCGATGCTGCCGGAAACCTCCAGCCGTTCACCGCCGCCCAGCAAGTTGCGGTGCAGCCAGGAACCCGTAAGATCCAGCCCGTCGAAACTGGCAATTTCCGCCCCAAAGCTGTAGCGGCGCAATTTCTCTTCCGAAACGGTCACCGCGATGCCCAGCTGGTCGGGGGCAGTAATGCTTTCGTCTTCGGTCAGGGTCACAGACCTGAAGATACCGGTACGCCGCAGCCGGTCTGCGGCACGCGCCAGTTCTTTTGGGTTGAATACTTCGCCCTGCGGCAGGCCCGCAATCTTGCGAATGCGGTTCTCTCGCATCCGAACCTGCCCAGCAAGTGTCACTTTTCCGAAGGTAAGCCGGGGGCCGGGCGCCAGGCGGACTGTTGCCGCCAGCGTACCCGCGCCATGATCGGCCGTCAGATCTTGGCCTGCCACGGCTGCTTTGGCGTGCCCGGCAACCCGCCAGCCGTCTATGCTGGCGCTGACTGCCTCTCGCAATGTACCAGATGAGGCAATCGCTCCGGGCGCAAAATCCTTGGGCAACACGGTTCCTCGCGCCAGTGGGGCGATCTGTGCTTTTGAGAACGTGAAGGCGGGGCCGGGCTCAACGATGACGACGACCGTGCCGATTTGTGAAGGCGCGTCCAGCGGCGCAATAGTCGCCGCTTCACGACCGTCGATCAAGACCCGGATCACACCGGAATAGTAACCGCGTGCATAAAGCGCGCCCAACAATCTGCCATATTCGGCACGCGCCGCAGTGAACAGATCCTGTGCGTCGTCCACTTTGTCGCGTTTTGCCGCCAAAACCAGGGACGCACTGCGCAAATGCGCCTGCAGATCTGCCGGGGCACCCGGCGTTTGAAAGTCGATCCCGTCTAGCGCATGGGCTTGCGGAACAGACAACGCAATTGCGGCTGCTAAAATCAGGGCCAGACCCTGCCGTGCCCGCTGCCGCGATCCCACCACTAAATTCCCCGCCGGATTGATTTCCAAGCTATCGCAGTTTGGCAATCCAAGGGCAATACAGGCCCTTGGCCGTTGGCAAGATCCGCCGCCATGCAAGTTTGGGTTTTTTACTGGGCGGCCATGTCGCGGCTTGAAGTCACCAACAGGTCACTGACCACGGAAAGCGCCAATGCCGCCGCGCCATGTGCCCAAAGCAGATCGCCCCAGGCATGAATCTCGATTGCCGGGCGGGGACGGCCGGTCACGATCGTCAGATTGTCCATCTCAGCGAGGGTTTCTGCCGCGTAAAGATAGTCATAACGCATCCGTTCACCCGACAGAATGATCAGGGCCGGATCAAACAGATTGATCACATTTGAAAGCCCGACTGCCAGATATCGCCCGGCACGCCGGAAAATGGACCGTGCCGCGCCATTGCCGGCCTTGGCGTGGTCGTAAAGGCTTTCCAGAACAACCGAAATCGACTGGCCTTCCTTATGTTCCCAGTTCAGTGCTGTCGTAGCCTCTCGGGCCAGCGCATAGTCGGCAACATAGGCTTCTAGGCAGCCGCGCTGACCACAGCGGCACAAGGCGCCATCCAGCTGCACTTTCGTATGGCCCAGTTCCATGCCCAGTCGCTGTGCGCCGCGAAACATCCGGTGGTTCAGCACATAGCCCATACCGACGCCGTGTTCGATGGTGACTACCGCAAAATCCGACAGGCCTCGGCCAGCGCCAAACCAAAGTTCGGCCAGCGTCACCAGATTGGCATCGTTGTCGATGATCACCGGCAATCCCAACCGCGTTTGCGCAATGCTTGCCAACAGGACAGAGCGTTCTTTCAGAACGGATGACCAGTAGACCAGCCCCTCGGTCGTATCCACAAATCCCGGAACACCAAGCCCCATCGCAGACAGGGACGTCCTGTCAATTCCGGCCTTTGCGCAAACCCGGTTCAGCAAGGTTTCGATAGCCACCAGCAATTCGGCGCTGGACATTGGACCCGGTCGGCGCGGAATCACATCATCGGCAATCAGATTGCCGGCAAAATCCACGATCACAGCCGTATGTTCGCGGTCTGACAGTTTCATGCCCGCAACCAGATGCGCCTGGGCGCGAACACCCAAGGCGACCGCTGGTCGGCCCCGCCCCGCATCGCCGTCACGCGGGGCTGCAACTTCTTCAATCAGCCCGGCTTCGATCAATTCCTGCGTAATCGTCGTGACCGACGCCGGGCTTACGCCCAGATCCTTTGCCAGTTGAACGCGCGGGATAAGACCGCTTGCCCGTACCCGTTCGAACACCTGCTGCCGCATGGGGCGCAGCATGTCCGAAAGCGGAGGAATCAGCGGGCCGCATCCTTTGCGGCCTTCCGATGCTTCCTCCATGGGCAAATGCGGCGGCATTTATTTGATCTCCAAACAAAAAGCAGCGGGTTTTGTCTTCACCCTGCCCATTTATTGCTGCAGCGCAGCAGAAAATTGCACCTATCTTGCGCGCCGGTAGCTTCCACCAGGTCTTTTAATTTGACAACTGAAATTATTCGCGTCATTTTTGTCGCGTGCCGACGAATCTGTCGGACCGGCCAGTCGCTGGCCACATCCATAGGGAGGATACTCATGCGTAAGGCAATTCTGCTGGCAGTGGTCGCTGCTGCTGGATTCTCGTCGGCAGCCTTGGCTGAAGGCAAAAAAATCGGTGTTTCCTGGGCGTCATTCCAGGAAGAGCGCTGGAAAATCGACGAAGCAGCAATGAAAGCAGCAATTGAAGCTGCTGGCGACGAATACATTTCGTCCGATGCTGAATCGTCCTCGGCCAAGCAGTTGACCGATATTGAATCGTTGATCTCGCAGGGTGCAAACGCCCTGATCATCAACGCCTGGGACAAAGACGCCATTGGCCCTGCCATCGAAGCAGCCGCTGCCGAAGGTATCCCAGTTGTAGGCTACGACCGTCTGATCGAAGATGCGCGCACCTTTTATCTGACATTCGACAACATCGGCGTTGGCCGGATCATCGCAGAATCCGTTGTGGCAGCAAAGCCAGACGGCAACTATGCGATCATCAAGGGCGATCCCGGCGATCCGAACGCCGCGTTCCTGCTGGAAGGCATGATGACGGTTATCGGTGATGCCGTCACGGCTGGAACCATCAAGATCGTCGGCGAATCGTTCTCGGACGGTTGGAAGCCAGAAAATGCCCAAAAGAACATGGAGCAGATTCTGACCGCCAACAACAACGCCGTTGACGCCGTATTGGCCGAAAACGACGGTATGGCAGGCGGCGTCATTGCTGCCCTTGCAGCCCAAGGTCTCGTGATCCCGGTCGGTGGCCAGGACGGTGACCTTGCAGCTATCAACCGTGTTGCGCGTGGCACCCAGACCGTTTCGGTTTGGAAAGACTCGCGTCAACTGGGTAAAGCTGCTGGCGAAATTGCATCGGCACTTGCCGGTGGTGCAGCACTTGACGGCGTCGCTGGCGCTGTGAAGTTTTCGGGTGGGGCAAACGGCGTTGAAATGAACGCAATCCTGCTTGATCCGACACCGATCACAAAAGACACCCTGAACCTTGCTATCGACGCTGGCCATATTTCGAAAGAAGCGGCTTGCGAAGGTGCCATGGAAGGCGTCGCTGCTTGCCAGTAATGGTCAGCTGATCTACCTGCACCGGCCCTTTTGGGTCGGCGCAGGACAATTTTGAATTTTGCGGAAAAATCCAAAACGCGGTTGGGCGAAATGCCCATTGATTTGGTAATGAACACCGCCTTCATCCCCCAAACAGCGATGGACCAGGATATGACCCAAGCCGTTCCCCCAAGCTCATCCACGATGCCCGGCGCCGACCATCAGGGCGGCCCGATCAAACGGTTCTTGCAGGCGACAGAGATTGACACCCGCCTTCTGGGTATGATCGGTGCGCTTTTGCTGATCTGGGTCGGATTTCATCTGTATGGGGCCATTTTCAACGGTGCTGGCGCATTCCTGACGCCGCGAAACCTGTGGAACCTGTCGGTCCAAACATCGTCGATCGGCATTATGGCCACGGGCATGGTTCTGGTCATCGTGACCCGCAATATTGACCTGTCGGTCGGGTCCATCATCGGCGTCACCGGCATGGCCATGGGTATCCTGCAGGTCGAGATTTTACCTGACTACCTTGGCCTCGGGCATTGGTCTATCTGGATTGTGACCGCTATTGTAGGCCTTCTGCTGGGCGCATTGATCGGCGCTTTACACGGCTGGTTGATCGCCTATCGCGGCATTCCGTCTTTCATCGTCACCCTTGGTGGCCTGATGGTCTGGCGCGGCATGGCATTCATTTCTGCGGGCGGAAAAACCATTTCGCCGGTTGACCAGACTTTTGCCTTGCTCGGCGGCGGGCCTTATGGTGCGGTCGGATCGATGGGCAGCTGGATCGTCGGTCTTCTTGCCTGTGCCGGTGTGCTTTGGTTGCTGCAATCCGGCCGCGCCCAGCGTCGCGCCCACGACTTCCCTTTGCGCCCGATGTGGGCTGAGGGGTTTCTTGCGGCAGTTGGTTGTGGCGCAATCATTGGGGCGGTCTTACTGGTTAACTCCTATCCTTGGCCGAAAGGCATCATCGCCGATTACGCCAAGGCCACTGGCCAAACCCTGCCCGAAGGCACCTTTATCAGCCACGGATTTGCTATTCCTGTCCTTATCTTGCTGGCCGTCGGCATTTTGATGACCATCATGATGACCCGAACGCGCTTTGGCCGCTATGTCTTTGCCATCGGCGGCAATCCCGAAGCGGCGGCCTTGGCCGGTATCAACACCCGCTGGATGACGCTGAAAATCTTTGCCCTTATGGGCATGCTGTCTGGCCTTGCCGCCGTTATCGCCAGCGCCCGCCTGAACTCCGCCACGAACGCGCTGGGCACACTGGACGAACTTTACGTCATCGCCGCTGCCGTCATTGGTGGCACATCGCTGGCCGGGGGACTTGGTACTATTTATGGCGCGATCCTTGGCGCATTGGTGATGCAAAGTCTGCAATCGGGCATGGTGCTGATCGGGTTTGATTCTGCCATTCAGCGCATCGTCGTGGGCCTTGTTCTGGTCCTCGCCGTCTATCTCGACAATCTTTACCGCCGCAAAGTCAAGTGAGGGGCACGCCATGACCAATTCAGGAACACCCCTTGTCGAGATGCGCGATATCTCGATCTCGTTTGGCGGCATCAAGGCCGTCGATCATGTAACGGTCGATCTTTACCCTGGCGAAGTTGTGGGCCTGTTGGGCCATAACGGGGCGGGGAAATCGACGCTGATCAAATGCCTGTCGGGTGCCTATCAGGCCGACAGCGGCGATATTCTGATCAACGGCGAAAAGGTGGAAATCAGCAATCCCCGCGATGCCCGCGCGCAAAACATCGAAACCATCTACCAGACGCTGGCCCTTGCAGACAATCTGGATGCTGCGTCCAACCTGTTTCTTGGTCGTGAACTGGTGTCTCCCTTGGGTTTCGTGAACGATAGCAAGATGGAGGCGGAAACCCGCAAAATCCTGAAGCGTCTGAATCCGAACTTCCGCAAGTTCAATGTGCCTGTCTCAGCCCTTTCCGGCGGGCAACGCCAATCCGTCGCCATTGCCCGTGCGGTGTATTTCAATGCCAAAATCCTGATCATGGATGAACCGACCGCTGCCCTTGGCCCACAAGAAACGCAGATGGTGTCGGAACTTATTCAGGAACTGAAGGCGCAAGGTCTGGGCATCTTCTTGATCGAACACGATATTCATAACGTGATGAAGCTGTGCGACCGCGCGTCAGTCATGAAGAATGGCCAACTCGTCGGCACAGTGAATGTCAATGATGTCACCGACGAAGACATTCTCGGCATGATCATTCTGGGCAAGAAACCCGCCAAGGCGGCGTGATGTTCATCGGGCTAGATCTGGGGACGTCCGGCCTGAAGGGCATTCTGATCGACGACGCGCAACGGGTTCTGGCCGAAGCGACCGCAACCCTGGATGTCAGCCGCCCGCAGGATGGCTGGTCCGAACAGGCCCCGACAGACTGGATCGCCGCAGCCGAGACGGTATTGGACGCGCTGTCTGCGTATGGCTTGGGCCGGGTGCAGGGCATTGGGCTTTCGGGCCATATGCACGGTGCCACCCTGCTTGATGCGGCAGACGAGGTTCTGCGCCCCTGCATGCTGTGGAATGATACCCGCAGCGCCGATGAGGCCGCAGCTCTTGATGCAAATCCGGTGTTTCGGCGCACATCCGGCAATATCGTTTTTCCCGGCTTTACTGCGCCAAAGGTGGATTGGGTCCGCAGGCACGAACCCGCGATCTGGGCCAAAATTGCCAAGATACTTTTGCCAAAAGACTATCTCCGTTTTTGGCTATGCGGAGATCATGTCGCCGACATGTCCGATGCCGCGGGCACGGCTTGGTTTGATACCGGCGCGCGCGACTGGTCGGATGATTTGCTGATTGCAACCGGGCTATCACGTGCGCAGATGCCCCGTCTCGTCGAAGGGTCTGCTGTTTCCGGCACGTTGCGCGCAGCACTTGCTGGCCGTTGGGGCCTGCCGTCCGGGGTCGTCATCGCGGGCGGCGGCGGCGACAATGCCGCGTCCGGTGTCGGCGTCGGCGTTGTGCGCGCGGGTGAGGCGTTCGTGTCGCTTGGCACATCGGGCGTGCTGTTTGCCGCGAATGACGGCTACCAGCCTGATCCGGCGACCGCCGTGCATACCTTTTGCCATGCGCTGCCAAACACATGGCACCAGATGGGTGTGATCCTGTCAGCCACAGATTCGCTGAATTGGTATGCGGGCATGGTCGGCGATACTGCGGCCAGCCTGACCAAGGGGTTGGATGCCCTTCAAGCCCCCGGAAAGACCCTGTTCCTGCCCTATCTTGGCGGTGAACGCACGCCGCTGAACTCTGCCACCGTGCGCGGTGCGTTTCTGGGGCTGGAACATGCCACCGACCGCGCCGCAGGCACCCGCGCCGTGCTAGAGGGCGTGACCTACGCCATCCGCGATTGCCGCGATGCGCTTGCGGCGACCGGCACTAAGCTGAACCATTTGCTGGCCGTCGGCGGCGGCTCAAAGTCTGACTACTGGCTGTCGGCCATCGCCACCGCGCTGAATTGCACGGTGTCAGTTCCCGTTGCCGGTGATTTCGGCGGTGCTTTCGGGGCTGCCCGCCTTGGCCTGATGGCCGCCACCGGGGCGGGCGCCGAAATCGCGACGCTACCTGCCATTTCCCGCCAAATAGACCCTATTCCAGCCCTATCTGCGGCATTCGACGCGGGCCATGCCCGTTTCCGCGCCGCCCAATCTGCCATCAAGGACCTGCCATGACCGATTTTTTCAAAGACATTCCCGCCATCACATACGAAGGCCCGGCATCGACCAATGAATTCGCTTTCCGGCATTACAACCCGGATGAGGTGATCATGGGCAAACGCATGGAAGATCACATGCGCTTTGCCGTGGCCTACTGGCACAGCTTTGCATGGCCGGGCGGTGACCCGTTCGGCGGGCAAACCTTTGATCGCCCGTGGTTCGGCGACACGATGGCGCTAGCAAAGATGAAAGCCGATGTCGCGTTCGAGATGTTCGATATCCTCGGAGCACCCTTCTATTGCTTCCACGATGCCGACGCGCGGCCCGAGGGTAGCACCTTTGCCGAAAGCAAACGCAATCTTGAGGAAATCGTTGACTACCTTGGCGTGAAGCAAACCAACCACAAGACCAAACTGCTGTGGGGCACCGCCAACCTGTTTTCCCACAAGCGCTGGATGTCGGGCGCCGCCACCAACCCCGACCCCGAGGTATTTGCCTACGCCGCCGCCACCGTGAAATCCTGCATGGATGCCACGATAAAGCTGGGCGGGGCAAACTATGTGCTTTGGGGTGGCCGTGAAGGCTATGAAACGCTGCTGAACACCGATCTTTCACGCGAATCCGAACAGGCAGGCCGGTTCCTGTCGATGGTCGTGGACTACAAACACAAAATGGGATTCAAAGGCGCGATCTTGATTGAACCGAAACCCCAGGAACCCTCAAAGCACCAATACGATTATGACGTTGCCACCGTTTACGGCTTCCTCAAGCGTTTCGGTCTGGAAAAAGAAGTCCAAGTGAACATCGAACAAGGCCACGCCATCCTTGCAGGCCATAGCTTCGAGCATGAAATTGCTCTCGCCGCATCGCTTGGCATTTTCGGCTCCATCGACATGAACCGCAATGATTACCAATCTGGCTGGGATACCGACCAATTCCCGAACAACCATGCCGAAAAGGCCGTGGCCTTTTATGAAATCCTCCGCGCTGGCGGCTACACCACGGGCGGCACCAATTTTGATGCGAAAGTGCGCCGTCAAAGCCTTGATCCGGCGGACCTGATCCTCGCCCATGTTGGCGGCATGGATACATGCGCCCGCGCCATGAAAGCAGCCGCCGCCCTGTTGGAAGATGGCAGCCTAGAGGCCGCGCGGTCAGATCGCTACGCGGGCTGGGACAGGCCCGAATGCAAAGCGATGCTCACGTCGTCGCTTGAAGAAATAGCCGCCGACGTTCTATCCAAGGGCATCAACCCGCAGCCCCGCTCTGGCAAACAAGAGCGCCTTGAAAACCTGTGGAACCGCTTCATCTAACCTTGAGGCTTTTTCTTCGTTCAAATACTCATACGGCGGTGGGGCCATTCACCCCGCCGCCAAAAAGGGCACGCCGATGACCTACCACCCCGCCGATAATCGCTATGACCGCATGACCTATCGCCGCACGGGGCGGTCTGGGCTGATGCTGCCGGCCATATCCTTGGGTCTGTGGCACAATTTCGGCAATGACACGCCCCACGACACCAAACGCGCCATCTGCCACGCGGCGTTTGATCATGGCATCACCCATTTCGATCTCGCCAACAACTACGGCCCCCCTGCGGGCAGTGCGGAATCTGCCTTTGGCGAAATCCTTAAAACTGATTTCAAAGACCTGCGCGATGAGCTGATCATTTCATCGAAAGCCGGTTACCACATGTGGAACGGCCCCTATGGCGAATGGGGATCACGCAAGTACTTGATCGCGTCTTGTGACCAGTCGCTCAAACGCATGGGCCTTGATTACGTCGATATCTTTTATTCCCACCGCTTTGACCCCAACACACCTTTGGAAGAAACCATGGGCGCGCTGGATCACATCGTGCGGTCAGGCCGTGCGCAATATGTGGGCCTTTCCAGCTACAACTCCGAGAAAACCCGCGAGGCGGTCGCGATCCTGAATTCGCTTGGCACGCCCTGCCTGATCCATCAGCCCAGCTACAACATATTGAACCGTTGGGTTGAAAAAGACGGGCTTCGTGAAACACTGGCCGATCTCGGCATAGGCTCCATCGCCTTTACGCCATTGGCGCAGGGCATCCTGACCCGCAAATATCTGGGTGGCATTCCCGAAGGCAGCCGTGCGTCTCAGGGCAAAAGCCTTGATCCCGCCGTCATCACTCCGCGCGCCATCGCGTCAGTTCGCGCCTTGGATGCAATGGCCAAGGGTCGCGGCCAAAGCCTTGCGCAAATGGCGCTGGCTTGGGTTCTGCGCGGCGGCATGATCACCACGGCGCTGATCGGGGCGTCGCGGCCGGACCAGGTGACCGACTGCGCAGGGGCCATCCAGAACCTTGACTTCACGGCCGACGAACTGGCTGAAATTGACCGAATATCCTCGGAGGAAGCCGTCAATCTCTGGGCGAAATCATCTGCCTCCGACTGATATCGCAAGTTCATTCGCCTAAAATTTAGGCTGTTTGAATCGCAAAACGCAACTCATGACTGTGAAATCTGTGGATATGCCCGCACTGCGACATCTCTTCCCTTGACGTTTGGGCAAGGTCCCCCAAATTAATGAATGAACGTTCATTCTTGTTGCCGGCGGGGTATCGCCCAAGCTGCTGCAGCGTCGCTGGAAACCCTTATCATGACTGCTTCCGTCGCCCCATCAGATCTGCGCAGCGCCATGATTTTGGCATCGGTCCGCCGCGCCTTCATGGACAAGGGCTTTGACGGCGCGTCCATGCAGGATCTGGCGCGCGAAGCGGGGATGAGCGTCGGCAACTTTTATCGCTATTTCCCATCGAAATCCGCCATAATCGAAGCCATCATCACCGGTGACATGGCAGATCTGGAACGCGATTTTTCTGCAATCATCGGGTCCGCCGATCCGATGCAAAGCCTGCGCCAGACCATCGCCCGTCATGTCGAAGACAATCTTTGCGACGGTCAGGGGCAGCTTTGGGCGGAAATCACGGCAGTGGCGCTGCGCAAGCCCGAAATCGCCCAGATCATGGGGCGAATGGAAATTGGCCTGAACCATTATCTGACGAATGTCTTTGCGATCACCAGCGGTCTGCCGTTGGCCGAAGTGGCTGAGCGTTTTGCGTCACATGCGTCGCTGGTCGTGATGATGGTCAAAGCCAGCGCCATGCAGGCCTGCAAAACCGGGCAACGACCGGCTGATCTTACCGCGTTGGTCCTTAACACGATCAACAGAACGCTTGATGATATTCCCAGAAAAGATGCCAAAAGGATGAAGCAATGACCCTTTACAGAAGCCTGCTTTCTTCTGTTGCTGCTTTGGCCGTTGGCCTTAGCCCGGCCGCTTTTGCAGAAACCACCCCCGCCAAAGCGGCCTCTGCCGCGGTTCCCGCAATCACGGTTTCGCCGGTTGAACTGCTGGTCCTGCGCGATGAGGTTCTGGTTTCCGGTCTGGTCGGCCCGCTGGAAGATGTGCAGGTTCAGCCGCTGATCGAAGGACAGCCGATCGAAACGCTGCTGGCCGATGTGGGTGATGTCGTTATGGCCGGGCAAGTCATTGCGACGTTGTCTTCGACCACTCTGCAGTTGCAGAAAAGCCAGTTCAATGCCTCTATTGCGGCAGCGCGGGCCACGATTGCGCAAGCCGAGGCGCAGCTTGTCGAAGCCCGTGCATCTGCAGACGAAGCACAACGGGTCAGCGACCGGACTTCCAAGTTGATGGC
The DNA here is from genome assembly GCA_031402355.1 of Pseudorhodobacter sp. Classification (GTDB taxonomy): domain Bacteria; phylum Pseudomonadota; class Alphaproteobacteria; order Rhodobacterales; family Rhodobacteraceae; genus JACMNW01. Next base: position 9,402 of record JANNSG010000066.1, on the reverse strand, counting down.
GCAGGGGGCATCGTCGCGGGCCGCCGCCGATCAAGCAAACGCTGCGGCCGTCACTGCCACCGCCCGGGTGACCGTGGCTGCGCAGTCGCTGGAAGCGGCCCGCGCTCAGTTGACCCTTGCCGAGGCGCAACTGGCGAATGTCGAATTGCAACTGACCCGCACAGAGGTTGTGGCCCCGGTGTCAGGTGAAATCGTCGAACGCAACGCCCTTGTCGGCGGCATTGCCTCAGCCGCCGGCCCAGCCATGTTCAAACTGATCCGTGACGGGGCATTGGAACTGCGCGCCGACGTGGCAGAGGTCGATCTGATGCGGCTACAAGCGGGCCAAACCACCACAATGACCGCCGTAGCGATGCGCGAACCGATGACGGGAACTGTCCGGTTGGTGGAACCGACCATCGACGCGCAGTCAAGGCTCGGGGCTGTGCGGGTGGCGCTGGACCGGCCCGATCTGGTGCGATCAGGCATGTTCATGCAAGCTACCGTCCTGGTGGTGGAACGCAGGGCCATTGCCGTTCCCGTGACCGCAGTCGGGGCAGACCAGGATGGTGCCACAGTGATGCGCGTGCGCGACGGACTGGTCGAACGGATTGCCGTTCAAACCGGAATTCGGGATGGCGGCCTGGTTGAAATTACTTCGGGCGTCATCCCCGGCGATCTGATCGTGACCAAAGCCGCCGCCTTTGTGCGTGATGGCGACCATATCAATCCAATCCTCTCGCAGGTCGAAACAAACTAGAGGCATTTTGCGATGAATTTCTCAGCCTGGTCGATCCGCAATCCGATAGCGCCGATATTGGCATTCTTCATGCTGATGGTGCTTGGCTGGCAGTCCTTTGTCGGGATGCCGATCACCCGGTTTCCCAATATCGACGTGCCATTGGTCGCGGTCACCGTCGCCCAATCAGGGGCCGCCCCGACGGAACTTGAAGCGCAGATTACCAAGAAAATCGAAGATGCGCTTGCCGGGATCAATGGTGTCAAGAACATCATTTCCACCGTGACCGACGGCATCTCCAGCACCGCCGCCGAATTCGTGATGGAAGTACCGACCGACAAGGCCGTGCAGGATGTCAAAGACGCCATAGACCAGATTCGCGGCGACCTGCCCGGCAACATCGAGGCGCCGATCGTCACCCGGATTGATGTCGAAGGTCAGGCGATCATGAACTTCGCCGTATCCTCGCCCAACATGTCGATCGAAGAGCTGTCATGGTTCGTCGATGACAAGATCACCCGCAGCCTGCAAGGGCGCCCCGGGGTCGGCAGGGTCGATCGCTACGGCGGCGCAGACCGCGAAATCAGGGTAGAGCTTGATCCTGTCCGGCTTGACAGTTTTGGCATCACCGCGCAGGCGGTCAGCGCCCAGCTTGGTGCCACCAACACCAATCAGGGTGCCGGTCGCAGCGAAATCGGTACCGGCGAACAGGCGATCCGCACCCTTGGCGATGCGGCTACTGTCGAAGCGCTGGCCAGCACGGATATCGCCCTGCCGTCCGGCCGCCATGTGCGTCTGTCTGATCTTGGCCGGGTGCTGGATACCTACGAAGAACTTCGCTCATTTTCGCGCTTCAACGGCGAACAGGTTGTGACCATGGCGATTTTCCGGGCCAAGGGTTCGTCCGAAGTATCCGTCGCAAAAGTGGTCAACACCGCGCTTGCCGAGGTTCGCACCAACCACCCCAATGTGGCAATCACACCGGTCGATGATACCGTTTTTTATACCTACGGCAATTACGAGGCGGCGCTGACCACGCTGGTCGAAGGGTCTATTCTTGCGGTTCTGGTTGTTCTTGCCTTTCTCAAGAACTGGCGCGCCACGTTCATCGCGGCGGTCGCTTTGCCGCTGTCCGCCGTGCCGACCTTCTACATCATGGATTTGCTTGGCTTTTCGCTGAACCTGATCAGTTTTCTTGCGATCACGCTGGCAACAGGGATCCTTGTCGATGACGCGATCGTCGAGATCGAGAATATCGCCCGCCATATACGCATGGGAAAAACACCCTACCGAGCCTCGATTGAGGCCGCTGACGAAATTGGCCTGGCTGTGATTGCGACGACATTTACCATCGTTGCGGTGTTTGTACCGGTGTCCTTCATGCCGGGCATTCCCGGCCAGTATTTCCGCCAGTTCGGGCTGACCGTCGCCATCGCCGTGTTGTTCAGTCTGCTGGTCGCCCGCCTGATTACGCCGATGATGGCGGCCTACCTGATGCGTTCCAAAGACGCACATGAGGAAAGCCAGAAAGACGGCTGGATCATGCGCAGCTATCTGTGGTTCGTGCAGTCCAGCACCAGAACCATGCGCCTTCCCTTTGGCCTGAAGCTGGGCAAATATTACCTGACCCTTCTTGCCGCCATCGGCGTGCTTGCGACATCGGTCTATTTCATGATCCAGATCCCCGGCAGCTTCATTCCACCCGAAGACGTCAGCCGCATCGCCATTTCCGTTGAATTGCCGCCCGGATCAACGCTTGCCGATACCGACGCCACCACCAAAGCCATGGTCGCAAAGATCAAGACGCTGGAAGGCGTTGAAAACGTGTTTGTTCTGGGGGGATCTTCGCCCACGGGCGAGCGTGACATTCGCCGCGCAAGCGTGACGGTGCTGCTGGGCAAGCTGGATCATTCGCTGCTGCGCAAATTCAGTGTGCTTGGTCAGAAAGTTCCGCTTATCGGCCCCTATCTGCCGGTTGCAACCAACCATGGCCGGGAAATCTCGCAAAATCAGGTTGAGGCGAATGTCTTTGCCATGCTTGCCGATGTGCCCGATGTGCGGGCCTTCAAACTGAACGACCGTGGCGAACGCGACATCTCTTTTTCGATCCTGTCTTCGAACGAAGACGATCTGAACATTGCTGTTGCCCGTCTTGAAACTGCGCTGCGGGGGGATCCTTTGCTGGCAGGTGTGGCTGCCAGTGGTGCATTGCCCCGACCTGAGGTGCAGATCAAACCACGCCCGCAAGAAGCGGCGCGGCTTGGTATCACGGCCCAGCAAATTTCATCCGTGGTGCGGGTGGCTACGATCGGCGATATCGACGCAGCACTTGCCAAACTGTCGATCGATGGCCGCCAGATCCCGGTGCGGGTGCGTCTCAATGACGAGTCCCGCGCCGATCTTGGCCGGTTGGCCGCCTTGAAAATCACCACGGCGACCGGCGCCACAGTGCCGCTCAGTGCCGTGGCCGAAATCACCATCGCCGAAGGCCCCAATGTGGTAGATCGCCTGAACCGCGAGCGGCGGGCCACAATTGGGGCAAACCTGCCGGTCGGTGTCGCCTTGGGTACTGCGACAGCCCGTTTCAAGGAAATCACCGACTCTGTGCAGCTGCCTGCATCCGTCCGGGTCGCCGAAGCAGGGGATGCGGAAATTCAGGCCGAACTGAACACCAGCTTCGGCAATGCGATGATCTTTGGTCTGATGTTGGTCCTGTCGGTGTTGATTTTGCTGTTCAAATCCGTGATCCAGCCCTTCACCATCCTGTTTTCGCTGCCGCTTGCCATTGGCGGCGTGGCGGCGGCACTGATCATCACTGGCAATGCCGTGTCGATGCCGGTCTTGATTGGTATCCTGATGCTGATGGGGATCGTCACCAAGAACGCGATTTTGCTGATTGATTTCGCGATTGAGATGATGCGGCAGGGCATGGGCAGGCTGGACGCTGTCATTGAGGCAGGCCACAAACGCGCTCGCCCGATCGTGATGACCTCAATCGCGATGTCGGCAGGCATGTTGCCGTCGGCCATGGGGGCGGGCGAAGGCGGGTCTTTCCGTGCACCGATGGCCATCGCAGTGATTGGCGGCATCATCGTTTCCACGATCCTTAGCCTGGTGATCGTGCCGTCGTTCTTCTTGATCATGGACGATCTGTCGCGCGTGCTTGGCTGGGCCTTTGGCCGCTTTATTGGCAAGAAAGAGGCCGAACCCGAGGCCCCCGAAGCATCTGTTCTGGCGGAACGCATTGCCGCAAGCCGGACCGATGCTCTGCTGCTGGAAAACCGGGTTGACCGGCTCGAAGCCCGGTTTGAATCCAGACGATCCAAGCCTGCAACGTTGCATGTGGCGGAATAGCCTGCGCCGGAAAGGCCTTCCGAGGTCAGACTCGTTGGCGTTTCGTTAGCCTATCCAGCCTGTCGCCAGCGCCTGTTCCCAGTCGGCAAAGCCGGCAGCGCGGGCGCGGGCAACGGCTGAAGTGCTGTCATAGGGCACAAGCCGGTTGGTGACGGCCCAGCCCGGGCCTTGTCGATCAACAATGGCATACGCGGCGAAAGGTGTGCCGGCGCAGACATGGCGCGGCGTCGGGGCGGAGTGATCCGTATATCCGGGGCAACCCACGGACCCCGGATTGACCACCAGCCGTCCGTCTGCCAGCCGGACGGTTCGTGCGACATGGGTATGGCCACACAGCATCAGGCTTTGCGGCACGTCTTTTGCTCGGGCAGTGATCTTGTCAAGACTTGCCCGGCGCGGGCTGCCGTCAGGGGTATAGGCCTCAAGCCAATAGGAAAGATCGTCCTGAGGTGTGGCATGGCAAAGAAACGCATCATCGACAATCGCCGTGGCAGGAAGAGCCGCTAGCCATGCCAGGGTGTCCGCTGACAGACTTGATAGGGCGCGCCTGTCCCAGTCGTCCATCGCTACGGGGTCGGCAAGCCAGCGGTCATGGTTGCCGCGCACTGTAGCCGTAAAGTTTGCTCCGGCCAGCATATGCGCCGTTCGAGCGGCGTCCAGCGGGCCGGAAAAGCAATCGCCCAGATTGACGACAGCATCAGGCGATTGATCCAGAATATCCACAAGCACGGCCGCCAAAGCATCGGCATTGCCGTGAATATCGGCAAGAACCGCCAGACGCGTCATTCGGCGGCGACGTCCTGATCGTTGTCCCAACCGGAAATGGCTTTCACCTCTAGAAATTCCTCGATACCCCAATGACCGCCTTCGCGGGCGCGGCCCGACGCCTTGATGCCACCGAATGGCGATCCCGCAGATCGCGATTTGCCGTTCATCTGCACCATGCCTGACCGCAGCACACGGGCAAGGCGGTTGCGACGGGCGCCATCGGATGACTGAACATAATTGGCGAGGCCATAAGGCGTGTCATTGGCAATCTGCACAGCTTCCGCTTCGGTATCGAAGGGGATGATCGACAGAACAGGGCCAAAGATCTCTTCGCGTTCAATCGTCATGCCGGGGGTGACATCGGCGAAGACCGTGGGCTTTACATAGAACCCCCGGTTCAAACCATCCGGGCGGCCAAGACCCCCTGCGATAAGGCGGGCACCCTCATCAATTCCGACCTGGATGTAGCCTTGAATCTGGTCCCATTGCCGCTGGTTGACGACCGGACCCATATGATTTCCGGGCTCCGACGCAGGACCCACCTTGATGGAACTTGCAATCTTGGCCGCGATTTCGACGGCACGGTCATAGGCGCTGCGTTCAACCAGCATCCGTGACGGTGCGTTGCAGGACTGGCCGGAATTGTCCATCATCTGGCGCACCCCGCGTTCAACGGCGCGGTCATCGGCATCGGCAAAAATCAGATTGGCACCCTTGCCGCCCAGTTCCAGCACCACCCGTTTCAGCGTCTGCGCTGCAGCCACCGAAATGGCACGACCGGCGCGGGTCGACCCGGTAAAGGATATCATCTCGATATCGGGATGCGCGGACAGCTGGCTGCCGACACCGGGACCATCACCGTTCACAAGGTTGAAAACCCCCTTTGGCAGGCCGGCATCGTGGCAGAATTCCGCAAACAGCATCGATGAAAGCGGCGATTCTTCCGATGGTTTCAGCACACAGGTGCAACCCGCCAGCAAGGCTGGTATCACTTTCAGCGTCACCTGGTTCATCGGCCAGTTCCATGGCGTGATCAGCCCGACCACCCCGATCGGTTCCAGTGCGATGCGGTCATGCGGCGTGGCGGCATTCAGCGGTTTGATCCATTGCATCTGGTCGAATGCGGTGAGAAAGTTTTTCAGGTGCCAAGGCAGGCAGGGCGCTTGCGACTCGCGGCTCATGTCAATCGGCGCGCCCATCTCAAGGCTGATGGCTTTTGCCATGTCTTCGACCCGCGCCTCGTACTGCGCCAGAATGGCCGCGACATAGGCGCGCCGGGTGGCAGGCGGCGTGACCGACCAGGTGCTGAAGGCCGTCTTGGCAGCGGCGACGGCGGCGTTGGTATCCAGTTCCGAGCCTAGGCTGATGATCGCACAGGTTTCTTCCGTTGACGGGTCAATCACCACACAGTCGCGCGCTACGGCGGGTGCGACCCATGCGCCATCGATGTAGAATTGGCGTTTGTTCAGCATTGTTGCCTCCGAAAGTAATTTGATCATATTCTGACAGCTTGGTCCGAATGCCGCAAGTCCTGCCTGATGGCCGATGTGATTTCGGGACGCTATCCAATCTGCAGAAAATAGTTTGCGCTTTTGCGACAAAGCCTGAACGCAGTTCTCTTTTTATTACGGATGATCGCAGGGGGGTGAAATTTCGCTCCGGTTCGCGTATCTATCAAAGGCAGCATTCAAACCGACGGAGAGTAGCATGTCGATCCGCATCAACGATATCGCCCCTGATTTCACCGCCCCTTCCACTGCCGGAACCATTCATTTCCATGATTGGGTTGGCGACGGCTATGCCATCATCTTTTCGCATCCCCGCGATTTTACCCCGGTTTGCACCACCGAATTTGGTGCCGTGGCGCAGCTTGCACCGGAGTGGGCCAAACGCAATACCAAGGTGATCGGCGTTTCGGTGGATTCGGTTAGCGATCATGAAAAATGGAAACATGATATTCAGGCCTTTGGCGGTGCAGCGGCTGATTTTCCCATCATTGATGACAGCTCGCTGACCGTCGCCAAGGCCTATGACATGCTGGCGGCTGATTACTACTTGCCCACCGAGGGCCGCACGCCCGCGCATTCGCAAACCGTGCGGACCGTGTTCATCGTGGGGCCGGACAAAAAAGTAAAACTGACGATGAGCTACCCGATGACTGTGGGCCGCAATTTCGCCGAGATTCTGCGCGCGCTGGATGCCGTGCGCGCCACCGACGGCGTGCCGCTTGCGACACCTGCCAATTGGCTGCCGGGGCAGGACGTGATTGTAGCGCTGTCTTTGAACAACGAGGCGGCCGAAGCGCGCTTCGGAGCATTGGATATCAAGCTGCCCTATCTGCGGTTTGCCAAAGCGCCAAAATAGCGGCTGCCCACAGGGTGCGTCGGGCCATTTTGGCCCCGACGCGCCGATATCACGCCGCTGATTTCTTGGCGTAAAGCACAACCCGGCTGCCAATTGGTACGGTTTCGTACAGCGTTGTTACATGTTCGTTGACCAGCCGAACACAGCCGTTCGACACTGCTGATCCGATGGTCCAGGGTTCCGGCGTGCCATGGATGCGCAGGAACGTATCGCCGCGCACATCGTCGAACAGATAAAGCGCGCGCGCGCCCAACGGGTTGCTGGGGCCGCCTGGCATGCCGTCCGCAAATTGCGCGTAATGGCCGGGGCTGCGCGCGATCATTTCCTTGGTCGGCGTCCAGCTTGGCCATTCCTTCTTTGCGCCCACCTTGAAGATGCCGGGGATATAAAGATCACCGCGCCCGACGCCGACGGTGTAACGAATGGCTTTGTTGTTCGGCAAAGTCCAAAACAGCGAGTAGGTGTTGGGATCGACGTGAATTTCACCGGGTGCCAGCTTGGTCTTGAGACGCAGTTTGGTCGGAAGCTGTGCTTCGGTCAGCGCCCAGTCCTTGGGTTTTGTACTGGCCAGCACCGGTGCAGCAAGCAGGGCCGCAGTGGCGACAGAGGTGCCAATGAAATCGCGGCGGGAAAGGCGCGGGGAAAACAGCATGGGGGATACCTATTTCAAAAACACGTACCAGCGTTTTCCGAATAGATGATTCGGTGCCAGTGGGTGTTTGATCATCGAGAAGTGGTGATGCAAAAAAGCCCCATGATTTTCCGTGTTGTCACACAGAGTTTACCGATGGCTTCCTATAGATTTCAGCCGCTCTTGCTGATCTTTGACGTTTAGCTGCAGGGTAGCAAGCTCCGTCGCGTCCAGCTGTGCGGCAATCTGCTGTACGACAAGTGCTACCGATTTCTGGCAGGTGATGGTCGCCCCTGCGGCTTTGCGCAGCCAAAGTCCATCGATCATTACGCTGGTGGCAAGCGCAATTGCATCAAAACGATCGGCACTGATTATGGGCAAAAACACCGAGGCCAGATTAGAAGTCAACCTGCGGTAAAAGATATTTTGCAGCTTTGCGTAATTGGTGTTGGTGTGGGCTGCAGCACAGACCGACACCCAGGCATTGGCAGTATTGCGATCAAAGGCTTGATCGGGAAAGTTGCCCTCTACTATCGCCTCGAAGCGTTGCCACGGGGTCTTCGCCTGGTGCAGGTGCGCCACTACGTCTTGCGACAAGACACGGTTGGAATAGCGGACCATGCCAAAAAGCACCTCGTCCTTGCCTTTGAAGTAATAAGCCAGAATCCCGGGCGACATTCCCGCCTCGGCGCAGATGCGCGCGGTGGTCATGCCGCCAAGACCGTGCAGCATGAACACGCGGTAGGCCGCCTGCACCAGTTCAACACGGCGGATATCTTCGATGCGGGTACGTTTGGGTTTGATGGCCATATCGCTGTTTAGCAGATCAATAAATTGTATGCCTGTACAAAATATTATATTGACAGAAAGACTATATCAGTTGACCCTTGCCTGAACCAACCCGGGGGAACGATATGCGTATCACGACAAGTATTTCCATGGCGTGTCTTGCGGCAACTGCGATGACCGCCTGGCCCGCACTTGCCGCAGATGCACCAACTTGCGCTGCTGTCCGAATGGTGGATCTGGGCTGGACTGATATCGCCCTCACCAACACCACCGCCGAGGTGATTTTGACGGCCCTTGGCTATGCGCCCACGCAAACGCTGCTGGGGCTGGACGTCGGATATATCTCGCTTAAAGAAGCCAACATGGATGTGTTTCAGGGCAACTGGCAGCCTGTGCAGGATGAGCAGTACAAAAGTTTTTTTGAGGACGGATCGGTTGAGGTTCTGGGCGTGAACCTTGAGGGCGCAAAGTTTACCTTGGCAGTGCCAAAGTATGTGGCCGATGCCGGGGTAAAAAGTTACGCCGATCTGGCGGCGCATACCGATGAATTCAGTGGCAAGATTTATGGCATCGAACCCGGCAGCAACCAACCGCTGTTGGATATGATTGCGGCAGACCGGCACGGCCTTGGCACATGGGAAGTGGTCGAATCCAGCGAGGCGGGCATGCTGACGCAGGTGGAACGCGCCGTTGGCAAACAGCAATGGGTGGCGTTTCTGGGGTGGGAACCGCATCCGATGAACCTGAACTTCGATCTGGTCTATCTGGATGGCGGCGA
>JANNSG010000065.1:0-16450 GCA_031402355.1 Pseudorhodobacter sp. | reverse complement strand
CAAGGCCTGCGCCGGAAAATCCAGAATGCCTTGCACGGGGGTTGACCAGATCGCGCCCGACAGTGGCAGAATATAGTAATCGCGAAACCACGCACCCGTGCCCAGTTCGCGCAGAAATTCCCCGACCGTCAGGTTCGGGTTCTGCGAGACCTGCTCGGCGCGGGCGTTGAAGCGCAGGATATCGCGCAGCATGCCCAGAAAGCGCGGGTCGGCGATGCGGCGCTTTTGGGCAAACAGCGCGCCAAGGCTGCGCAACCCGTATTCCAGCTTGCCCCCTGCGATGGACGCACCAAAGCTCATGTTGCTTTCAACCACCGGCACAGCCAACGTGTCAAACAGCGCCACCAGATGCGGGTAATTCGCCTTGTTGTACACGATGAACCCGGTATCCACCGGCTGATCGCCACGTTTGCCTGCCATTTTGGTGCGCGCATGGCCACCAAGGCGGTGCTCTGCCTCAAACAGCACAACCGCGTTGTCAGTTGCCAAAAGATGCGCCGTTGCCATCCCCGATATGCCGCCCCCGATCACGGCAATGCGCCGCGAGGCAGGGCTTCGTGTTTCAAATGGCATTTAGGCGATGCTCCCGATGTCGGCTTTCACTGCATACGCGGTATTTTGCGCGCCGGATCAAGAACCGGGATTATTTTCGTGCAACTGTCGTCAAAGTGATCCACGCCAGACACACATGCGTATTCCTGCCATGATGTTCGAAGGACTTACCCTTGATAAAACGGATGCACCGGGTGCCGCGCACAGCTATTCTGTGGCTGCGAAGGCATCAGTTGCGGTTCGGGGTAGGACATCTGTGAGCGTTCAGGATGAGGTTGATTGGTCTGCTTTGCTGATCGCTGTGCGCGACCGGCAGGACAAAGCGTCCTTTGCTGTATTGTTTCGGCATTTCGCCCCCCGCATCAAAGCGTTCTTGATGAAGTCAGGCGCTTCGGCGGCACTGGCCGAGGAATGCGCGCAAGATGTGATGGCGACGCTTTGGCAAAAAGCGCATTTGTTTGATCCAACGCGTGCATCTGTCGCCACCTGGGTGTTCACCATCGCTCGCAACCGCCGCATCGACGCGCTACGTAAATCCCGCAGGCCAGAACCCGAAGATCTGCCTTGGGGCCCCGAGGCAGAACCAGATCAAGCCGAAGCCATGGAAATGCAGCAAGAAACCGACCGTCTTGGTGCAGCCCTGGCCCAGTTACCTGCGAAACAGCGCGCTTTGATTGAGCGCGCGTATTACGGCGATCTGACCCATAGTGAAATTGCTGCTGAAACCGGTCTGCCGCTTGGCACGATCAAATCCCGTATCCGACTGGCGCTTGACCGCTTGCGCCACCACATGACCTGAAGGCACCGAATTCTATGACGATTAGGCACCACCTTTCCGACCAACTGCTGATGGCGTATTCTGCAGGCCAATTGCCCGAGGCGTTCAACCTTGTTGCCGCCACTCACTTGTCCTTGTGCGACGAATGCCGTGCGGCACTTGGCGCGTTTGATGCGGTAGGTGGCGCCATGGTTGAAACGGCTGAGGAAGCCGCCGTTTCTGCCACCAGCTTGGCGGCCACGTTGGCCCTGATTGCTGGGCAAAAACCCATCGCAGACGCGCGCGCCGCAACACCCGGCATCTTCCCTGCGCCAGTTGCGGGCTATGTGGGCGGTGATCTGGACGCCGTGAAATGGCGGTCCTTGGGAATGGGCGTCAAGCAGGCGATCTTGCCAACCGAAAAAGGCGCGTCAGTGCGGCTTTTGCACATTCCCGCAGGGCAGGCGATGCCCGATCACGGCCACCGTGGCATGGAATTAACGCTTGTTCTGCAAGGCGCGTTCAGTGACGGCACCGGGCGCTACAATCGCGGCGATCTGGATATCGAAACAGAAAAGACCCAGCACACCCCCGTCGCTGAGGCAGGTTTACCCTGCATTTGCCTGTCGGCCACCGATGCACCCCTACGCTTCACCGGGTTCATCCCGCGCATCTTGCAGCCGCTGTTCAAAATCTGATCAAAACGCCAGTTGCACCACAATGAAGGACCCGCCCGAAAGGAGGGCTTTTTCATCGGTGAGGATCAGATCATGCTTGGCAACCGCGCGATCTGAAACGCGCGCGTCGTCCAACGCAAAGATCGCCAAGCGCCCAACATTTGGCGGAGAAACTTCGGTATCAGTTTCAACCCGCACTTCAGGCAAAGGCAGCGCCCGCGCCGACATCACGTTGAAATCATCGCTGGGCGCCATGACGCCTCTGGCTGCAATCGGTTTATCGCCAGGAAATGCCACTGGCGTAAATGGCGAGGCTCTAATCCGCCATTCTCCCTCCAGATCGAACCCGGGGCCAGAGATCACAGTCAGATTACGCTCTATCCCCGGAAAGATGGAAAATGGCCCGTCTTCCACCACGCTTGCCATCGATAGCCGCAAGCGCAACGTCTCATCAGGGCCAGTCTCCCGCAGCATTTCGATCGTTGTGCCGCGCCCATTGGCCCATGGCATTGCGGTATAATCGCCGCGCGTAAGGTGCGTCATCATTCGGCGGCTTGCCCGCCCAGCACGGGCACTACGGGCGTTGCTTCCAATTCTTCAAAATCGAAATTATCGAGCCGCGCCGCGCGTTTGCCCGCCCGTTCTGCCGCCGTGCCAATGCCGTCAAGATCGGCCTTCGCCTGATTGAAATGCACGTTCAGCTTATCCACCCGTTCCACCACCAATTCCACATCGCGGTGCAGACTGCGCAGGGTGGACCTTATCACCCCCGCCTGTTCGCGCATCCGGGCATCCTTCAGCACCGCGCGCATCGTGTGCAGCGTCGCCATGCAAGTGGTGGGTGACACGATCCAGACCTTCACAGCAAATCCTTCGCGCACCAGTTCGGGGAAATTGGCGTGAAGTTCGGCATAGACGGCTTCTGATGGCAGGAACATCAACGCGCCATCGGCGGTTTCGCCCTCGACGATATACTTTTCTGCAATCGCCTTGATATGGGTTTTCACCGATGTGCGGAAAAACCGCTCGGCCTCGGTCCGCGCAAGGGGCGTATCGGCGCGGCGTAGGGCCTCATAGGCCTCCAGCGGGAATTTGCTGTCGATCACGATGGGGCCGGGCGGGTTTGGCAGGTGGATCAGGCAATCGGCGCGCTTACCGTTGCCAAGCGTCACCTGCATCGAATAGCTGTCTTTCGGCAGCGCTTTCAGCACGATATCGTTCAACTGAATTTCGCCAAAGGCGCCGCGGGTTTGTTTGTTGGAAAGAATATCCTGCAAGGACAAAACGTTACCTGACAGCTTTTCAATATTCGCCTGCGCGCGATCAATCGTCTCCAGCCGCTGCTGCAATTCCCCCAAACTGCGCGCCGTCTTAGTGGATGAGCCGGTCAGGCTTTCCGTCATACCGCGCTGCACTTCGGCCAGGCGTTGTTCCATCACGCGCAGCATCGCCGATTGGCTGACCGCCTGCGCCTCGGACACATGGGTCAAGCCGCCCGTCAGCCGCTCTTGCCCCTCGCCAAGCAATTGCACCCGGTCGGCAAGCCAGCCAAGTTCGTTCATCAAGGGGGCTGCCATCGTGGCAGACCGCCCCGCCGCCCGCAGGATCAACACCAACAGCAGCAAAAGCACCAAAGCCGCCCCGCCGATCAGCAAAATCTCGGGGTCGTTCCACACATAGTTATTGCCGAAAAGCGTGATCATCTGCGTCCGAACAGCCGTTCAATATCGGCGAGTTTGAGTTCAACATAGGTCGGCCGCCCGTGGTTGCATTGGCCAGACAGCGGCGTCGCCTCCATTTCCCGCAGCAAAGCATTCATTTCCTCGGCCCGCATCTGGCGACCCGACCGCACCGATCCGTGGCACGCCATGCGCGACAAAACCGCGTCGATCCGGGCTTGCAGGCGGGTGCTGTCTCCCAGATCGGCCAAGTCATCAAGGATGTCGCGGATCAACGCGGTTGCATCAACGCGGCCCAGAATCGCCGGGGTTTCGCGCACGGCAATGGCATTGCCGCCAAACGCCTCAATCCCCAAACCAAACGCCGCCAGATCATCCGCAAGGTCCAGAATCCGCGCGGCATCCAGCGGTGACAGATCGACAATTTCCGGGATCAGCAGCGCCTGCGCCGCAATTCCCGCGCCATCCCGCTGCACCTTCAGCCGCTCATAAACCAGCCGTTCATGGGCCGCGTGCTGATCGACAATCACCAAGCCATTTGCGGTTTGCGCGATGATGTAATTTTCATGCACCTGCGCGCGCGCAGCGCCAAGAGGCAGGGCTTCGGCCTCCACCGCCACCGGGGCTTCATAGCGGGCAGAGGGCGCTTCAGAAAACCCTGGTGCCTGAAACTGATAGGCGCGGGAAAGTGCCGGCTGTGAGGCGCGGTCCATCTGGTAGATGCGCGGCTCTGGCCGGAACGCCTGCAAGGTTTCGCCCGCCACGGTGGTTGACGCGCGGTGGCCAGCCCCGGCAAGCGCATGGCGCAGCGCCGATACAATCAACCCGCGTGCGGCGGCGGGTTCGCGAAAGCGCACTTCGGATTTCGCCGGATGCACGTTCACATCCACCCGTTCCGGATCGCAGATCAGGTTCAGCACCGCCGCCGGGTGGCGGTCGCGGCTGAGAACATCCATATAGGCCGCCCGCAGCGCGCCAAACAGCATCCGGTCCAGCACCGGGCGGCCGTTCACGAACAGAAATTGCGCAGCAGATGACCCGCGCGAATAGGTGGGCAGGGCGGCATAGCCAACCAGATGCAGGCCATCGTTGGCTACATCAATCCGCAAGGCGTTTTCGGCAAAATCAGTGCCCAAAACCTGCGCCAACCGCCCATGAAGCGCATCGAACATATCACCGCTTTGCGGATCGGCGCGGAACACAACGCGCCCTTCGCCACCGCCCGACACATCGCGAAGGGCAAAGCCCACATGCGGCTCCGCCATCGCCAACCGCTTGATTACGTCGCCTATCGCCTGCGCCTCGGCCCTATCCGTGCGCATGAATTTAAGGCGCGCAGGCGTGGCGTAGAACAGATCGCGCAGTTCAACCACCGTGCCACGGGTCAGCGCGGCGGGGCGAACCGCGCCCATGCGGCCGCCTTCAACGATCAGCGAAACACCATCAGACCCAGCCGCGCGCGACGTGATCGTCAACCGACCCACGGCGCCCAGCGACGGCAACGCCTCACCCCGGAAACCAAACGATCGGATGTTCAATAGATCGGAGCCATCAATCTTTGACGTGGCATGCCGGGCCAGCGCCAAGGGCAGGTCATCCGCCGTCATGCCGCAGCCATCATCGACCACCCGGATCAGGGTCTTGCCGCCACCCGAATAATCCACCGAAATGCGCAAAGCCCCGGCATCCAGCGCGTTTTCGACCAGTTCTTTCACGGCGGACGCTGGCCGTTCCACCACTTCACCCGCCGCAATGCGGTTCACGGCAGCCTCATCCAGCTGCCGGATCACCGGGCGATCTTGGCGCATGTTGATAGGTTCTGCGTTCATCCTACCATGGCTAGCATGGCTGGCCCGATTCTGCCAGCAATGGCACGCGCCTCAATCCGTGGATACCAAACCCACCGGCTGCCCCACCACCACAAACCGCAGCGCTTCCGGCGCAAGCAAGCGAGCGGCCAGACGTTTCACATCCTCCAGCGTGACCGCCTCAACCTGCGCATTCCGGGTGATTGCATAATCAATCGGCAACCCTTCCATCTGCATGCCAACCAGGACCGACGCGATCTGGCCATTGCCCGCAAAGCGCAGCGGATACGACCCGGTCATATAGGTTTTTGCCGCCGCCAGTTCTTCCGCCGTCACCCCTTCGGTGGCCATTTTGGCCCATTCATCTCGGACAACCGCAATCGCTTCGTCAACCTTTTCATTGGCGGTAGCAAATTGTCCGATCATCATTTCGGCGCGGTCCAATGGCACAAGATAGCTGCCGATCCCGTAGGTCAGCCCCCGCTTTTCGCGCACTTCGGTCATCAGCCGGGCCGTGAACCGCCCACCGCCCAGAACTTCATTCATGATATAGGCGGCAAAGAAATCTGGGTCATCGCGGGCGATCCCCTGCTGGCCAAAATAGATGGTCGCCTGCGGGGTCGGGAAATCCTGAACCGTCACACCACCGTCCAATTCCCAGTCGGCGCGGGTTGGCAGCGCGGCACCGGTGGCAGGCAGATCCCCCAACAACCGGTCCAGCAACAAACCCAAATCCTTGCCCGAAATATCACCCGCCGCCGCCACATAGACGCGGTCGCGCGCCAGCACGGCAGCGTGCGCTGCAACGATATCATCGCGGGTCAGTGCGGCGACGCTTTCGCGGGTACCATCTCCCGTGCTGCCGTAGGGATGCGCGCCAAATGCCAACCGGTTGAACGCGTCACTCGCCAATGTGCCGGGGTCTTTTTCATTGGATTGCAGATTGGCGATCACCTGTCCGCGCACCCTGTCCACCGCCGCCTGATCAAACCGCGGATTGACCAGCGCTGACCGCAGCAGATCAATCGTCTGATCGCGGGTTTCGGTCAGAAACCGTGCTGAAACCCCAACGGAATCGGTGCCCGAGTCAAAACTGATCTGTGCTGCCAGACCGTCGCGCGCAGTGGCAAATCCCTGCGCGTCAAGAACACCCGCGCCCTCTTCGATCAATGCCGTCATCAGATTGACAGCACCGCGTTTGCCCGGCGCATCAATCGAGGTGCCGCCGCGAAATTGTATTTCCAGCGCGGTAAACGGAATGCCGCTGTCTTGCACCAACCAGGCCGTGATGCCACCTGGCGAAGTGACAGACTCGATTTTGATCTCGGCCGAGGCAGGCCCTGCAAGCAACACGAAAGCCAGTGCAAACCGTATCATTGTCCTGCCCCCTCGTCTTTCGTCAGCCAACCGGTCACGGCACGCCGTTTGTCAAAAAGCTTGTTCGCGGCAGCCATCACATCTTCGGGCGTCACAGATTGCAAAACGTCCGGCCAGGCCTGCACATCTTCAACCGTCAACCCGATTGCCAGCGCTTCGCCGTATTTGCGCGCCAGACCGTCAACATCGTCACGCGCATAAATTTCTGCGGCGGCGATCTGCGTCTTGATCCGGGCAAAAGCCTCCGGCTCGACGCCGTCCTTCAGAAACTTTGCAATCACGCCGTCCATGGCCGTTTCCACCTCTTGCAGACTGACCCCGGGAACCGGAATCACACCCACCCCGAAAATCGCCGAATCTATCGCGGTTCCGTCATAGAATGCCGTCGAATAAACCGCCGTCTGGGTGTCAAACTGCAAGGCTCGTGCCAGAATTGACGTGGTTCCGCTGCCCCCCAGCAACTGCGACAGAATGGCCAAAGCCGCCGCCGTTTTCTGGTCGCCCGAATTGCGCTCATCTGCCAGATACAGCCGCGAGACATAGGGTTGCGATACCCGCACATCGGCCAGGGCCAGCCGTCGTTCGGCCAGCTGTGGCGGCTCGGTCGGGCGCAGACGCGGTGTCAAACCGGCCGAGGGCTGCAGGGCCCCGTAATGCAATTGAGCCAATTTGCGCACGTCGTCGGGCAGCACATCTCCTGCCACCACCAGAATGGCGTTGTTGGGCGCGTAGTAGCGGCTGTACCAGTCCAGCGCGTCCTGACGTGACAGGGTTTCCATCTCATGCCGCCAGCCGATTATCGGCACACCGTAGCGCAGGTTCTGAAACAGGGCGGCATAGATCTGTTCGTTCAACAAGGCCGCCGGATCACTATCAGTCCGCTGATTGCGTTCTTCCAGGATCACCTGCCGCTCGGTCACCACATCCGCCTCTTCCAGCCGCAGATCGCGCATCCGGTCGGCCTCCAGCTTCATCATCAGATCCAGACGGTTCGACGCAACATGTTGAAAATAAGCAGTATAATCCCATGACGTAAAGGCATTTTCCTCACCGCCCTGGGCCTCAACGATCGTCGAAAATTCACCGGGGTCAAGATCATCGGTGCCCTTGAACATCAGATGCTCCAGAAAATGCGCGATGCCGGATTTGCCCGGGGCCTCATCAGCGGCCCCGGCGCGGTACCAGACCATCTGGCTGACCAGCGGTGACCGATGATCTTCGATCACCACAACATCCAGGCCGTTTTCAAGTTGAAAGGTTGAAACCGTTTCCGCCTGGGCAGCGAAAGACACAAGTGAAACAGCAAAGACCAAGCCAAAGCGACGCCGCATCAAAATCTCCCACCAAAGTCAGATAAGAAGCTATGCGGCGCGGGGCTGCATTCAAGACCGGCAACGCAGATGTGACTACTCGCCCTGCTTGGCTGGCGGAGCCGACGGGGTTCGCAAACCGGCCCGGCGCCAACGCTGCAAATCGGCCTGCTGATCCAGCGTCTGCTTGCGATAGGCTTTGAAATAGACGTTTACGTTGAAAATCCGCTCCAGCAGGCGGCCATCGTTCTTGCGCCGATATTCCAGATCTTCGGCCGCCAGTGTTTCGCGAATACCTGCAGCTGTACCAAAACGAGATCCATATTGCACCAAGGCAGCATCCCCGGTTGGCACGCCACCTGCCGCACGGGGGGTTCCGCCCAGCGCCACGATTGCATCTGCAGTCGGCGTAGGATCGGTCCGATTGGCGCCACCCAGCGTAGGCTCTGGCAATGCAGTCAGATCTTCGGGCAGTTCCAGCGCTTTGGGCGGCAGAATGCCAAATTCATCAGGGCCATTTGTCGTAGATCGCAAATTCATCAGGTTTGGCGTTTTGTCATTGCTGCAGGCAGAAAGCGCCAGCACCGCCGCCATTGCGACCGCATATGCGCCCCTTTTTGCTTGCATTCTCCAGCTCCCTTAGCCGCCTTTCACGTCTTTAGCGCAAAGACGTCGCCCCGTCACGGGGTCTTTGGTGGCTTTTTGCCTGCGGCGGGTTTCGGCCCCGAAAAGACAACCAGCCCAAGGGCGCCCGCAAAAATCGCAACATCGGCAAGATTGAAGGCATAAGGATTTTCGATCCCGCAGCATGACATGTTCAGAAAATCTGCAACCGCGCCGTAAACCACCCGGTCCACGACATTGCCAAGCGCGCCACCAATCAGCAAACCCGCGGCAATCTGCGCCGGTTTGCCGCCCCCTTCGCGCCGGATCCAGACCCAGACCCAGACCGATATTGCAAGGGCGACCGCGACAAGGACCCAGCGCATGATCTCGGCATCATGCGAGAACAGACCAAAGTTGACGCCGGTGTTCCAGGCCATGCGAAAGGTAAGATAGGGCGGCCAGACGTCGATGACGCCAAGATCTTTCAGCCGCAACCAGAAAACGACGCCAAGTTTGGTTGCCTGATCCAGCAGAAACGTAGCGGCCATGGTCCAAAGGGCTATGCGCATCTCAGTGCCGGAAATGCCGCTGACCCGTGAAAATCATCGCAAGGCCAGCTGTATCAGCGGCCGCAATGACCTCGTCATCGCGCAGTGACCCGCCCGGCTGAATGACCGCCGTTGCACCGGCTTTTGCTGCGGCAAGCAAACCATCGGCAAAGGGGAAAAACGCATCCGATGCAACGACCGCGCCGATGGTCAGCGGTGCTGCCAATCCCATCGCATCGGCCATATCCTGTGATTTGTGCGCGGCAATGCGGGTGCTGTCGATCCGGCTCATCTGGCCTGCGCCGATGCCCACGGTTGCCCCGTCGCGGGCGTAAATGATGGCGTTGGATTTCACATGCTTGGCCACCGTCCAGGCAAACATCAGATCGGCCATTTCAGATGGCGATGGCGCACGCTTGGTCACCACTTTCAAATCTGATGGCGCAAGGCCCGCGCCATCCCGGTCCTGCACCAGAAACCCGCCCGCCACTTGCCGGAACGCCAACCCCGCCGCGCGCGGATCGGGCAAATGCCCGGTGGTCAGCAGTCGCAGGTTCTTTTTCCTTGCAAAGATGCCCATCGCGTCGGCGTCGGCACCGGGCGCGATCACGACTTCGGTAAACATCTGCACGATCTCTTCGGCAGTTTCCCCGTCAAGTATCTGGTTCAGCGCGACAATTCCGCCAAAGGCGCTGGTGCGGTCACAGTCATAGGCGCGCAGGTAGGCGTCGCGCAAAGTGGCGCTTCGTGCCACACCGCAGGGATTGGCATGTTTGATGATGGCACAGGCGGGGCCGTCTGCCGGGGCAAATTCCGCCACTAGTTCAAACGCCGCATCGGTATCGTTGATATTGTTGTAAGACAAATCCTTGCCCTGCCATTGCCGCGCTGTGGCCACGCCGGGGCGGGCGGACCCATCCAGATAAAACGCCGCCGTCTGGTGCGGGTTTTCGCCATAACGCAGGCTTTGTGCCAGCCTGCCCGAGAAACTGCGCCGGGCCGGGGTCGCCACCTTCAGCGCGCCCGCCATCCAGGTTGATACCGCCACATCATAGGCCGCAGTCCGGGAATAAGCCGCAAGCGCCATCTTCTGACGGTACCCGAGGCAAGTCGCCCCATCCTGCGCGCTTAACTGGTCCAGCAGCGCAGGATAGTCTTCCGGGTCTGTCACCACGGTGACAAAGCGGTGGTTCTTGGCCGCCGCCCTGATCATCGCCGGACCGCCGATGTCGATGTTTTCGATGCAATCGGCGCTAGAGCCCCCCCGCGCCACCGTTGCCTCGAACGGATAAAGGTTTGAGATCAGCAGATCAATCGGCTCTATCCCGTGGGCGGCCATCGCCACCAGATGTTCGTCATCATCGCGCAGCGCCAGCAAACCGCCATGCACATTGGGGTGCAGCGTTTTCACCCGGCCGTCCATCATTTCGGGAAATCCGGTCACGTCGGCCACATCGCGCACAGCAAGCCCCGCCGCGCGCAAACTTTGCGCCGATCCGCCGGTCGAAATCAGCTCCACCCCATAGCCCGCCAAGGCCCGCGCCAGATCAATCATGCCGCTTTTGTCCGACACTGAAATCAGCGCCCGCCCGATCGGAACCAAGTTTGTCATCGCATGTCTCCTGCGGTGGCGCTGTCAGGTCTGCGCGGCGTTCGGATCGCCCATTTCCAGATCCCGGATGGCAAGCGGAGTATCCTGTGCTTTCGCCAAGGTCCAGCCAATGCAGGTGTGATGTGTCACCATCCGCCCGGATAGCACGATCTGCCGGGCCTCGCGCGGCCTGAGCCGCCCTTTTTCCAGATAGACTGACGCCTCCAACGTCAAATCCGCCGGGCCATCATAGCGAAACACCCAGATTTCAGAGCTTTTCAGCACCATCGACACCGCTTTTCCGCCCAGATCCAATGCACAATCCACATCGGGGTGCAGATGAAACCGAATGGCGAAGTGAATGCCGTTCAAGGCCGTGCGGGTCAGCATGGCTTCGAACCGGGCCTGCGCCTTGGCGTCTTGCGCGATCAGGGCATCCTCGCCCGCCAACCTGCGCCCGTCAGCTGCCAACAGAAGGGTGCGGCTATGGGTCAATCCGTGGCTGGCCGACCAGCCTTCATGCGCCAGATGAATATGGCTGCCCTCAGACCCTGTGCCGCGCTGCTCAGCATCGGCATCCGCCGGATCAACCATCAATTCACGCGCGCCTTGCCGCAATCCCAGCCGTGACGATGAATAGCCTTCAATTGCCAGCGTCGAATGTGACGGCGTCGCCCGCCCCGCGCGGTTCCATTCGGGGCCAAAAGGCGCTCCGGACCCGCAACTGACGATCAAGGGCCTGCGCCCCGACGTCAGCTCAAACGCCAGGGTTGAGGCATGCGCCGCCCCGCTCGCGCGCCCACTTGGTGGCGACGCCGCGTCCACGATTACCGTCGTGCGCCCAGTTGCCAGCCGCGCAAAACCCATCGACAGCCCCGGATTTGGCTGGGATTTGACCCCCGAACTGGCCAGTGCATGATCAAGACGCCCCTCAAGCCCACGCCCGCCACCATGAAACCGCGCCAAGCCGCCATCCGCATGGCGCAGGGCGCGCAATGTCGGCGCGATACGCTCAATCGCCGCCAGATGTTCGGGCGGCACCCGTTGTCCGGTTTCCGACAGGGCCTGTGCGGCCCAGGTCAGCAAGGTGAAAACCTCAAGCAATTCCTCGGGGTTGCGGGTAGGTATGCCGCCTTCTGCATCCACCTCTTTTGCGCATTCGCGGGCAAGTGCTGCCACTGCCGGGGCCACATGGCTTTCCATCCCGGTCAGGGCAAGCCCCGCATAGATCAATCCCGCCAAAGCCTCGAACCTTGGCAGCCCCGGTTCAGCCGCCTTCCAGCGCCGCGACAAAAACACCGTCTGCTGTGACAAGGCCCGGAAATACGCCGCCGAGTCGGCCGGGCTGCGATTGGTCAGCAACAGCAAAGCATGGTTGATCCAGCGAATCAGCCGCCGGCCCGTCAGATCGGGGGTCCAGCCGGGGCCTCGCCCCCGTCCGTACCGGATGATCCAACCCCATGTCCAATCCTGCGCGCGTGCTCTGGCCGCCCCCGATCCCACGGCTGCCAGATCATCCAGCCAGCCAAATCCATGCGCTGCCGCTTCAAACGCCGGGTCAGGCGGCGTGATATCCCAAAGTGAGGCATCCTTGGCCTCCACCAGAAAACCCGCCAACAGAACATTGCCGGCTATCAATTGTCGGCCACGGGCGAACAGACCGATCGTGCGTGGCTCGGGTTGCGACACGAAAGCTTTCGCCGGCTGCGACAGCCCCGACCGCCAGCCCTCAAGCCGGTTCAACGCTGTCACGCGCAGCGCTCTAAAGCCGTCGCCCCTACCCACCGTGCCAGCCTCGCCCATACTTAAGATTTTGCCTGTTGTCCGTTGGTCGGACGATTGGGTCCAGCATAGCGCCGCCCAAAACCACTGTCACCCCTGACACGTTACTGTGACAGGCACTGCGGGCTTTCCCGCCAATCGGGAAAATTGCCGCAAAACCGTCTGGGACTGGCCATAGTCTTGCGCTATATCCGCGCCATGCAGTGACCAGTTCCAAGGCAGTTTTTCCGAATGCAAATAGACAAAACCCCGCTTTCCAATGTTCTTGTCCTGACCCCTCCTCGCTTTGGCGATGACCGCGGCTGGTTTTCAGAAACCTGGAACGGCCCGCGTCTGGCATCCCTCGGGGTGCAGATGGATTTCGTGCAGGACAATCATTCCTTGTCAGCCGCAGTCGGCACCCTGCGCGGGCTTCACTACCAGACTCCGCCCCGCGCCCAGGACAAGCTGGTGCGCTGCACCCGGGGGGCGGTGTTTGATGTGGCGGTCGATTTCCGCCGCGGATCACCCACCTTCGGGCATTGGACCGGCGTTGAACTGACGCCCGAAAACCGCAAGCAACTGTTGGTGCCGAAAGGCTTTTTGCACGGGTTTGTGACGCGGCTGCCAGATACCGAAGTGCAATACAAATGCTCTGATGTTTATGCCCCCGAATGCGATGCGGCTGTGCGGTGGGATGATCCGACCATCGGCATCGACTGGGGGCTGACTGGCGCGCCCGTGCTATCCGGCAAAGACGCGATCGCCCCGCTGTTTGCCAATGTGAAATCCCCGTTTGAATGGAGTGCTTCATGAAACTCCTCATCACCGGCGGGGCGGGCTTTATCGGGTCCGCCGTCGTGCGTCTTGCGGTCGAACGCGGGCATGAAGTCATCAACCTCGATGCGCTCACCTATGCCGCCTGCCTTGATAATGTGGCGGGTGCCGCCAAATCCAACCTCTACAGCTTTGAGCAAGCCGATATCCGCGACCGCGCCTCGCTGGACCGGATTTTCGATCTGCACCGCCCGACGGCGGTCATGCACCTGGCCGCCGAAAGCCATGTAGACAGGTCAATTGACGGCCCGGGTGATTTCATTGAAACCAACATCACCGGCACTTACCACATGCTTGAAGCATCGCGGGCCTATTGGGTGCGCGCTGGCAAACCCGCGACATTTCGCTTTCACCAAATTTCAACGGACGAAGTGTTCGGCACCTTAGGTGCCACCGGCCAATTCACCGAAGACACCCCCTATGCGCCCAATTCCCCCTATTCGGCGTCAAAAGCCGCGTCTGACCATCTGGTGCGGGCATGGGCAGAAACCTACGGCCTGCCGGTGGTGATGACCAACTGTTCCAACAACTACGGCCCGTTCCATTTTCCCGAAAAACTGGTGCCGGTGGTGATCCTGAACGCGCTGGCAGGCAAACCGATCCCGGTTTACGGCAAGGGTGAAAACGTGCGCGATTGGCTGTATGTCGAAGACCACGCCGATGCCCTGCTGACCGTGCTGGAAAAAGGCGCGCTAGGCCGCAGCTACAATATCGGTGGTGAGAACGAGGCGAAGAATATCGACCTTGTAAACATGATCTGCACCCTTCTTGATGAAATGCACCCATCGGGTGCGCCGCACGCCCGCCATATCACCTATGTCACCGACCGCCCCGGCCACGACGCCCGCTATGCCATCGATCCCGCGCGCATCCGCCATGAACTTGGCTGGCGGCCATCGGTCACGCTGGAACAGGGCCTGCGCAAAACCGTGCGCTGGTATCTGGATAACGAGGCGTGGTGGAAACCGCTGCAAGCGCGGGCCGGTGTTGGGACACGCCTTGGAGTCAAAGCATGAAACTGCTGGTCTTCGGTCAAACGGGCCAAGTCGCCCGCGAGCTGATCCGCCGCGCGCCTGCTGGCGTCACAATCGAATCCTTGGGCCGTGACCGTGCCGATCTGTCTGATCCATCGGTTTGCGCCGACGCCATCATGCTGTCAGACGCCGACGCGGTGATCAATGCCGCCGCATGGACGGCGGTGGATAGGGCGGAAACCGAGGAAGCCGCAGCAACGGTCGTCAACGGTGCCGCCCCCGCCGCCATGGCCCGCGCGGCTGCCCGCCACGGCATACCGTTCCTGCACATTTCCACCGATTACGTCTTTGACGGCACTGGCGATCAACCTTTTGCACCCGACCACCCGACGGCACCCCTTGGCGCCTATGGCCGATCCAAACTCGCGGGTGAGCATGGCGTGCAATCGGCAGGCGGCGCGCATCTGATTTTGCGCACGTCCTGGGTCGTCTCGGCACATGGCGCGAATTTCGTCAAAACCATGCGCCGCCTGGGCGGCGAGCGCGCTGTCGTGAATGTGGTCTGCGACCAGATCGGTGGCCCAACTCCCGCCGCCGCCATTGCTGACGCCCTGTTCACCGCTGCCCGTGACATGATCGGCGGCCACACGGGCGGCACCCACCATTTTTCCGGCGCGCCCGATTGTTCATGGGCCGATTTCGCCCGCGCCATCATGGCGGGCGCCGGTCATTCCTGTGCAATCACAGACATTCCGACGTCGCAATACCCCACCCCCGCCAAGCGCCCGAACAATTCTCGTCTCGATTGCAGCGCATTTGCCCGTGATTTCGGCATAGACCGTCCTGATTGGCAAAGCGGTCTGACCGCCATCCTGAAAGAACTGGAGTCCGCATGAAACGCAAAGGCATTATCCTTGCCGGGGGGTCGGGCACCCGGCTATGGCCCATCACCATGGGTGTCTCCAAGCAGTTGCTTCCGATCTACGACAAGCCGATGATTTACTATCCGCTGTCCGTACTGATGCTGGGCGGCATCCGCGACATCGCCATCATCACCACCCCCGATGACCAGATCCAGTTTCAGCGGCTGATGGGCGATGGCTCGCAATGGGGGCTGAACCTGACATGGATTGTGCAGCCATCGCCGGATGGGTTGGCGCAGGCCTACCTTCTGGCCGAGGATTTTCTGGCCGGCGCGCCGTCGGCCATGGTTCTGGGCGACAATATCTTCTTCGGCCACGGCCTGCCCGAAATGCTGGATGCCGCCGATGCGCAAACCCATGGCGGCACGGTGTTCGGCTACCGCGTGTCAGACCCGGAACGTTACGGCGTTGTGGATTTTGACAAAGACGGCAACGTGCGTGCCATCATCGAAAAGCCAGAAAACCCGCCGTCCAATTTCGCCATCACCGGGCTTTACTACCTCGACGCCCGCGCCCCTGAACTGGCCCGCGCCATCAAGCCATCGCCGCGCGGTGAACTCGAAATCGCCGACCTGCTGGAGATTTACCGCAAAGACGGCAATCTGAAAGTTGAACGCATGGGGCGCGGCTATGCCTGGCTGGATACCGGCACCCATGGCAGCTTGCTTGATGCCGGAAATTTCGTCCGCACGCTTGAGGCCCGGCAGGGCCTTCAGGTCGGTTGCCCGGATGAGATCGCCTATTCGAAAGGCTGGATCAGTAAATCAGATCTAGCCGCCCGGGCCGCGCTGTTTCGCAAGAATGACTACGGTCGTTACCTGACCGGATTGCTTGCCGACTGACCCATTGTTTCGATTCTGATATTTGCCCGCGGAATCGGTGAAAATCCCGGTTTGCGTAAACGCGCCTATTTAATAAAGAATTGAAGATTCTTCTGGCATTGTTTCCAAAACGTGCAAAATTGATTGTGGGACAAATGACAGGCGCAAAAAATCAGCCTGCAACGCAAGGGGAATTGATATGGCCGTTGGTATCATGATTGCCGGACTG
>JANNSG010000064.1:0-5315 GCA_031402355.1 Pseudorhodobacter sp. | reverse complement strand
GCCAAAAGGTTGGTCTGACACATCGGATGCATCGAAGTCTTTGATGCGGCGGGGCGCGTTTTCCGCGCCGCCTGCGTCAATGATCCGCATGACCTGCAAGGGGGCGGCGTGGGGGATCAGTTTTTCCCAGAGGCCGGCAGCTTGCAAGGTAATCACGGCCGGTTGCAGGAAGGCGGTACTGCGCAGGTCTGCCCCTGCGACGGTGGCGGAGGTGACGGGCGGTTCGGGATCAACGCAGATGACGGTAAAACCCGCTGATCCGAAGGCGGCGGCAGCGGTAAGGCCAGCGACACCGCCGCCTGAGATGAGAATATCTGTGCTGTTGCGTGTCATAGTAATAAAATAGGCGGCAATTGTCGGCTGTCCAAGTGACACAACGTCTCGGGTCTCATGACAGCAAGCGACCAAGGAACCCGGTCAGATCATCGGTGTGGTGGTGAATATAGGGTGCCGGCTCAGGCGTGGGGGCCACATGCACGGTTTGCATACCCATTGCATGGGGGGCGGCGAGGTTGCGGGTGTAATCCTCAAACATTGCGCCCATCGCGGGGGTTAAGGCGTCTTTGGCAAAGATCGTCTCGAACGCAATGCGGTCTGGTTTGGGGTGAAAATCCGCGTGTTCAACGCCGTAGACGGCATCAAAAACACCGTCTAATCCGCGGGCTTTAAGGACATTTTCAGCATAGGGGGCCGAGCCATTGGTATAGACGATGCGCCTGCCCGGCAGGGCGCGGATATGTTTGGCAAGGGTGGGGTCAGGGATCAGCGCATCGAAGTTGATGTTATGCACATCTGTCAGATAAGGCGTGGGATCGATCTGATGTTCGCGCATCAGCCCTGCCAGCGTGGTGCCGTGGGTCGCCCAATAATGGCGGCGCAGGCGGTCAGCCTCGGCCCGGTCCACCCTGAGGGAGGCCATCACCCAATCGGTCATCCGCACTTCGATCTGGTCGAACAGGCGGGCCGATGGTGGGTAAAGCGTGTTATCAAGGTCAAAGACCCAATGTTTGACATGTGAAAAATCGGGGCGGACATGCGAAAAACCGGGGATGTTCATGGGGCCAGGGTAATGCGTGTGCGAGGGGACGGCAATGCTTTGCGGTTGATCCGGGGGGGAATGCGTGGCTTATCTTTGCAGGGCCCCTATCTTAGCAAGGCCATGGGGTAAGGGGACTGAACCGCAGTGCAAAAAGACGCTTATACGCTGATCCTGGCGGCGATTGATGCGGGGCAGTACAAGCCCGGTGACAGGTTGGTGGAATCGGAATTGGCCGAGCGGCTGGGCGTGTCGCGCACGCCCGTGCGCGAGGCGTTGCAGCGTTTGGAAACCCAATCCATGCTCACCCGCGACGGGCGCAGTTTGATTGTCGCGACACTTGATCACACCCAATTGTCCGAACTTTACGTCCTGCGCGCTGAACTGGAGGGACTTGCAGGCGGATTGGCGGCGCAACATGCAACCGACGAAGAAATTCGCGTGCTGCAAGCGATGATCCGTGATGACCGCAGGTTGCTTGGCGGTGATCCGCGGGCGCTGAGCCGGGCCAACAAGCGGTTTCACAGACAGATTCATCTGGGTTCACACAATCGGTTTCTGATCCAGCAGCTTGATCTGGTCTATCGGTCTATGGCGCTGATGGCGACCACATCGCTTGCTGCTGATGGGCGCGACTTGGCAGCCCTTGAAGAGCATGCCCGGATCGTTGCGGCAATTGCTGCGCGCGATTGTGATGGCGCGCAAACCGCGCTGAAGACCCATATATCGATGGCATTCGAGACGCGGCTGCGGGTGGATGCAGGGGAATTGAAACTGCGCTGAAGGGCAGGGAACAGGGCGGAAATTCCTTTTCTGGGCAAAGGGCTGGGCTTAGTGATCGAATACGCCGTGCGAGGTCTTGTCCCAATAGAACGGCTTTCGAACCAATTCCCAAAGTGCCTTGTAGGATGCCAGGGCGGCCAGCGGGTAGTAGACATGCAGCGTCGGCACCCACAGCAGGCTTAGCCGGTGTGACGTGCGACGCAGCGCCAGCATGCCGTAGGCGATGGTCACCACTTCGGTTGTCAGGAACAACCAGAAAGTGCTCCAGATCAGACCCGATGGCAGCAGATCCCCGACCGGATGCGACAGGCCAAGCGGCAAGGCCCAGAATGACCACAACACCGGCACCAGCACCGCTTGCGACAAAGTGCACAGGAACAGAATTTGGAAGCCCGCGAATTTCCAGGCCCCGAGTTGCCGCCACAGCAAAAGCGGATCACGCATATGCACGCCGTAGGTGACCATATAGCCCTTGAGCCAGCGTGAGCGTTGCTTGACCCAAGGCAGGGGCCGGCAGTTGGCTTCTTCGCCGGTGGTGGTGTTGATCAATTCGGTGCGGTAGCCGTGGCGGGCCAGACGGATGCCAAGATCGGCGTCTTCGGTAACATTATGGGCATCCCAGCCGCCCAGATCTTCGAGGACCTTGCGGCGAAAAAACAGGGTGGTGCCGCCAAGCGGAATGGCAAGACCAAGGCGCTGCAGGCCGGGCAGCATCAGGCGGAACCAGGCGGCATATTCGATGGTAAAGCAGCGCGACAGCCAGTTGGTATGCGGATTATAGAAATCCAGAATGCCTTGCAGGCAGGCGACCTCGGGGCCGCGGGCGTGAAAACGGGCGGCGACTTTGCGGATCTGGTCGGGATCGGGCGCATCTTCGGCATCATAAACGCCAACGATCGAGCCGCGGCACTGATCAAGGGCCACGTTCAGCGCGCGCGGCTTGGTGCGCAATTCGCCGTCGGGCACGGTGACGACCCGCATCCAGTTTGGCAGATCGGCGCGCGCGAGGGCTTTGAAGGTGACCGTGTCATCCGCCTCAACTGCAAGAACAACGTCCAGAAGGCCGCGCGGATAATCCAGCCTTTCCAGACGCTTGACCAGCCTTCCGGCTATATCACCCTCTTTGTAAAGTGCCACGATGATTGAAACCACGGGAAGAATTGTAAGATCAGTCGCGGCAGGTTCCGGCCGTGCTGGCAGCAATGCGGCAACACCTGCTGCGATTTTCAGCCCGGTTGACAACAACAGCGTGGCAATCGCCCAAAGGCTAAGCGCCATCACGACGCCCTGCGGCGACAGCCAGATCAGGGCACAGATCGCGGCCACGGCCAGCGCCATGCGGGGGCCGAAAGCGGCCAGCCGCCAGTCACGGCAGCTTTCGGCAGTGGCGACGCGGCTTTCCGCACGCTTGGCCAGTGTCGCGCCACGCAACTGCAAGAGCGAAGCCTTGATTTTTCCCGGCGCAGCAAGCGCCATGACGACTGGCCCGAAAACCGCCGTCAGGGCCGGGCTTTGGCGCGCGAAATCGTCCGGATCGGCAGCAAGGATCACGGTTGTCCCGCCAGCCTGTGCAAAGGGCAGAACGCCAGTCGCCACACAGCGCTGTGCTGTAAAGCGGTCGATCAGGCGCGGGTCTGGCAGTGCAGTGGTCGGATCAACCAGACGCAGGCCCCAGAATTCAGCCAGCCCGGCAAAGAGTCTGGTTTCAGAAACCCGCCCCTGCGCCAGCAAGATATCGACAAGCCGCCCCTGCCGTTGTGACTGCGCCGACAGTGCCGCGATCATATCTTCGGCTGAGATCACCCCTTCGCGCAACAGCCAGAAGGCCAGCGGCTTGATCTTTTGTGGCGGCGGGGGTGCAGGTGCGACCAGTCGAAGCTTGCGCTGCTGCGGCACCAGCATCAGTGGCGCTTGGACGAATGTCTCAAAGGGGCGCAAGACTTGGGCGGTCATGATCTCTCGCAACAGTTGATTGACCGTCGGGCGAGAAGGGTTAACAGAAGGTTAAGACTTGGTTAAAACCTAAGGTTGAGTTAAAATATTGTTTAAACGGCCGGAAATTGAGCCGTCATTTTGCCCGACGGGCCTGCATGTCGGCGGCAAACCTTTCGAACAAATACAGGCTGTCTTGCGGGCCGGGGCTGGCTTCGGGGTGATACTGCACCGAGAACACCGGTTTGCCCGCAACCCGGATACCGCAGTTGGAGCCGTCAAACAGACTGACATGGGTTTCAAGCACCCCTTCGGGCAGGGTCTGGCTGTCTACGGTAAAGCCATGATTCATTGACGTAATCTCAACCTTGCCGGTCTGCATATCCTTGACCGGATGGTTCGCGCCATGGTGCCCATGGTTCATTTTGACGGTTTTGCCGCCCAAGGCCAAAGCGAGCATCTGGTGACCCAGGCAGATGCCGAACACGGGAATATCCTTCGCCAGAACGCCCTTGATCATCGGCACGGCGTATTTGCCGGTTGCCGCCGGATCGCCCGGACCGTTCGACAAAAACACGCCCTCGGGGTTCAGGGCCAGAACCTCGGCGGCTGTTGCGGTGGCCGGAAGCACGGTCACCTCACACCCGGATGAGGCAAGACAGCGCAGAATGTTGCGTTTTGCCCCGTAATCGATAGCCACCACCCGAAGGCCGGGGCCTTGCCGTCGGACATGCCCTTGCGGCCAAGCCCAACGCTGCTCGTCCCAACGGTAGGATTGGGCGCAGGTTACTTCGCGGGCAAGATCCAGCCCTTCGAGGCCAGCCCAGGCGCGGGCGGATGCAACCAGTGCTGCAATATCAAAATTGCCGTCCGGGTCATGCGCCAAAGCGGCATGTGGCGCCCCTTGCTGGCGAATGGCGCGGGTCAGCCGTCGGGTATCAAGCCCGCCGATGCCGATGCGGCCTTTGGCAGCAAGCCATTTGTGCAGATCAGCGGTTGCGCGCCAGTTCGACGGTTCAGTCGGGTTCCATTTCACCACCATACCGGCTGCGACAGGATCGGCGCATTCGTCATCTTCGGGGGTGGTGCCGACATTGCCGATATGGGGAAAGGTGAAAGTGACGATCTGCCCCGCGTAGGACGGATCGGTCATGATCTCTTGATAGCCGGTCATCGCGGTGTTGAACACAAGTTCGGCCACGGTTTGCCCGGTGGCCCCAAAACCCAGACCGAAGAATACCGTACCATCGGCAAGGGCCAGGCAGGCGGTCGGTTTTGGCAAGATATGTGATCGGATGGGCATGCGCGACTCCTCTCAGGCCAAATTTGCCGGACACTATGCGCGCGGACTGGCAGGGTCAAGTCTTGGGCGCAAAAGGGTTATTGCGCCTTTTCAAATAGTTACGGGTGAAGGCATCAGTTGTCATGCGCATTACAAGTCTGTAATATGATCCTTCGGACAGCCATGGGGATGGAACCACCGATGACATTGCGAGACCGTCTGCAGGCGGCCCTGAAAGACGCCATGCGTGCCCGCGAGGCAGATCGCCTATCAACGCTGCGT
>JANNSG010000063.1:0-33114 GCA_031402355.1 Pseudorhodobacter sp. | reverse complement strand
CGTGGCGCAAATTTCGCGGCACCGAGATCTGAGCAAGCGCCCCTAGGGCAATGAAAGGAGAAGCCGCAAAGTGGTGTTCAAGCGGCGAAACAGACGGTCAGTTCTTGGTTGGATGCGCGAGATGGTCTATCCGCGCGGCGGATTCCGGCGTGCCACCCGTTATGTCATGCACCGGATGGCGCGCTTGCCCGATCATCCGCACCGCATCGCGCGCGGCGTCTTTGCAGGCAGCCTGATCGGGTTTCTGCCCTTGCCAGGTTTGCAGTTTCTCGGGGCCTGGGGTGCCGCCCGGCTGATGCAGGGAAACGTTCTGGCAGCCTTGCTGGCCACATTCAATTCCAATCCGATCACGACGCCGTTCTTTGCTGTCGGGGCGATCAGTCTGGGGCATTGGATGCTTGGCGTGGATACCCCGTTGTCATCGGACGCGATCGGGGCCGCCTTCGGCAACGCAGGCTCAGACATCTGGCGCAATTTCATGGCCATTTTCAGTGATGAACAGGCGCATTGGAACGGCTTGTTGCAGTTCTGGAAGCAGATCTACTGGCCCTATTTTATCGGGGCAATCGGCCCGGGGATCGTGCTCAGCCTGATCTTCTATTACGTCACGATCCCCTTGGTCGAAGCCTACCAAAAAGCCCGCGCCGCCAAATCGAAAGAACGCAGCGAAAGGCGCGGGCGGCTGAAGTCGGCCTTGGTAGAGGCGGCAAAGCGGCTCAAGCTCAAGAGTGATCATGATCGCGATGACGACAATGATGATGATGCGCGGGCGTCATAATGGCCGATGGATGATGAAAAGGGGTTGATGATGAAGGATGCAAACATGTCCGGGCGACTTCGTCTTGGTGTCAACATTGATCATGTGGCGACAGTGCGCAATGCGCGCGGGGGGGCCACGCCAGACCCGCTGCGTGCGGCCCTTATGGCGCAAGAGGCAGGGGCAGACGGCATTACGGCCCACCTGCGCGAGGACCGCCGCCATATTCGCGATGCAGACATAGCCGCGCTGATGGCGGCACTGACGGTGCCGTTGAACTTCGAGATGGCGGCCACCGACGAAATGCAGGCCATCGCCCTGCGCCACAAACCGCACGCGGTCTGCCTGGTTCCCGAAAAGCGCGAAGAACGCACGACCGAAGGTGGCCTCGATGTCGCAGGCGACGACAACCGGCTAGCGGGCTTCATAGCACCTCTGCGCGATCTGGGCTGCCGGGTATCGCTGTTTATCGGCCATGACCCGCGCCAGATCGAAGCTTCGGCCCGGATCGGGGCCGCCGTTGTGGAATTTCATGCAGGCCGCTACTGCGATCTGCATGCAGAGGGCCGGATGGCCGAGGCCGAGGCGGAGCTAGACGCCCTGCGCCGCGCCAGCGCCCATGCCCATGCACTTGGGCTGGAAGTTCACGTAGGCCACGGGCTCAGCTATGACAATGTCGCCCCCGTTGCGGCATTCCCGGAGGTACGGGAACTGAATATCGGGCATTTCTTGATTGGTGAAGCGATCTTCAGGGGCCTTGGCCCGGCGATCGAGGAAATGCGCCGTCTTATGGACGCTGCGCGCGGTATCCGGGCGTGACAGAAGATTTTTCAGAAAAATCTTATCAAAAGTTTTCTGAAAACTTTTCTGCACTATCCAACGGCGGGCGCAGATGATCCTCGGTATCGGCACAGACCTGTGCAACATTGACCGGATCGAGGCCACGCTTGCACGCTTTGGCGACCGGTTTCGCAACCGCGTATTCACCCCCCGCGAACAGGCCAAGGCCGAAGGTCGCCGAGATGTAGCAGGCACTTACGCCAAACGTTGGGCCGCAAAAGAGGCCTGTTCCAAAGCACTGGGCACCGGCCTGCGCATGGGTATTTCCTGGAAGGATATGGCGGTCAGCAACCTGCGGTCTGGTCAACCCGTCATGCAGTTGACCGGATGGGCCGCCGAGCGGCTGAAAGCCATGACACCGGAGGGGTTCGAGGCGGTTATTCATGTCACCCTGACCGATGATCACCCTTGGGCACAAGCCTTTGTGGTGATCGAAGCACGGCCTGTCGCTGCGGGCTAACTTGACTCCCCCCTTGCCCGCGCGCATGTAGCGGCCCGAACCGACATAAAGGCAGACCCGATGGCAAGCAGAACCAAAACCGATGGCGGTATCGTCGAGACGATCAAAACCGTCATCTACGCTTTGCTGATCGCTGGCGTGTTCCGGACCTTGTTCTTCCAACCGTTCTGGATCCCGTCCGAATCCATGAAAGACACGCTGCTGATCGGGGATTTTCTGTTCGTCAACAAGATGGCCTATGGCTATTCGCGCTATTCGTGCCCCTTTGCTCTGTGCCCGGTTTCCGGGCGTATTCTGGGGTCTGATCCCGAACGCGGCGATGTGGTGGTGTTCCGCCATCCGGTCAATGGATCAGATTTCATCAAGCGCCTGATCGGATTGCCGGGTGATACCATCCAGATGAAAAACGGCGTGTTGTTCCTGAACGGCGAAGAGGCCAAACAGGTGCCCGACGGTGTCTTCAAAGAGGTGTTCGAACGGCAGGGTCCGATGGGCAACTTGCCACGCTGTGAAAACGGCCCGGTGGGCGACGGCGGCTCCTGCCAGAAATCGCGGTCCGTTGAAACGCTGCCCGGTGGGCGCAGTCACCATGTGTTGAACATTGATACCAACGGCTATGCCGATAATACGGATGTCTTTACGGTGCCCGAAGGCAATTATTTCTTCATGGGTGACAACCGCGATAACAGCCAGGACAGCCGGTTCAATCAGGCAACCGGTGGCGTGGGCTTTGTTCCCGCCGAATATCTGGTTGGTCGCGCCGACCGGATCATGTTTTCGTCGGCAGGCCGGTCCATGCTGTACTTCTGGACCTGGCGATCGGACCGCTTCTTCAAGGCGGTGGAGTGAAGCTTTCAGCCGAACTCCTGGCCTTTTCGGGCCGGTTGGGCCACCAATTCCGCACGCCCGAATTGCTTTTGCGGGCGGTCACTCATGCCTCGATTTCATCGCCAACCCGGCCAGACAATCAGCGGCTCGAATTTCTGGGCGACAGGGTGCTTGGGCTGGTGATGGCCGAGGCGCTGTTGGCGGCAGACCCCGGCGCGACCGAGGGCCAACTTGCCCCGCGTTTCAACGCGCTTGTGCGCAAGGAAACCTGCGCCGATGTGGCCCGCGAACTGGGCTTGGGCGAAGTGTTGAAGCTGGGTCGGTCAGAAATGATGTCCGGCGGGCGGCGCAAGGAAACCCTTCTGGGCGACGCGCTGGAAGCAGTGATTGCCGCCGTCTATCTGGACGCAGGCTTCGACGCCGCACGCGCGCTGATCCTGCGTTTGTGGGATGGCCGCATCGGTGCTGTCGAAAACGATGCCCGCGATGCGAAAACCAGCCTGCAGGAATGGGCGCAAGCGCGCGGGCTGCCGCCGCCGGCCTATACCGAACAATCCCGGACCGGCCCTGATCACCAACCTATCTTCACGGTTGAAGTGCGGCTTGAGGACGGAAATACCGAAATCGCAAAAGCTGGCAGCAAACGCCAAGCCGAACAGGCAGCGGCACGTACCTTGCTGGCCCGCCTAGACGCCCCGACAGGAGGCAAAACATGACAGACAACGAAACCATGCCAACCCGCCCTAACACCCGAGCCGGGTTCGTCGCCCTTATAGGCGAGCCGAATGCCGGCAAGTCTACCCTTCTGAACAAGATGGTCGGTGCCAAGGTCAGCATCGTTACCCACAAGGTGCAAACTACCCGGTCGCGCATTCGCGGCATTGCCATGGAAGGCGACGCGCAGATTGTGTTTGTTGACACACCCGGCCTTTTCCGACCGCGTCGCAGGCTGGACCGCGCGATGGTCAAGGCCGCCTGGGGCGGGGCGGCGGATGCTGATGTCATCGTGCTGCTGATCGAGGCGCACCGCGGCCTGACCGGCGGCGTGCAAGCCATCATTGACCGCATGCGCGACCAGATCCCGCAGGGCCAACCCGTGGCGCTGGCGATCAACAAAATCGACCGGGTGCAGGCCGAGGTGTTGCTGGCGCTGGCGCAAAAGATGAATGAGGCTTTCCCGTTTGTGGAAACCTTCATGATTTCGGCCGAAAAGGGCTATGGCGTCGATAAGTTGCGCGCTTGGCTTGGGGGGCTTTTGCCCGCAGGCCCATGGTTCTACCCCGAAGACCAGATCGCCGATTTGCCAATGCGCAATATCGCATCGGAAATTACCCGCGAAAAGCTGACCCTGCGCCTGCACGAAGAACTGCCCTATCAGCTGACCGTCGAGACGGAAAAGTGGGAAGACAACAAGGACGGCTCCACCCGCATTGACCAGATCATCTATGTCGCCCGCGATGGCCACAAAGGCATCGTTCTGGGCAACAAAGGTGAGACGATCAAGGCCATCGGCCAGGCGGCACGGCTGGAACTGGTGGCGTTTCTGGACCACCCGGTGCATCTGTTCCTGCAGGTGAAAGTGCGGCCGAACTGGCTGGAAGAGCCGGAGCGGTATTCGGAAATGGGTCTGGATTTCAAGGATGGCAATTAGCACCGTTTTGTCCCGGGCCGTGGACTGGCTGAGGCGGGCTGCCTCCGGCGGGAGTATTTTTGCGAAAGAAAAGTCGCAAAGGCTGCGTCGATGAGGCCCCGCTTAACCGCTGATTTTTGGGTTCGGGCCTATCTTGCGCGTCTCGAGCAGGCGGGAATTCCGGCTTTTGTGACTGCCAGGGGCGATGCGACTGCGGGCGCGGTTCTGGTTAAGGTTGCAAGCCTTGACGGGCAGGCGACGGCCTACCAACGTTCCTTCGATATCGCCGCTGACAACCGGGTCTGGGTGATCTTGCAAGCGGGCGACGAGAGAAGCGTCGATGCCGCCGTTGCCCGCCAACGCGGTTTCGATCCTGATCTTTGGGTGATCGAGGTCGAAGACCGCAAGGGACGCAGCCTGTTGGAGGAGCCGGGCCTTGCAACGGATTGACTTGCCCAATCTGTCTGTTTTGTCGATAAGCAAGTGATGGAATGGCGGGACGAAGGGGTTCTTTTGTCGGTGCGTTCGCACGGCGAAAGTTCAGCAATCATCGAGGTTTTTGCGGCCCAGCACGGCCGGCATTTGGGTGTTGTGCGGGGCGGGGCATCGCGCCGCATGGCGCCTGTATTGCAGCCTGGCGCGCAACTGTCCGTCACATGGCGCGCAAGGCTGGATGATCATATCGGTGTTTTTGTGGTAGAACCCCTGCGCAGCCGGACAGCTGTGCTGGGTGACAGGCTGGCTTTGGCGGGTCTCAGCGCGGTCTGTGCACTGCTGCAAGTGGCGCTTGCAGAACGCCAGGCGCATCACGACCTCTGGATTGCCAGCACGCAATTGCTCGATACCATACTCGTCGCAGCTGACTGGCCGCTGCATTATCTGCGTTGGGAAATGCGGTTGCTGGACGATCTGGGTTTCGGGCTGGATCTCGCGACTTGTGCGATCACCGGCGGCAGGGAGGATCTGGCCTATGTCAGCCCGAAGACAGGCCGCGCCGTCAGCCGGGCGGCGGCTGGGGACTGGGCGCCGCGTCTGTTGCCATTGCCGATGGCCTTGCTGGGGCAGGGGCCGGCCAGTTCCCGCGAAATTGCCCAAGGTCTGGCATTGACCGGCCATTTTCTGGGTCGGGAACTGTCGCCGATGTTGAACGGCCGACCCCTGCCCGAAGCAAGGGCACGACTTGCCAACCTTCTGGCGCGCGTCTGATAGTGCAAGATGACGTCTGAAAGAAACACCGGCCCGACCAATGATTTCAGTCATCGCGTGATTGGTCGGCAAAACCGAGCGCCATTTTTCCGGGTCACACCCCGGAACCGTCATCCCCGCCGCGTCAAAATTCGCGACCGCAAGCCGCCAGCGACCGGTGGGTGTCGTAGCCATGCAAGACCCAAGACCGGTGACGCCATCTAATCGACGGCAGAGACCCATCATGGCCGCCAGATACATTCCCCTTTTCCTGAAGCATTCCGCCGCCCCTCGGCTGCAGAATTTCGCCCTGCTTGCCGGGCTTGAGGCGTCCGTGCGCGGCATGCTGATTTCTGTCATGCCGCTGGCGGTCTATGATGCGCTGGGCGATGCAGGATCGGTGTCGCGCATCTATTTCCTGGCCGGGATCGTGTCGCTGATCTGGGGCCTGATGGTGCCCTGGGCCACCCGCCATCTGCCGCGCCGCTGGATGTATACTTTGGGCGGCGGCTTGTATCTGCTGGCCATGGTCCTGGCGGTTACCGGCGGCCCCATTGCCTTGCAAATGGCGCTGATGGCATCGGCGATGGCCACCGCAACCACGTTCGTCTGCTTCAACGCCTATGTACTGGATTACGTCCAGCGCGCTGATCTGGGGCGCAGTCAAAGCATGATCATGGTCTATGCGGGGGCCCCTTGGGCAATCGGCCCGGTACTGGGCGTCTGGTTGCGCAGTGTCTGGCAACCGCTTCCGTTTGTCTTGGCCGGCGGGCTGGTGTTGACCCTGATCACCACCTTTTGGGTGCTGCGCCTGGGCAATGGCAAGCAGATCACCCGTGCCAAGGGGCCTGCGTTGAACCCGCTGGCCTATCTGGGGCGGTTCTTCGCGCAACCGCGCCTCATCGCGGGCTGGCTTTTCGCGGTCATCCGGTCGTGCGGCTGGTGGGTCTATGTCGTCTATCTGCCGATTTTCTGCATCGAGGCGGGGTTGGGCGACAAGGTTGGCGGTATAGCCCTGTCGATATCAAACGCGTTTCTCTTCACCTCGCCCTTGATGCTGCGGCAGGTGCGGCGCTATTCGGTGCGGCTTTCCCTGCGGTCGGCCTATGCGCATTGCGGCGTCCTGTTCGTCGCGGCCACGCTGCTGTCACCATGGCCTTGGGCAACTGTTGGCTGCCTGATGTTGGCGGCGATCGGCTTGGTGTTGCTGGATGTGGTTGGCGGCCTGCCCTTCATGATGGCGGTAAAGCCATCCGAGCGCACCGAAATGGCCGCCGTCTATTCCAGCTTTCGCGATGTGTCGGGCATTCTGACCCCGGGGGTCGCCTACCTTGTGCTGCTGGCGGCCCCGCTGGCGGGCATCTTTGCCGCTTGCGGGATCGGCATGGCGACAGGCTGGGTCATGTCCGGGCGTCTGCACAAACGCCTCGGTGCAAACCGCCCGTCACATGGCAGGCCCGTTCCGGGGGAATAGACAAAAGCGTTTCCGGCAAAAGGGGTTGCCGGGTTTGCCGCCCGAAACACAAGCAGAAAAGCCCTAGTCCAGAAGCCGCCGGGCAATCACCTGTGCCTGTATCTCCGCCGCCCCTTCAAAGATGTTCAGGATGCGCGCATCGCACAGAATGCGGGAAATCTGGTATTCCAGCGCAAAGCCGTTGCCGCCGTGAATTTGCAACGCATTGTCGGCAGAAGACCACGCCACCCGCGCGCCCAGCAACTTGGCCATTCCCGCCTCCAGATCACAGCGCTTGTCATGATCTTTTTGCCAGGCGCTGAAATAGGTCAGCTGCCGCGCGATCATGATCTCGACCGCCATCATCGCAAGTTTCCCCGCGACCCGAGGAAACGCAATCAGCGCTTTGCCAAACTGCTTGCGGTCGGTGGCGTAAGCCATGCCCACCTCCAGCGCGTTTTGCGCCACACCAACCGCGCGGGCGGCAGTCTGGATGCGGGCAGATTCAAACGTCTGCATCAATTGCTTGAAACCCTGGCCTTCGACCCCGCCAAGCAGGTTTTCGCCTTTCACGGCAAAGCCATCAAACGCCAGCTCATATTCCTTCATACCCCGGTAACCCAAAACCTCAATCTCGCCGCCGGTCATGCCGGGCGTGGGGAACGGGTCTGCATCGGTGCCCGGCGTCTTTTCGGCCAGAAACATCGACAAGCCTCGGTAGTCTGTGCTGTTAGGGTCGGTCCGCGCCATCAGCGTCATCACATGGGTGCGCGCGGCATGGGTGATCCATGTCTTGTTTCCCGTGACCTGCCAGTCGTCCCCAACCTTGACCGCCCGCGTGCGCAAGGATCCCAGATCAGACCCGGTATTCGGTTCGGTGAACACCGCTGTCGGCAAAATCTCGGCACTGGCCAGCTTCGGCAACCAATCCGCCTTTTGCGCATCCGTCCCACCGCATAAAATCAACTCTGCCGCAATTTCAGACCGCGTCGCCAGCGACCCCACGCCGATGTACCCGCGCGACAGTTCTTCCGACACCACCACCATTGACGCTTTCGACAGGCCAAGCCCGCCAAACTCCTCCGGTATAGTCAGCCCGAAAACCCCCATTTCGGCCAGCGCCTCGATAATTTCCATCGGGATCAGTTCATCGCGCATGTGCCAGCCATGCGCATGCGGCACCACTTGCTCATCTGCAAACCTCCGAAACTGATCGCGGATCATTTCCAGCTCGTCGTCCAGCCCCGTTGCCCCGAAGGTCGCGCGCCCATGGTTGTCTTGCATGCAAGCGACCAGCGCCATCCGCGCGTCAGACGTGTTGCCATCCGCCATTAACGCCTGCGCCGCATCCCCCGGCACGCCCGCAACCCATACATCCCCAAGCCGTGCCACTTCGCCTTGGCTCATCGAAATGCCGCCGTAAATCTGCGCCAGATATTCGCCAAACCCGATCTGCAGGATCAGCTTTTCCATCGGGCCAAACTTGCTATCGCCTTGCAGCCTTACCGCCCACGCCTGCAATTGCCGCAGGCTTTCGGTATAGGTCGCCAGCCACGCCAAGCTATGCGCTGCAAACTGATGCTCTTCCAGCGCCGAGGCCGATACCTTGCCCGCCACAGTCACCCGCCCCCGCAACGCCTCGCGAGCGTCCGCAAACAGCGCCTCGACGTCCGGCAAGGCAGCCTCAGTCAGCCCAAGCAAATCCGCCATCACGGATGACGCCGAAATGCTTTGTCCATCATGGGCCATGCTCTACTCCAATGCTGCAACTGCATACTCGTTACGGGCATTGAATCGCTTGCGCAACAAAAATACGCAAAGACATTACCAAGCGACCGAAAATGTCGCAGGCGTTTTGCGCAGCTTTTTCTTCGCTTAAATACTCATCTTTTTGGAGCGGGGGGTATTTGCCCCCCCGCCCAAAGCCTCAGCCAATCGCCGCCGCTTTCACATCATCATCAATAAATGGCACATACT
The DNA here is from genome assembly GCA_031402355.1 of Pseudorhodobacter sp. GTDB lineage: Bacteria > Pseudomonadota > Alphaproteobacteria > Rhodobacterales > Rhodobacteraceae > JACMNW01. The sequence continues at coordinate 23,984 of JANNSG010000063.1, read as the reverse complement.
GGCCAAAGTTATCGGCAAACATGCCAACAAGCTTGGCCGCCTGCTTGTCATAGGCCGCGCCATCCGCCCATGTCATGCGGGGATTCAGCAGGCCTGCATCAACACCCGGCACGGCCACCGGCACATCAAACCCGAAATTCGCATCGCGCCGGAACGTGCCATCTGCCAACGACCCATCCAGCGCCGCCGTCAGCAGCGCGCGCGTGGCCTTGATCGGCATCCGCCGCCCCGTGCCATAAGCGCCCCCGGTCCAGCCGGTGTTCACCAACCAGCACACAGCCCCATGCTTGGCGATCTTTGCTTGCAACAACTTGCCATACACTTCCGGCCTGCGCGGCATGAACGGCGCGCCGAAACAGGTTGAAAACGTCGGTTGCGGCTCTGTCACGCCCTGTTCGGTCCCCGCCACCTTTGACGTAAACCCCGACAGGAAATGATACATCGCCTGCGCCGGCGTCAGCCGCGCTATCGGTGGCAATACCCCAAACGCATCGCAGGTCAGCATCACGATGTTTTTTGGATGCCCACCCAGACCTGTCGCCGACGCGTTGGAAATATACTCCAGCGGATAGGCGCAGCGCGTGTTTGCCGTCAGACTGTCATCCTCAAAGTCCAGTTCCAGAGTTTCGGGGTTGAACACCATGTTTTCCACCACCGTCGCAAAAGTATGCGTGGTGCGGTAAATCTCCGGCTCCGCCTCGGCGTTCAGATTGATGGTCTTGGCGTAACAGCCACCTTCAAAGTTGAATGTGCCCCGGTCCGACCAGCCATGTTCATCATCGCCAATCAAGGTGCGCGACGGGTCTGCCGACAAGGTGGTCTTGCCGGTGCCCGAAAGCCCAAAGAACACCGCCGTATCCACCGGATTGCCAATCGCATGATTGGCCGAACAATGCATCGGCATCACGCCACGTTCCGGCAGCAGATAGTTCAATAGCGTGAACACCGATTTTTTGTTCTCGCCCGCATAGGCAGTATTCGCGATCAGGATCAGCTTTTCATCAAAATTGAACGCGATCACCGTTTCAGACCGGCAGCCATGCCGTGCAGGGTCTGCCCTGAACGACGGGCAGTTGATGATCGTCCAATCGGGCACAAAGCTGTCCAGCTCCGCCCGCTCCGGCCTGCGCAGCAAATGCCGGATGAACAGCCCGTGCCAGGCCAATTCCGTCACCACCCGCACATCCAACCGATGCGCCGGGTCGGCCCCTGCATAAAGATCCTGCACAAACGCCGTGCCCCCCTGCAGATGCGCCAGCATATCGGAGTGCAGCAGATCAAAACCCGCAGGCGTCATCGCCGCTGTCGCATCCCACCAGATGGTGTTTTCCGTCAACGCAGTGCGCACGATGTGCTTGTCCTTCGGCGACCGGCCGGTATGACTGCCGGTTGACACAAGAAATGCCCCGCCACGCCCCAACGTGCCTTCGCCCCGCGCCAGCGCTGCCTCGATCAGCGCAGGCTCGCCATAATTGTAATGTACGTGCCCCAGTCCGCTGATCCCCTGATGTTCCAATGTGTGATTTGGGTTCACGCGCGCCTTGGTCATTCCACAAGCTCCTCATGCCGAAAAATGCGGCGATTGATCTGGTTAAAACAGACACCCGGGCCAAGGGATGCCGACAGATGACAAAACGATCACCGGCTATCATGGCTATAACATGGCGATTTGAACTCGCCCTAGCGTGGAAGTGTGGCGTTAGCGCAACCACGCACAAGTTAGCGCAACCATTCGGCGAGCGTCCCGCCTTCCCGCGATCACATCGGCCAACTTGCGGCGAAACTGCGGCAAATTAGTCAAATATTCGACAGTATTGCGTGGTCTGACAGGTTTCAGGTGGGGTGATTCGCAGTAAAGAGTTGATTCTGGTGTTCGGAACCATGATCATCCCGCGAAAAGTAGACAATAAAAACGAGCATAAAAGGATACAGCGCATGTCACGGATCGCCCTTGTGGACGACGACCGGAATATTCTGACGTCAGTTGCTATGACTTTAGAGGCCGAAGGATTTGAAGTAGAAACGTATAACGACGGGCAATCCGCCCTCGATGCCTTCAATCGGCGCCTGCCTGACATGGCCGTGCTGGATATCAAGATGCCCCGGATGGACGGGATGGATCTGCTGCAGCGTCTGCGCCAGAAAACCGCGATGCCGGTGATCTTTCTGACCTCGAAAGATGATGAAATTGACGAAGTACTCGGTCTGCGGATGGGCGCCGACGATTATGTCAAAAAGCCGTTCTCGCAACGCCTGCTGGTCGAACGCATCCGCACCTTGCTGCGCCGGCAGGAAGCCATTGCCAGCGGCGAAGTGGCGGTCACCGAAGAAACCAAGATCATGGAACGCGGCGCGCTGTCGATGGATCCCTTGCGCCATTCGGTGACCTGGAAGGGCATGGAAGTGTCGCTGACGGTAACCGAGTTTTTGCTGCTGCAGGCCCTGGCTCAGCGCCCCGGTTTCGTGAAAAGCCGTGACCAGCTGATGGATGTGGCCTATGATGATCAGGTCTATGTTGACGACCGCACCATCGACAGCCATATCAAGCGCCTGCGCAAGAAAATGCGGATGGTGGATGACAATTTCACCGCAATCGAAACTCTGTACGGAATCGGCTATCGTTACAACGAAGAGTAACTGCTAGGTATGACTGCAGGCTTGGCTATTTGGTGATTTATGACTGCAGCTTCACGCGTCGCTTTGGATGATGTCCGGCGCAGGAAAACCGGCGACGTGCTTTTGGGCGAGGACTGGATCTCTCCCGAAGCCGTCGCCGATCCGGATTTACGGTCGGCGCGCGGCCGGCGTGGTTTCTTTTCCCTGAACCGCTCGCCACTTGCGCGGAAAATCATCATTTTCAACCTGATGGCCTTGGTCATTCTGGTCGCGGGGGTGCTGTTTCTCAATCCGTTCCGCAATTCGCTTGTGCTGCAACGCGAAGACGGGCTGGTCTCAGAGGCGCGTCTTGTAGCCGATATATTCGAAGCCCGGATGCCGGTCAGCGGTACCGTCAATCTGGCGGCGGGCAATGGTGCTGCACTGCGCCTGACGCTGGATGCCATTGAAATCAGCGAAGGGGTCGAGGTATTTGTTTTTGACACCGCAGGCAGCCTGCTTGCAACCCAAACCGGGCAGGCAAAGCCCGGGCCACCCTCTGCCGGGGCGGGAAAATCCACGATCATCACAGATTTTCTGAACGCTGTCTGGCAGACAGTGTCGGGTGTATTGTCCTCACGCTCCAGCCCGGCCGACAAGATCGATGTCGAAGCCATGGCGCGCGGCCTGTTTGCGCAGGCGCATTCGGGCGATACTGCGATCAATACCGGGCGTGGCTCTGATGGCGGGGCAGTTTTTTCGGTGGCCACCCCGATCATCCGGGGCGGCGAGATTGTCGGCGTGATCGCCCTTACCTCTGCCGAAGGCGAAATTGATGCTCTGGTGCGCTATGAACGCGAACAGGTGTTGCAGATGTTCGTCATCGCGCTGCTGGTGTCCATTGGCCTTAGTCTAGTTCTGGCCTCCACCATCGCCAATCCCTTGTCTGATCTTGCCGCAGCCGCTGAACTGGGGCGCGACCGCGATGCACGCAAAATGGCCCCCGGCCGCGTGCGCATCCCCGATCTGGCAGCGCGCCCCGATGAAATTGGCCGCCTGTCCGTGGCCATGCGCGGCATGGTCGCGGCACTTTACGACCGCATTGATGCCAACGAACAATTTGCTGCCGATGTGGCGCATGAAATCAAGAACCCGCTGGCCAGCCTGCGGTCTGCGGTGGGCACCATGCGCGTCGCCAAACGTGAAGATCAACGCGACAAGCTGCTTGATGTCATCGAACATGACGTGCGCCGCCTTGACCGTCTGGTCAGCGATATTTCCAACGCCTCCCGATTGGACAGCGAGCTTGTCAAAGAAGAGGAAGAAGAATTCAGCCTGATGAAAACGCTGGGCAATCTCAGCGAATATCTGGGCAAGCAGGCCGGTGAAAAAGGCGTCGAATTCATCACTGATCTGCCAAATGACCCGATCAACATCCGTGGGCTGGAGGCGCGCCTTGCCCAGGTCTTCGTCAACCTGATCACCAACGCGGTGTCGTTTTGCGAAAACGGCGATGCGGTGCGGGTCTGGGCAAGGCGCCGCGAAAACCGGGTGCTGGTGGTGATCGAAGACACCGGCCCCGGCATCCCGGAACAAGCCTTGACCAAAGTGTTCAAACGCTTTTATTCCGAACGCCCCGAAGGCCAGTTTGGCAACCATTCCGGTCTTGGCCTGGCGATTTCCAAACAGATCGTCGAGGCACATGGCGGCGTGATCTGGGCCGAAAACATCCGCCCGACCCATGCCGATATCACCTCAGAACCACTAGGCGCGCGCTTTGTGGTTGGTTTGCCGATCTGATGCAATCTGGCGCGGTGATCCTGAACACCGTACATGCGACCTGTGTTGCGGTTGCAAAACGGGGCGTGCTGATCATCGGGCCCTCGGGGTCTGGCAAATCTGCGCTTGGTCTGGCTTTGATGGCGCTGGGCGCAATTCTGGTCGCAGATGATCGCACGCTGCTCGCCAATAAGGCGGGTGCACTGGTTGCCAGATCCCCCGCGCCCATCCGCGGATTGATCGAGGCGCGTGGCCTCGGGCTTTTGCATGCGCCGACCCGGGCATCGGTCCACGTAGCCCTTGTGGTCGATCTGGGTCAGGTCGAAGCCGACCGACTGCCGCCTTTTCGGCAAATATCCCTGTGCAATATTTCCTGTGATCTTGTTCTTGGCCAACCGACGCCCCATTTCCCCTCACTCCTGTGGGCCTATATGAAAGGCGGACGACAGGCATGAAGGCTGACCGACGATGATCGCTCTTGCACAAGACCACGACCCCCAGATGGTGCCTGAACATCAGCTTGTGCTTGTCACCGGCCCATCGGGTGCCGGCAAGTCGACCGCCATCCACGCGATGGAGGATCTGGGTTTTGAGGTGATCGACAATCTGCCGCTCAGCTTGGTACCCCGCCTGCTGGATGGGCCGCCGCTTGGCCGCCGGGTGGCCCTTGTGCTGGACGTACGCAACCGCGATTTCAACACCACCACCCTGATCGAGCTGATCGATACCCTGACCCGCGATCCGGGTGTGGCGCTGGAAGTGCTCTATCTTGATTGTGCCCCCGGCGAATTGATCCGCCGCTATTCCGAAACCCGGCGCAGGCATCCCCTTGCCCCGGCCGAAACGCCCGATCTGGGCATCGAGCGCGAAATTGACCTGCTGATCCCGATCCGCGCCCGGGCCGATCACCTGATTGAAACCACCGACATGTCGCCGCATGATCTGAAGGCGGAAATAGCCCAATGGTTCGACCGGGGCCGCGCGGCAGCCCTCGCGGTATCGGTGCAGTCATTCAGCTACAAACGTGGGGTGCCGCGCGGCGTCGACATGATTTTCGATTGCCGGTTCCTGCGCAATCCGCATTGGCAGGCGCAATTGCGCGCCCTTGATGGCCGTGACGCGGCCGTGCTGGACCATATCGCAGAAGACCCGCGATTCGCACTTTTCTACGAAAAACTGCTCGACCTGATCACCCTGCTGCTGCCGGCCCACCGCGATGAAGGCAAAGCACATCTGACCATCGGCTTTGGTTGCACCGGCGGGCAACACCGATCGGTTGCCGTTGCGGAATTATTGGCCAAAGACCTTGCGCTGGCAGGCTGGCCGGTGTCAAAACGTCACCGGGAACTGGAACGCAAGGCGGCCACGGGGCTGCCTGACGCATCGAAGGCAGTGCAGGTTTGATTGGTATCGTGATTGTCGCACATGGGGGGCTGGCGCGAGAATATCTTGCGGCGGTTGAACATGTCGTGGGCAAACAAAACGGCATGCGGGCCATTGCGATCGAAGAAGATTGCAACCGAACCACCAAACAGACGGAAATCTGCGTTGCCGCCGATTCCGTTGATCAGGGCGACGGCGTTGTGCTGGTGACCGATCTTTTTGGCGGCTCGCCATCCAACCTGTCGCTGCGGGCCTGTGCCGGTCAGAGTCGCCGCATCCTTTATGGCGCAAACCTGCCGATGCTGGTCAAACTGGCAAAATCACGCGATCTGCCGGTCGCCGATGCAGTTGCGGCCGCCCTTGACGCGGGGCGCAAATATATCAACAGCATTGATCTTGGTGGAGGAGCCTGACCGATGACCACACAGATCCTTCGCATCATCAACGAAAAAGGCCTGCACGCCCGCGCATCGGCGAAATTTGTCGAAGTGGTCGAAGCCCATGATGCCCAGGCCGAAGTGCGCAAAGATGGGCTGTCTGTCGCCGGTGACAGCATCATGGGTCTTTTGATGTTGGCAGCCTCGCGCGGAACCTCTATTGAGGTGTCTACAAGCGGCCCCGAAGCAGCGTCGCTGGCCGAAGCACTTGATGCGCTGGTGGCCAACAGATTCGGGGAAGACTACTAGCGCGATCATTCTGGAAGGCGGACACCTCGTGACCGACATGCCAAACCTGAAACGCGCCGTCAAGGCGCAAGCTGGCATCCCCTCCGCCGCGCGCAAATATGATATGCGCCGGTTGTCCTATGCCGGCACGTTTACCAACCCCATCAAGGCTGGCAGCATCCGCGCGATAGAATGGCTGACTGCAAAAGTGCAGCTGCTGGTTCTGATCCGGTCGTTTGAACGGTCCGGCGCCCCGTTTGGCTCGCCGTTCTGGCCCAAAGCGATCCGGCATATGGGCATCCGCATCGATACACCCGCCGATGAAATTGCCCGCATTCCCAAAACTGGCCCTGTCGTCGTGGTGGCCAATCATCCGCACGGGCTGGTTGACGGCATGATCATGGCCGAAATGGTCAACCGCGTACGTTCAGATTTCCGCATTCTGACCCGGTCCTTGCTGACCGGCATCCCGGAAGTCGCCGAATTCATGATCCCGGTTCCGTTTCCGCACGAAGAAAACGCGCGTGAACTCGGCCTGCAGATGCGCAATCTAACGATGGAACACCTCAAGAATGGTGGCGTGATCATCCTGTTCCCTGCGGGCAAGGTCGCCACCACCCCCGGCTGGTACGGACCCGCGATTGAGGCGGAGTGGAACGTCTTCACCCATAAGATGATCCAGCGTTCTGGTGCCACAATCCTGCCTATTCACTTCACCGGCCGCAATTCGCGCACCTATCAGATCGCCAACCGCATGTCGGCCACGCTGCGTCAGGGTCTTTTGCTTTATGAAATCAAACGCGCCCTGTTCAAATCGCAGCGCCCACATATCGGCGAGCCCATCTCTGCCGATGTCCTGAAAGACTGGGAAGGCAACCCGCGCGGGTTTCTGGCCTGGCTGCGCCAGCACACTCTGGATTTAGGGAAGTAGACGAATTTTTTAAGGTTCGAAACCTCTGCAGAAGGTGGTTTAGTTATCTGCGATTGATCTGAGAAAAATCATTCTTTAACTTTTTCGCTGTAAGGACTGCTTTTATATGTTAGTTATTCCAAATCGAAGAGGGTGACTAAGATGACTAAGTTCGAGAAAGATAAGCTAAAGCAGGCCATTTCGACTTATACTGAACAAGTCACAAAATCGCCGGCTAGGGCCAAAGCTGCCCTTACCCAGTCTGGCATCTATAAGGCCGATGGAAAGCTTTCTCCAGAATATATGGAACCTAGCGCTGCCTGATGGCGCGCCTTCATACGTCCTTTATCCTTGGCTATCACGGATGTAGCCGTGATGTTGGTGAGAAAATTCTTGCTGGCGACGAGGCGCTTGCGTCCAGCGATCGAGAATATGATTGGCTTGGGCCCGGCGTGTATTTCTGGGAAGCAGATCCCGCCCGGGCTTGGGAATGGGCAGATCAAAGGGTGGCGTCTGGTAGCTTTGTTGAGCCATTTGTAATTGGTGCTGCCATCGATCTTGGCAACTGTCTTGATCTAATGGCGCGCGACAGTCTTGAAATCGTAAGCTTTGCTTACAAAGCACTCGTAGACGCTACAAATACTGTGGGCGATGGTCGCCAACTTCCGGTAAATAAGGGGCGCGATCAAGATAAGTTGGCGCGCTATTTGGATTGCGCGGTCATTCGATACCTACACCAAATCATTGAAACGCAGGCTGGAAAATTGGGTTTAGAGCCGTTTGACAGCGTTCGTGGTTTGTTTACCGAAGGAGAGGACTTGTACGCCGGAAGTGGCTTCAAGAAGAGAACCCACATTCAACTTGCGGTCCGAACACAAGCGTCGATCAAGGGATATTTCAGGGTTTCACGCCCGGATACTTAACGATCAAGACTGGTTAAACACGCTACCGCGTCGGCACCGGCACTTCGCCCCGGTAATCATAAAACCCGCGCTGCGATTTACGACCCAGCCATCCGGCTTCCACATATTTCGTCAAAAGCGGGCAGGGGCGGTACTTGGTATCCGCCAGCCCTTCATGCAGCACGTTCATGATCGACAGGCAGGTGTCCAGCCCGATAAAATCCGCCAATTCCAGCGGCCCCATCGGGTGATTGGCCCCCAGCTTCATCGATTCGTCGATGGATTTAACCGATCCTACCCCTTCATACAGCGTATAAACCGCCTCGTTGATCATCGGCATCAGAATCCGGTTCACGATAAAGGCCGGAAAATCTTCTGAACTCGACGCAGTTTTACCCAACCGTTCGACCACTGCCAAACAACTGTCAAACGTGTCCTTATCGGTCGCAATGCCGCGGATCAATTCCACCAGTTGCATAACCGGCACCGGATTCATGAAGTGAAACCCCATGAATTTTTCGGGCCTGTCTGTGCGACTGGCCAGCCGCGTGATCGAAATTGACGATGTGTTCGATGTCAAAATCGTGCCCGGCTTCAGATGTGGGCCAAGGTCTTCGAATATCGCCTGCTTCACGGTTTCCCGCTCTGTCGCCGCCTCGATGATCAGATCGCATTGCCCCAGATCCGCCAGCTTGAGCGTGGTTTTGATATGCCCCAGCGCCTTGGCCTTTGCTTCTGCTGTCACCTTGCCGCGTGACACCTGTCGCTCGATATTGCGGTCAATCAGCGCGACAGCCTTTGCCAAGCCGTCCGCCGAAATATCCGTCATCAGAATATCAAACCCGGCCAGCGCAAACACATGCGCAATGCCGCTGCCCATTTGCCCGGCGCCCACGACGCCCACGTGCTGAATGTCCATCGCATTGCTCCTGTCCTGCCGCGCCGAACCATAAGCGCCGCGCGGGGCAGGGTGCAAGGGTGGGTGTTTGCTTAAAATTCGCTATGAATTGCCGCTTTAGCATTTTGGCAAGGAAATGCCGTCAGCTTGGTCATTGGGTGTTGATAGATCTGGGTGGGTCACATGGCTTTTGCTTTTCAAGGCGCTGCGGCGCTTGACTATTCGGTATGCCGCTATGGCAGTTCGAAAGTGCAGTTTCGCGGCCCGCGCTGCGATTTATCGGGGGACTATGTCGCCTGTCTGGGTGGCACTGAAACCTTTGGCAAATTCGTGCCTGATCCCTATCCGGCATTGGTGCAAGGCAGGCTTGGGGTGCCGATGGCCAACCTTGGCTGCGTGAACGCGGGGATTGATGTGTTCCTGAACGAACCCGCGATTGCCGATGTGGCCGCCGGGGCGAAGGTAACGGTGCTGCAAATTCTTGGCGTGCAAAACCTGTCGAACCGGTTTTACACCGTGCATCCGCGCCGCAATGACCGCTTCGTTCATGCCGCCCCCGGCCTGAAGGCGCTGTACCGCGATATCGACTTTACCGAATTTCATTTCACAAGACATCTGCTTGGGGCTTTGGCGCGCAAATCGCCGGACCGTTTCGAAGTCGTCGCTGACGAATTGCGCACGGCATGGCTATCGCGGATGAAACTGCTGCTGGCGCGCCTGTCCAGCCAGACCTTGCTGCTTTGGGTCGCCAATCACGCGCCGCCAAACCGAACAGACGCGCAGCTATTGCAACATGATCCCTTGCTCATTGACACCGAGCTGCTGGCCGCGATCCGCCCCTACGCCACCGATTTTTTGCAAGTCATCGGTTCCCCCATGGCGCAGTTGAACGGCTTGCGCGGCATGGCCTTCGCCGAATTTGATCGCCCCGCCGCAACCGAAGTTCTCGGCCCCGCCGTGCATCACGAGGTGGCCCATGCTTTGGCCCCGGTACTGCGCGCCATGCTGTGAAATGAAAAAGGCGCAGCCGAAGCCGCGCCTGTCAAAAGGTGGGTGGAACCCACCGATATCACAACTTCTCAATCATCTCCGGCACGGCCACGAACAAATCCGCCACCAAACCGTAATCCGCCACCTGGAAAATCGGCGCGTCTTCATCCTTGTTGATGGCGACGATCACCTTGCTGTCCTTCATGCCCGCCAGATGCTGGATCGCGCCCGAAATTCCAACCGCCACATACAGATCTGGCGCCACCACTTTGCCCGTTTGCCCAACCTGCCAGTCATTCGGCGCATAGCCCGAATCCACCGCAGCCCGCGATGCACCCACCGCCGCATTCAGCTTATCCGCCAGCTTTTCGATCAAGGCAAAATCCGCCTGTGATCCGACGCCACGCCCGCCCGACACAACCACGCCCGCCGAGGTCAGCTCCGGTCGGTCAGATGACGCAACTTTGTCTTCAACCCAAGCGGACAAACTGCCATCCGCATCGGTCGCAATCTTTTCAACCGCCGCCTTGCCGCCAGTGCCAACCCCGGTAAACGTCGCCGTCCGCACGGTCAGCACCTTTTTCGCGTCGCCGGATTTCACCGTCTGAATGGCATTTCCCGCATAGATCGGGCGCTCAAAGGTTGACGCATCAACCACAGCGATTGCATCGGAAATCACCATGACATCAAGCATCGCCGCCACCCGTGGCAAAACGCTTTTCGCGTAGGAAGTCGAGGCCGCAACGATATGCTCATAAGGCCCCGCCAGCGACACCACCAACGCCGCCGTCGGCTCCGACATCGCGTGGCAAAAAACATGCGCGTCCGCGAACAAAACCTTCGTCACCCCTTCCAGCCCCGCCGCCTCGGCCGCAGCCGCGTCGCCGCCGGTGCCAGCGATCAGAACCGTCACATCGCCAAGCGCCTTCACAGCCGCCAGCGTTTTCGCGGTGGAATCGGTGGCCAACTGCCCGCCCACCACCTCTGCAAGCAAAAGAACGGCCATCAGATCACCCCCGCTTCGTCTTTAAGTTTCGCAATCAATTCCGCAACCGAACCCACCTTCACGCCAGACTTCCGGCCCGCCGGTTCTACCGTCTTAACCACTGAAAGCCGGGGCGACACATCCACCCCGTAATCGGCGGGCGTCTTCATCGCCATCGGCTTGGCTTTTGCCTTCATGATATTGGGCAAGCTGGCATAGCGCGGCTCGTTCAGGCGCAAATCGACCGTCACAATCGTTGGCATTTTCACCCGAATGGTCTGCAACCCACCGTCCACTTCGCGCGTGACCAGCGCATGATCGCCCTCAATGGCCAACTCGCTGCAGAATGTCGCCTGGCTCCAGCCCAGCAGCGCAGACAACATCTGCCCCGTCGCATTCATATCATTATCAATGGCTTGCTTGCCGCACAAAACGATCCCGGGCGCTTCTTCTTTCACCACAGCCGCCAGCAACTTCGCCACCGCCAAAGGCTCCACATCGACATGCACATCCGCCACCGCTTCGATCAAAATCGCGCGGTCGGCCCCCATCGCAAGGGCTGTCCGAAGCGTTTCCTGCGACTGCTTCACGCCGATCGACACCACGATCACTTCGGTCGCAACACCCGCTTCGCGCAGGCGAATGGCCTGTTCAACGGCAATCTCGTCAAACGGGTTCATCGACATTTTCACATTGGCCAGATCAACGCCTGTGCCATCCGCCTTGACGCGGACCTTCACGTTATAGTCGATCACCCGCTTTACAGGCACCAAAACCTTCATAGCAGCACTCCCTCTGCGCTGGCCAAATGGGCCATCAAGCCGTTGACGTCGGTGTTAGCCCGAACAACGCCCGAAATACAGACTAAAACCGACAGGTTTATGCGGCGCGACGTCGCGTTTTGCTAAGTGCGGGTAAGGCCCGGCACCCAAAGCACATCGTCCTTACCGTCATTATTTGCAATCCGGCCTGCCACAAAGAACCAATCGCTCAGGCGGTTCAGGTATTTCACCGCCTCATTGTTGATCTCTTCCATCGTGGCCAGTTCCACGGTCAGCCGTTCCGCTCGCCTGCTCACCGTCCGGCACAGATGCAACTGCGCCGACAATGCTGTGCCCCCCGGCAGAATGAAACTGCGCAAGGGCGTCAGACGCGCGTTCATCGCGTCAATTTCTGCTTCAAGCCGCAGAACCTGAGACTCCACAATCCGCAGCGGCACATAGCCCGCCTCATGATCGCGCGCCATGTCGGGGCGGCACAGATCAGCCCCCAGATCGAACAGATCGTTCTGTATCCGCTGCAACGCCGCATCCATTTCGTCGGTCGAATGCTGCCGTGCCAAGCCGACAGTGGCGTTCGTCTCATCGACCGTACCGTAGGCCGAAACGCGCAACGAATGTTTCGCCACCCGCGCGCCATTACCCAGCGCAGTTTCGCCCGCATCCCCGGTTTTCGTGTAAATCTTCGATAGAACGACCATCAGTTCCCGCCCTCAATTATCCGCCGCGCGACCGCAGCCACGCAAATCCCACAATCAACACCACGGCAAAGCCTTGCGCATAGATCCGGTATCGCATCAACTTATTCGCATTGCGTTTGTTGAACTCGCCGCCTCGTCCGAAACTGCCAATACCGATGGCCAGAATGACAAGCACTGCCAGAACCGCCAGCGCTGCTATGATGAATAACGGATCTTTCAACATGGTCTGCCCCCTTGGCCTGATCACAATCTAGCGGAATGATACCCAAAGGCGAACCCGCAGCCTGCAGCAGAGCAAAAATTTTTCCAAATATTTTCGCCTGTCACCCGCGCCGGATCATCCAATCCAAGGCCGCCGTCGGTAAAATCCGCCGCGCGATGTTCATGATATAGGTGGCTTTGGTCACAAAATATCGCGCCTTCGGACGCGGGCTTTCCACCGCATGAACCAGCTTTGCCGTTACCGCCGATGCTGGCAATTCAAACCGGTCCGGCCCACGCGCCTCATACAGCCGGGCCAGCAACCCCTCATATTCCGCCGCGCGTGCAGAATTTTTCCAGTCAATCCACCGCTCAAAATGCGGGATCGAATTCTTGCGAATGCTTGACGTAATCGGCCCCGGCTCGATCAGGATCACCTTGATCCCCGTGCCTTCCATCTCAAGGCGCAAGACATCCGTCAGCCCTTCCATCGCATATTTGGTCGCCACATAGGCCCCGCGCCATTTCATCGGCACCAACCCCAACACACTGGAGCAATTCACAATTCGCCCCGCTCCCTGTGCACGCATCACCGGGATCACCAGCCGCGCAAGTTCGTGATACCCGAACAGATTAACCTCAAAAATCGCGCGCAATGCATCCGTCGGCAGGTCTTCCACCGCCCCGGGACAGCCAAACGCACCATTGTTGAAAAGCGCGTCCAGCGTGCCTCCGGTGCGGGTCTTCACCTCAGAAACCGCCGCCGCAATGCTTGCGCCATCGGAATAGTCCAGAACAAAGCTTTCCAGCCCCAAACCCCGCAGCCGCGCGCAATCTGCCTCCTGCCTGCAGGTCGCAAAGACCCGCCAACCCCGCGCGGCCATTCCCTGCGCCGCATCAAACCCGATGCCCGAAGAACAGCCCGTGATAAGAATGCTGCGTTTCGTCATGCCTGTGCGCGCCCCGCAAATTGCTTTCGCCGTATCTAGGCGAAAGCGCGCAAGACGCAAACCCACAATGCCTGGTTAATTAATCACAGGCACATTCGGCGAAAGGAACCGCATCGCCACATAGCCTTCGATCCCGTCGCCTTCAATCCGGATGCGCGCCCAGTCCTCGCCTTCGCGCCAGACCACCAATGTCGCCTCGCCTTGCGTCAGTTTGCCCACAATTTCGTCATTGGTTGATGGCCCCGACCGCACGTTCAGCGAATTGCCCGCCACATACCAGATCTCACCCTGAGGCGCTTGTTCGGCCAGGGTCGGCTCCGGTTCGACGGCCGTGTCGGCATAGCGCGACAGTGTAAAAACAGTGCTCTCTGGCTCTGTTGGGGCCAATTCGGGCGAGGTCTGTCCAATCAGGGCCACCTCCTCCTGCGGCGCAAGCTCAGGTGTCGGTTTTTGCAAAATCAGGGGCATCGGCAAGGAAACGGGCAAGGCTGCCAGGGCTTCAACAGGGCCTTCGACCACCGCTTCCGCCGCATCGCCGGATGCCAAAGCAAGAGTTTCAACTGCAGGAACGGCTGCCGACGCCGACAGGGCCCTCGCGTCCGTCTCAGCCTGTGCTAATCCCGGGCGCAGCTGCCCGAAATCACGCCCACCAAGCAACATCACAAGAAATAACCCCGAGCATAGCAAAAACGTCAACCGCAGCATGTCACCACCTAAAGCATTCATCCCCAAAGCTTCTTTAGCACGATTCGCGCCCGCCACAGGGGGGAAAGAGTCGGAATTTCCACCCTGTGGCATTGGCACCCGTTCCCCCGCCCCGCTTTGCCGCTAGACCGCAAGCGTTGCGTATTCTACACCACATTCATGAAAACTCCGGCAGATACCCCCAAGATAGAGCCTGTCTTGATTAACGAGCCCTTGGCCCGCGCCATTGGCGAGCGGTATTTGACCTATGCCCTCTCCACCATCATGCACCGAGCGCTGCCTGATGCGCGTGATGGCCTGAAACCCGTTCACCGCCGCATTCTCTATGCCATGCGCGAACTGCGCCTTACCGCCACCTCCGCTTTCCGCAAATCGGCAAAGATCAGCGGCGATGTGATGGGCAATTATCACCCGCACGGCGATGTGGCGATTTACGATGCCATGGCGCGCTTGGCGCAAGATTTCAATGTCCGCTACCCACTGGTCGATGGGCAGGGCAATTTCGGCAACATCGACGGTGATAATCCTGCCGCCAGCCGCTATACCGAGGCGCGACTGACCGCGATTTCAGAAATTCTGATGGAAGGTCTGGCTGAAAACGCCGTCGATTTCCGCCCCAACTATGATGGCACGCTGACCGAACCCGTCGTTATGCCCGCCGCCTTCCCCGCCCTGCTGGCGAACGGCTCATCCGGCATCGCAGTCGGCATGGCCACCAACATACCCCCGCACAATCTGGACGAATTGATCCAAGGCTGCCTAGCCATGATCAAAGACCCCGCCATCACCAATGATGCCCTCGTCGCCCTGATCCCCGGCCCCGATTTCCCCACCGGCGGCGTTCTGGTGGAACCCCGCGAAAGCATCCTAGACTCCTACCGCACCGGGCGCGGTTCCTTCCGCCTGCGCGCCAAATGGCATGTCGAAGACCTAGGGCGCGGCTTGTGGCAGATCATCATTGATGAAATCCCCTATCAGGTACCGAAATCCCGCCTGATCGAAAAACTGGCCGAGGTGATCCAGACCAAAAAAGTCCCCCTCCTCGCCGACGTGCGCGACGAATCCGCCGATGATATCCGCATCGTGCTGGAACCGCGCGCCCGCACCGTTGACCCCGATATGCTGATGACCATGCTTTACCGCAATTCCGATCTGGAAACGCGGTTTTCCATGAACATGAACGTGCTGATTGATGGCCGCGTGCCCAAAGTCTGCTCGCTCGCCGAAGTCCTTTGCGCCTTCCTCGATCACCGCCGCGATGTCCTCAAACGCCGCTCGCAGCACCGGCTTGAAAAGATCGACCACCGCTTAGAAATTCTCGAAGGCTTCATCATCACCTTCCTGAACCTCGACCGCGTGATCGATATTATCCGCTACGATGATGACCCCAAACGCGCGCTGATGGCGGAAGACTGGTCAAAAACCCACGCCCGCGCGATGACGGAAAAAGACTATGTTCCGCCAGCGCCTGGTGAAGGTGAGCTGACCGATATCCAAGCCGAAGCCATCCTCAACATGCGCCTGCGGTCGCTCCGCCGCTTGGAAGAAATGGAACTTCTGCGCGAACGCGACGCCCTGATGAAGGAACGCGCCGATCTGTCGGACCTGCTGGAAAGCGACCGTTTGCAATGGAAAGCCATCACCAAAGAGCTTGACGCGATTGCCAAACAATTCGGCAAACACACCGAACTTGGTGCCCGACGCACCCAATTCGCCGAAGCTGGCAATACCGAAGAGGTTCCGTTCGAGGCGATGATAGACCGTGAACCGATCACCGTGATCTGTTCTAAAATGGGCTGGATACGCGCGCTGAAAGGCCACGCGGCACTAGACGCCGACGTAAAGTTCAAAGACGGCGATGAAGCCCGCTTTGCCTTCCACGCGGAAACCACCGATAAAATCTTGGCGCTTGGTTCCAACGGCCGTTTCTACACCGTCATCGGTGCCAACCTGCCCGGCGGGCGCGGCATGGGCGAACCCCTGCGCCTGATGGTCGATCTGCCTAATGACGCCGAAATCGTCGATCTGATGATCTTCCGTGCGGGCGAAAAACTCCTCATCGCCTCCACCGCTGGCGACGGCTTCATCGTGCCGTCAGACGAAATCGTCGCCCAAACCCGCGCCGGCAAACAGGTGATGACCCTTGGCGCAGGCATAAAAACCGCCCTCTGCCGCAAGATCGCGGGTGATCATATCGCGGTGGTCGGCGACAACCGCAAACTCCTCGTCTTCCCCCTCACCGACCTGCCCGAAATGGCCCGTGGCAAAGGCGTGCGCCTGCAAAAATACAAAGACGGCGGGCTGAGTGACGCCACCACCTTCACCCTAAGCCTCGGCCTGACATGGAAAGACCCCGCAGGCCGCACCCGCACGGAAAGCGACCTCGCCGAATGGCAAGCAGCGAGGGCGACGGCGGGACGGATGGCACCGAGGGGGTTTCCAAGGGACAATCGGTTTACGTAATCGCATCTGCCTGCCCCCTGCTTTTGGCCAACTTTCGCCATTTTTCGGCGGCATACCTAAAGCAACTGATTAACTACAAAACTGGGGGTCGCGGGTCCGTGTCCGACGAAAATTTTCAAGATCGCTTGCGCCGCATCAGTGCCAAATCACAGCAGCACCAGACCACGGCCGAGGGTGCAGGTCCAATAGCGCGAACGGCAGCGTTCAGACCAAATTACAGACTTTTGGGCGGGGGCGGGGCAATCATGGCCCTTGGTATTCAGGCCGTGAAATTCACCAATGAGAATTACCAGTCCATCAAGGCCAGCAGTGGGGCCTACGCAGGCATTGGGCTTGGTTTTGCCGGAATATTGGTCTTCCTGATCGGGATCGCCATGATTTTCCGCGCGTGCTCCAAAGGTTTTTCCGCACGCACCCCGACATCCGCCTCTCAATATTCGGCAGGCTCCACGCAGGCCGTGCGAAAGCCCTCAAAGATCGCGCAAGTATTCTTTTCGCTTCTCGGCATCGCTTTTGGCACGATTGCTTGCCTCTATCTGTTCATGGCGGGTGCAGCACGGTTTATCGAAACCGAAAGGGCACCGGCCTTTGTAAATGGCAGCGTTATTATTGCGATTTTTCTCTGTCTGGTGTCGTTGCTGTTCGGCCTGGTCAGTCTTTTCCTGCGTGGCTATGCACTAGGGCGGGTGCCGCTCTATTTCTTCATTGGCGGTATTCTGACTTATGTAGCAGTTCGGGCGTTCAAGATTAATATGTTGGAATGGCAACAGCTTACAGACTTTTTACAGTGATCTCAGGACTTAGAATCCTGTCCCGCAACTTCCTTTTCGCCCAAATACTCACTTCCCCCCCTTCAAACCCGCTCCGCCACCAGCCAAACCCCGCCCTCAGGCCGCAGCGTCAGGATCATCACCGGCTTCGGATCACGCCCCGCCACCGGGGCAAACCGGAACCGCGCGAGCAACGTCGCCAAAATAATCACCGCCTCTTGCAGCGCAAAATTCGCCCCGATGCAAATGCGCGGCCCATCGCCGAACGGCAGATAGGCAAAGCGGTCAATCGCCTTCGCATCCACAAACCGTGAAGGATCAAACTGATCCGGATCATCCCACAGCAGATGATGGCGATGCAGCGCATAGATCGGCAAAACCACCGTATCACCCGGCTTGATCTCCCGGTCACACAATGTATCGGCCTTCATCGCCGTCCGCGACAGAAACGCGGCTGGCGGATACATCCGCAGCGTCTCATCCACAATCTGCCGCACCAACGGCAACGCGGCAATGTCCGCCACCGTCGCCGCCCTATCCCCAAGCACAGAACGCGCCTCCTCCCGCGCGGCCTCCTGCACGCTGGGGTCAAACGCGCACAAATACAGCGCCCAGGACAGTGTCAGCGCCGTCGTCTCATGCCCCGCCACAATGAACGTCAGCAAATTGTCCCGTAATTCCGCCGTCGTCATCCGCCGACCCGTCTTGGGGTCTTCCCCGTCCAACAACAAATCCAGCAAATCGGGCACCGCCTTGGCCCCATCCGCCCGCCTCTGCTCAATCCCCTTATCCGCCAGCCGCTTCATTTCCAGCATGGCGCGGCCGGAAATCATCCGCCCCGGCCGTGGCACCCAAGCCGGAGCGCCGATGATATCGAGCAAAGACACCTTCGCCGCCGCCCCGATATAGGTCTCAATCGCACGGTGAACGGCGGCCCGTTCAAACCCCTCACCGCCCGAAAACGTCACGTCCGAGATAACTTCAAACGTCGCCGTCACCATCTCGTCAAACATATCGACCGCCCGGCCCCCCACGGCGGCCCCAATCCGCGCCGAGGCCCGTTCCGCCGCCACCGTCATCACCGGCGCCAAAGCCGCCACATTGCGGTGCGAAAACACCGGCGCTGCTGCGCGCCTTTGCCACAGCCAATTCGACCCCTCGGCCACAAAAAGACTGTCGCCAATCGCCGGTTCCAGTATCAATTTGGTCACCACCGATTTCGGATAATCCTCGACCGCGTCGCGCAGAATGCGCTTCAATGCCCCCGGCTCCATGACCATATGCCAGCGTTTTCCGCTCTTGCCCGACAGCATTGGCATCTGCGTCGCGACTTTTGGTATCAATTCCAGCACGTTGCGCCGTCCGGCCCGCAGGCTGCCGAATATCCCCAAAGGGCCGGGCGCAAGCGGCACACGGACCGGATACTGCCGTTGGATAGGGCTTAGCTCTGTCATCGCCGGTCTCCATCTTGGAGCGTCACAGTATAGCGCGTCTTGGGCCGCTTCAAACCCTCCCGCTTGCGTGAGCGGCGCGAAGCGGGTAACGCTGCACAGGTTGTCGAGACCTCTGTCAGGAATGCCCTCATGATCCTTCGCACGCTTATCGCCACCGCTTTGGGCGCCGTTCTTCTGACCGCTTGCCAGAAGAACGATTTGGCCGAACCCCCGGTCTCGCTTGGCAACTTCGAATTGGGCCTGAACATCGTCGTCGCCGACAACATGAAAAAGGTCCCGATTTCGCGCCCGGCCACGGTCGAGGAATGGGAAACCGCCCTGATCAAGTCTGTCGATGATCGCTTTGGCCGTTATTCCGGTACCAAGCTTTACAATATTGGCATTGCGGTTGATGGATTTGCGCTGGCCCCTCCGGGCGTGCCGATCGTGGCCTCACCCAAATCAGTGCTCGTGATCACCGCCAATATCTGGGATGATGCAGCGCAGACCAAGCTGAACACCGAAGGCAAGCAGTTTACGGTGTTCGAGTCCTTCTCGGGCGAAACCCTGATCGGGTCCGGGCTGACCAGATCACGCCAGAAACAGATCGAGATCCTGTCCTATAACGCCGCCAAGATGGTTGAGGCATGGATTTTGGAAAACGGTGAATGGGTCGGCTTGCCGGCCAAGCCGAAACCGCGTGACCCGGTCGCCCCGACAGTGGCAAGTGCAGTCGCACCTGTTCCAGCCCCAACCCCAACACCAACCCCTGTACCCGCACCTCTGCCACCGGTAAACTGAGCCTTTTATAGCCGGCACAGCAGCGGCGCATGGCGCTACCCTTTGCGCATTTGCCAGGCGATGCGGGTGCCCGGATTGGCAAGGATGCATCGCACCATGGCGCCAAATCTGGGCCGTGGGATCAACGGCGCGTAAAGACGCCCCGCCGCCCGCACACCCGACAAAAGTCTTGTATCCGACAACCGTTCCGTCTCGGCGCCAGCCAGTGCCGCCTCGGTCACCGGGGCTGTGCATAAAAACACCACGCAGTCCTTTGCCACATGTGCCAGCGGCACAAAGCAGGCATCCAGGCTTTGCATCTGCGCGCACAGCCAGGGTTGGGTCGCGTGCAGAAAATCCTGATGGATGACGATAGATCTGCCCGGCACCAGCGCCGGATAAAAGCACCGCGCGATGTGGTCGGTCAGGGCCGGCGTCTTGCCTGCATCAATCGCCAGCGTCTCGATCGGCGCACCTGACCAACGCTGCGCCAGTATATCGCCGTGGTGCAGTGTCAGGTGGCCGTCCCATGGCTGCAACAGGCGCTTCACCAGCGGCAGGATGTCGTCCCCCTCCACCATGGCCACGCCGCCGGGCGACAGATGGCGGGCCCGCGCCTTGGCATCGGCGGTAAAGCGGTCATAGGCATGCAGATGATGCGGCTTGCCGCTTCTGGCCAGACCCGACAACAACCGCGCCGCCGATCCGCCAGCAAAGGCCCCCAGATCAATGGTCGCGCCAAACCCTTCTGACGTAGCGCCAAGCCAATGATAAAGCTGGCTTTCTTCATGCGACAGCATGGATGGCACGGCGCTGGCCGCGGCCAGTGCGGCCGCCGTCACACCCAGCCACGGGCGTGCTTCAAATCTTGCTCTTTGCGCCGTGGTCTCAAGACCCTGCATCAATTCCCCGCACTCCACCAACCGTTTCGCCGAACCTACCGCCCGACCGCAATCCACCGCAAGTCACCATGCGCCCTCTGTCCCGCCATGGCTGCCAAATGCCCCTTGATTTCCGCGTGCCCCTGGCCTATCCCGCCCTGAGGCACAGGAGTTTAGCTCAGTTGGTAGAGCATCGGTCTCCAAAACCGAGGGTCGTGGGTTCGAGTCCCCCAACTCCTGCCAGCCTGTAATCCATAATCCCGCTTCCCCGCCCGCATCGCCGAAACCGCGATGTGGATGATGGACCACATCATGAACCTGGCGCTGTCGCAGGCATTCGGAGGCTACAACCCAAGGATACCGCTGAAGAAATTCCCGACGATTGTGCATGGCGACGCTCTGGAACTGGATTGGGCGGATGTGCTGCCAGCGGCGCGGTGTGCTTGCGTGCTGGGCAACCCGCCGTTTATTGGGGCAAAATACCAGTCCGTGCAGCAGCGCGAACAAGTTCGCCAAATCGCCAACCTCGGCAAATCGGGCGGCACCCTCGATTTCGTCTGCGCTTGGTTTCTAAAAGCGGGGGACTAAGCAACTTTGGCCGTAAATCTGACCGCGACTGGCACGCGGGGTGGGGGCGGCACTGCCGCGCCCGCCCCGGGGGGCGGGTCAGGCGCGGTCAGATTTGCTGGTGGCAAATCTGACGGGACCACTTCCCCCCGCATCGCCTTCGTCTCCACCAACTCCATCACCCAAGGCGAACAAGTGGCCCAACTTTGGCCTCTGCTCTTTGATCGCTACGGCTTGGAAATCAGCTTCGCCCACCGCACTTTCGAATGGGGGTCCGACGCCCGCGGCAAAGCGCATGTGCATGTGGTGATCATCGGGCTTGACCGTAAGGTAAACGCGCCAGACCAAAGGCGCTTGTTCTCCTATGCCAAGATCAGCGGTGATCCCGTGGAAACATCGCACAAAGCAATCTCTCCCTATTTGTTCGATGCCGGGGCATTGAAAGACCCTCATACCGTGGTAAAGGAGGTCAATCGACCGTTGAATGGAATGAACCAGCTAATTAGCGGCTCTCAACCCATTGACGGCGGGCATTATATTTTTGACGCTCAGGAGCGCGAAGCATTCTTGGCGATCGAGCCAAATGCTGATCTTTTCCTGCGCCCATTCGTTGGCGCGGTTGAATTGATTAGCGGCAGTAAGCGGTGGATATTAGCACTGCAAGATGCTTCTGCAAACGAGTTGTCGAAGCTGCCTAAAGTACGTGACCGGATGCGTTGGTGAAAAATTTCCGTGAGCAAAGCCAACGCGCAAGCACCCTAAGTCTTGCGAGTTATCCCACAAAGTACAATGTCGAGGTCATTCCCAAAGGTGCCTTTCTCGTTGTTACAGAAGTCAGTTCCGAACGTCGAGAGTATATCCCACTTGCGTGGCTGGCAGCCCCCACAATACCCAGCAACAAAGTTCGCATCTTAGCTGAAGCAACTCTCAAAGACTTTGCGCTTCTGACTTCTGCCATGCACATCTCTTGGGCGCGATACATTGGCGGGCGGCTCAAAAGCGATTTCCAATATGGAATAGGCCTCGTCTACAACACCTTCCCCCTGCCACCCACGCTCCCCGCCGCCAAACTCGACCCCCTCGCGCAAGCCGTGCTTGATGCCCGTGCCGCCCACCCCAATGCCACCCTCGCCGATCTGTATGACCCCGACCTCATGCCCCCCAACCTGCGCGCCGCGCACACGGCCCTCGACCGGGCCGTGGATCGTCTGTACCGCCCGGCAGGCTTTGCGTCAGACCGGGAAAGGGTGGAGCATTTGTTCGGGCTCTATGAGGCGATGGTAGCCCCGCTATTGGCCGCTCCGAAAAAGTCCAAGGCCCGTGCGAAGGAGTTACCAAAACCTTAACGAATAAAGTATTACCGATATATATCATATAGATAGACTATGTATCACGCGTGATACCCGGCCTGTCATTCCCCAAGGTCCCGGATCAGTCTTCTTTGCTGGGCTCTCAAAAACGGCGCGATCCAGGGGCCGAAAAAATAAAGCAGCTTGACCGTGATCCCCGGCAGAACCAGAAACCGCCCCGCCTCTATTCCCGCAATCAGCGCCCCCGCGACCGCCTCAGCCGACATCACTCCTGCTTTGCCCGCCATCCTTTCCGTCACCGCCGGCCGCACCCCCCGCTCCGCCGCCAGCATCGGCGTGTCAGTATCGGGCGGCAGACACAGCGTCACCCCGATCCCGCGCGGCGCCAGCTCGACCCGCAGCACCTCGGCCAACCCCCGCAGCGCGAATTTCGACGGCGCATAGGCCCCGTATCCGTAGGTTCCGACCAGCCCTGCCGCTGACCCGATGATGCCGATCACCCCCCCCGGCGCCATCCCGGGGGCCGCTGCCAGCACCATGTTCAGGCCGCCGAAATAGTTGACATCCATCACCCGCCGCTGCGCCGCGATCGGCAGGCCGTCGCAGCGCCCCGGCAAGGTCATGCCAGCTGACAGCACGATCCGGTCCGGCGCGCCATCTTCAGCCACGGCCGCCGCAACGGCCGCCGCCACGGCTGCCTCATCGGCGACGTCGAGGGCGGATATTCGAACTCTCGCCCCCGGCACCTGCGCCTCGATCTGGCGGGCCGCTTTTTCCAGACGGGTCATATCCTGTGCGAACAGAACGACCGTGCGACCAGACCCCGCCAGCAGCTTTGCGGCCGCCAATCCGATACCGCTGGACCCCCCGGTAACAAAGGCTACCCCGCCCGAAGCTTGCATGATCTGCCTGACACCCCTTCACTATTTCCGCCCCCGACGATGCGGCCAAACCGACAAAAAGACAACTAAAACTGCTGGTTCGGGGCCGGCTCGGCTGGACTTCAAACCAATCATCGCCTAGGGTCCGCACTGTTTCGTCGCCAATCAGGTTACCAAGGGATCCTCCAGCCCGTGCAGCACGTTGATCGCAGACCATCGGCGGAACCTGACGCCGGATCGCGGCGGATGCCAACAGGGCAATTTCGGAGCGGCAGTGTCCTCGCCCAGTTCCGAACGACTGTCCTGATCGCCTGCTTTGCATCACTGGCGGCTTGCGGCCTGCCTCAGCAAGGGCCACAGACGGGCAGCGTCCTTGCGGGTGCTGCAGAGCAGAATTATGCGCTTGTGGATGTCAATGCGCAGGTCGCGCGTGCCCTTGGCCCCGTGCCGCACGGA
>JANNSG010000062.1:0-37968 GCA_031402355.1 Pseudorhodobacter sp. | reverse complement strand
CATGGGCCATCGAACAGGGCGCGGTGGGCGGGATGCCGCTCACCGGTTTCGCCTTCGGCTGCGCCTCCAACGCCGACGCCTTCATGCCCTCGCCGAACCAGTTCACCTATTTTCAGGGCGGCGGCTTCGACATGGCGTTTCTGTCCTTCATGGAGGTGGATGTGGAGGGAAACGTCAATGTCTCCAAGCTTGGCAAGAAACCGTATCTGACAGCGGGCTGCGGCGGGTTTGTCGACATCACCGCGCATGCGAAAAAGATCGTGTTTTCCGGCTGGTTTGAGGCGGGGGCGGAGATCGCGCTGACCGATCGTGGTCTGAGCGTCACCAAGCCCGGCAAATTCACCAAGATGGTGGAGGCGGTGGAACACGTCACATTCTCTGGCAAACGCGCCCGCGCGCAGGGGCAGGATGTGATGTACATCACCGAACGCTGCGTGATCCGGCTGTTACCAGAAGGGCTTGTTGCCACCGAGATCATGCCGGGCATTGACCCCGCCCGCGACATTGTGGCCGCCAGTCATGGTCGGGTGCGGGTGGCGGAAAACGCTGTTACCTTGCCGCTGTCACTGCTGGGCCAAGGCCCGATGGGGTGGCAACCATGACCGCGTTGCATCTTCACATACGCGGGCCGGTAGCCGAGTTGCGGTTGGATAACCCGGCCAAGCTGAACGCATTCACCGTGGGGATGCTGCAAAGCCTTGATCAGCATTGCACCGCGATTGACCGCAACCCCGATATTCGCTGCGTGATCGTCACGGCGGAAGGTGACCGCGCCTTTTGCACGGGGGCGGACATCAACGCTTGGGGTGATCTGACCCCCGCCGAATTTGCGCGCCATTGGGTGCGCGACGGGCACCGGATATTTGACCGGCTTGCACGGTTAAGCAAACCTACGATTGCGGCCCTGTCGGGCCATGCTTTTGGCGGCGGGTTAGAACTCGCCGCCGCATGTGACATCCGGGTGATGGTGCCAAAGGCTACTCTCGCGCTCCCCGAGGCGGGCGTTGGCATTGTCCCCGGATGGTCTGGCACGCAGCGCCTGACGCGGCTATTGCCAGAAGCGGTGATCAAGGAAATGGCGCTGTTTGGCCGCAGGATTTCTGCAACACGCGCGCTGGACTTAGGGTTTGCCGCCGAAGTCGCCGATGACGCCCGCGCTTGTGCTGAGGCGATTGCGGATAAGATGCTGTCCCAATCGCCACGCGCGACAGAGGTGGCAAAATACATGATCCATGCCGCTGTGGGCGAAGATGCCGGCGCGATGATCGAGGCGCTGGGCAGTGGTATGATCGCCGCAAGCGCCGACAAGGCGGAAGGCGTTGCTGCCTTTCGCGCCAAACGCAAACCCGAATTTCCCGGATCGTGATGATGACAAAACTGACGCTGATTGCAGGCACGGATGAAGTTCTGACAGACGCACCTTTCATGGGGCGGCACCTGATTGGCGGCGCGTGGCGCAACAGTGCGGATGGGCAAACGTTTGACCGGGTATCGCCGTCGCATAAAGTCGTCGTGTCGCGGTCAGCCCTTGGCGGCTTGGCCGAAACCGACGCCGCAATTGCGGCGGCACGTGCGGCATTTGATGCGGGCATCTGGAGCAGGCTTTCCGGCAAAGCACGGGCGGCGGTTTTGCTGAAAGTGGCCGACCTTATCGAAGACAACGTAGACCACATGGCCCGGCTGGAAACGCTGGAATCCGGCAAGCCGATTTCCCAAGCAAGAGGCGAAGTTGCGGGTGCTGCCGATCTTTGGCGCTACGCCGCGTCACTGGCGCGCACCCTGCATGGTGACAGCCACAACACGCTTGGCCCCGATATGCTGGGTGTGGTTCTGAAGGAACCGATTGGCGTGGTCAGCATCATCACGCCGTGGAATTTTCCGTTCTGGATACTGTCACAAAAGCTGCCGTTTGCGCTGGCAGCGGGTTGCACCTGTGTAGTCAAGCCATCGGAACTGACGCCGTCAACCACCGCCATGCTGGGCGATTTGCTGGGGCAGGCGGGGCTGCCTGCAGGCGTGGTCAACATCGTGTTAGGTTACGGCGACCCCGTTGGTGCGCGCATGGTCAGCCACACGGACGTCGATATGATCACCTTCACCGGGTCAACCGGGGTGGGCAAGGCGATTGCGGCCTCTGCGGCAGGCACCTTGAAAAAGGTGGCGTTGGAACTGGGCGGCAAGAACCCGCAGGTTATTTTCCCCGATGCCGATCTGGAAAGTGCCGCCGATGCTGTGACCTTTGGCATCTATTTCAACGCGGGCGAATGTTGCAATTCCGGCAGCCGGATCATCGTGCACGAAGACATCGCAAAGGCATTTATCGCCCGTGTGGTGGATCTGTCGGGCCAGGTGGCCTTTGGCGACCCGCTGCACCCCGATACCCAAGTTGGCGCGATCATTTCTGATGCCCACCTCGCCAAAATCGATGGCTATGTGCAAGACGCCGTGGCGGCGGGGGCCACAGTGCATCTGGGCGGTGCTGGCCTGCAAGTGGCTGGACTGCCCGGAAAATACTATCAACCCACAGTGATTTCCGGCCTGATGCCCGATATGGCGATTGCGCGGGAAGAGGTGTTTGGCCCGGTTTTGGCGGTGCTGACCTTCCGCACGGCGGATGAGGCGATTGCCTTGGCCAATGACAGCACCTTTGGCCTTAGCGCAGGCGTGTGGAGCGAGAATATCCATACATGCCTTGATTTCGCGCGCCGCGTTCAGGCGGGCACCATCTGGACCAATACCTGGATGGACGGGTTCCCGGAAATGACCTTTGGCGGCATGAAACAAAGCGGCTCTGGCCGCGAAATTGGCCCCTACGGCCTGGACGAATTTCTTGAGGTGAAGACCGTGGCGATGCGGGTTGGCCGCACACGCGCACCTTGGGTCAAGACCCGCTGACACTGTGGTCGGAGGCTAAAGCAAGCAACGCATCACAGGGAGGATAACCGCATGCGTGGATATTTTGGAAAGACACTGACATTGGCGGCAACGCTGGCACTGACCACATCAATGGCGCGGGCGAACGACGTTGAAGTGCTGCACTGGTGGACATCAGGCGGCGAAGCGGCGGCACTTGGGGTGCTGAAGGAAGATCTGGCGGGCAAAGGCATCGGCTGGGTCGATATGCCAGTGGCTGGCGGCGGCGGCGAGGCGGCAATGACCGCCGTGCGCGCGCGGGTGACCGCAGGCAATGCGCCGACAGCCGTGCAAATGCTGGGCTTTGATATTCAGGATTGGGCCGCCGAAGGCGCGCTTGCCAATCTTGATGAGGTGGCCGCCGCAGAAGGCTGGGATACGGTGATCCCGGCGGCATTGCAGCGGTTTTCAAAATACGATGGCCACTGGATTGCGGCCCCGGTGAACGTGCATTCGACCAACTGGATCTGGATGAACAAATCCGCACTGGACGCGGCAGGCGGCAAAGCCCCCGAAACGTGGGAAGATCTGGTTGCCGTTCTAGACGCGATGAAGGCCAATGGCATTACGCCACTGGCGCATGGCGGCCAGCCTTGGCAGGACGCGACCATGTTTGACGGTGTGATGCTGTCACTGGGCGGTGATTTCTACAAGGCCGCGATGGTGGACCTTGATCCGGCGGCCCTTGGCGGCGAGAAGATGGCCGAAGCCTTCACCCGCCTGATGAAACTGCGCACCTATTTCGACGATAACTTTTCGGGTCGCGATTGGAACCTTGCATCGACCATGGTGATCAATGGTGAAGCGGGCATGCAGATGATGGGCGATTGGGCCAAGGGCGAATTTGTCAAGGCAGGCAAAGTGCCGGGTACAGATTTCGTCTGCATCCGTTTCCCCGGAACCCAAGGGTCAGTGACCTTCAACTCTGATCAATTCGCGATGTTCACCGTCGCGTCGGACGAAGGCAAAGCCGCACAGGCCGCAATGGCATCGGCGATTGAAAGCCCGGTGTTCCAGTCGGCGTTCAACGTGGTCAAAGGGTCGGCCCCGGCGCGCACCGACGTGCCCGATACCGCGTTTGATGATTGTGGCAAGAAGGCCATCAAGGATCTGGCCGATGCCAATACCGCAGGCACGCTGTACGGATCGGCAGCCCATGGCCATGCCGCCCCCGCTGCTGTGAAAAACGCGCTTTACGATGTGGTGACAGCCGCCGTGAACGGCGAATACGCCACGGGTGCGGATGCTGCAACGGCGCTTGCCGCAGCCGTTGCCGCCGCACAGTAACCTAACCTAAGGGCGGGCTGATCTAAGCCCGCTCTGACACCCATCGACCTTATGCCGAGCCAGCCTTTTCAGGCTGCGAAGGAGTCATGCCGCCATGCAATCCACCACCAGAACCATAGCCCCGCCCGACTTGCGGACGCTTCTGCAAAACTGGATCCCCAAACTGGTGCTGGCCCCGTCGCTGGCGGTGACATTGCTGTTTGTCTACGGGTTTATCGCGTTTAGTGTGGTGCTGTCCTTTACCGGATCAAAGATGCTGCCGAAGTTCACCTTCGTCGGGCTGGAAAATTACCGCAAACTTTGGGCGCTGGACCATTGGCATATCGCCATCAACAACATCTTCGTCTTTTCAGTGCTTTACATCACCATCTGCACGGCCGTCGGCTTGCTACTGGCAATTTTCCTTGATCAGAAAATTCGCGGTGAAGGGCTGCTGAGGCCGATCTACCTGTATCCGATGGCATTGTCGTTTATCGTCACCGGCACCGCATGGAAATGGTTTCTCGACCCCGGCATCGGGTTGGAAAAAACCATGCATCTGTGGGGCTGGACCAGCTTTTCCTTTACTTGGATCAAAGACAGTGAGCTTGCGATTTACTGCATCGTGCTGGCTGCCGTTTGGCAAACATCGGGCTTTGTCATGGCGATGTTTCTGGCCGGATTGCGCGGGATCGACAACGAAATCCTGAAAGCCGCACAGATTGATGGCGCCACCACTTGGCAGCTTTACCGCCGGATCGTGATCCCCATGCTGCGGCCTGCGTTTCTGTCGGCCTTCGTGATCCTTAGCCACCTTGCGATCAAATCCTATGATCTGGTGATTGCGCTGACTGGCGGCGGGCCGGGCCGATCTACCGAACTGCCCGCGACCTTCATGTATTCCTACACTTTCACGCGCAACCAGATGGGCGTCGGGGCGGCAAGTGCCGTGGTCATGCTGATGACCATCGCCGCCATCATGATCCCGTATCTGTATTCAGAGTTGAAGGAGAAGAAGTGATGTCGGTTGCAACCCAAGATACCGCCGTCAACACAGGCCGTATTGCGCGCGTGTTCATCTATCTGGTGCTGCTGCTGGCCGCCTTGTTCTACTTGCTGCCGCTGTATGTGATGGCGGTGAATTCGGTCAAACCTTTGGCCGAAATCACAGGCGGCAATATGCTGGCCCTGCCGCAATCCCTGACGTTTGAGCCGTGGCGGCAGGCATGGGCCACGGCGCAAATCGGGGTAGAGCCTACGGGGTTGAAGCCCTATTTCCTGAACTCGATCCTGATGGTGGTTCCTGCTGTTTTGATATCGACCATCGTTGGCGCGCTGAACGGCTATGTGCTGACCAAATGGCGGTTCAGATATGACACCATCATCTTCGGGCTGATGCTGTTTGCCTGCTTTATTCCGTTTCAAACCGTGCTTATCCCGATGGCTATGGTCTTGGGCAAGCTGGGGCTAGCGGGCACGGTGCCGGGGTTGGTTCTGGTGCATGTGGTCTACGGCATCGGCTTTACCACGCTGTATTACCGCAACTATTACGCCAGCTTTCCCACCGAACTGGTCCGCGCCGCGATGATAGATGGTGCGGGTTTTTTCCGCATTTTCTGGCGCATCATGCTGCCGGTATCGGGGCCGATCACGGTGGTTTCCGTGATCTGGCAATTCACCAATATCTGGAACGATTTCTTGTTCGGCGTATCATTCGGCGGCACCTCGCAGCCGATGACTGTGGCGCTGAACAACCTCGTTCAATCTTCGACAGGTGTCAAAGAATACAACGTCCATTTCGCGGGCGCTATCCTTGCCGCCTTACCTACCCTTTTTGTCTACATCGTTGCAGGCCGCTACTTCGTGCGCGGGCTGATGGCGGGCAGCGTCAAGGGCTAAGCCGACCACCGGGCGGCGGCAACCCCCCGGTGGTCTTTCGTTCAACCCAAGGCCCATTTGCAAAGACACGGGCGAACACCAACAGAGGAACGACAAAATGAACAAATTGTCCATAACGACAGCGGTTCTTTTAGGCATGACAGCATCCGCAGCGCTTGCGGAACCCTCGGTCGAAGTTATGCATTTCTGGACGTCCGGCGGCGAGGCTGCGGCCCTGTCTGCTGTGCGCGATAAGGTCGTCGCAGACGGCGTTGCATGGGCTGATGCGCCTGTTGCAGGCGGCGGTGGCGATGCCGCCAAAACCGCCCTTCAGGCGCGCATTGCATCCGGCAACCCGCCTGCGGCCATGCTGATGCTGGGCCAGAACGTGATTGACTGGGCCAATGAAGGCTTGCTTGGCAATGTCGATGCCCTTGCCGCCGCCCAAGGCTGGGATGCCGTTCTGCCGCAAGCGGTGAAGGATTTCACCAAAATCGACGGCCACTATGTATCGGTGCCCACCAACGTGCACCGCACCGATATGATCTGGGCCAGCAAGGCCGCGTTCGACAAAATTGGTGCGGCCTATCCAACCACATGGGATGAGCTGAACGCCCTTGCCCCCAAATTCCTTGAGGCGGGGATCATCCCGTTGGCGCATGGCGGGCAGGCTTGGCAAGAAGCCTATATGTTTGAAGCCGTGGCTTTGGGCGTCGGCGGTGCCGATTTTTATCGCAAAGCACTGGTTGATCTGGATGATGCCACCCTGCGCGGGCCGGACATGGTTGCCGTGTTCACCGAACTGGCCGCCCTGCGCGGCATGATCGACAAAAACGCACCGGGCCGTGACTGGAACCTGGCGTCGGCCATGGTGATCAACGGCGAAGCCGCGATGCAGATCATGGGCGATTGGGCCAAGGGTGAATTCACCAACGCGGGCAAAGTGTCGGGCGACGATTACGCCTGTATCCCTGTGCCAAAGGCCAACGGTCAGGCAGGTTTCGTTTATCTGGTAAACTCACTGTCGCTGTTCACGCAGACTGACCCCGACCTGATCAAGGGGCAAGAAGTGCTGGCCAGCGCCATTATGGACCCCGCCGTGCAAGTGGCATTCAACAAAGCCAAAGGGGCCATTCCTGCCCGGATGGATGCCGATATGACCGGCCTTGATGCCTGTGCCCAAGCAACCGCCGCCGATCTGGCCGTGGCTGATGCCGCAGGAACCGCAGTGCCAACATTCGCCGGAACCCATGCTGCCAACGCCACCATCGGCGGGGCTGCAACTGACGCGATCACCGGTTTCTTCAATTCCGACATGACAGCCGACGCCGGGGCCGTGGCCCTTGCCGATGCCATCATGGCTGCCAAGTAACACCACTATAGGAGCATCTGATGGGCTTTCTGGATATCTCTCACGTCACAAAATCCTACGGGTCCGTTCAGGTGCTCCACGAAGTGGATATACAGGTGCAGGAGGGCGAATTTCTGGTGCTTGTCGGGCCGTCTGGCTGCGGCAAGTCCACCCTTCTGAACATGATCGCGGGGCTGGAAGCGATATCTTCGGGCGATATTTCCATCAAGAACCGGGTGATCAATGATGTGCATCCATCGAAGCGGAATATCGCGATGGTTTTCCAATCCTACGCGCTTTACCCGAACATGACCGTCGGCCAGAACATGACCTTCGGGCTGGAAATGCACGGTGTGCCAAAACCGGAACGGGACCGCGCTTTGGCCGATGTCGCGCGCCTGTTGCAGATCACGCCCTTGCTGGACCGCCGCCCTGGCCAATTGTCAGGCGGTCAACGCCAGCGCGTGGCGATGGGCCGCGCTTTGGTGCGTAACCCTGATGTGTTTCTGTTTGATGAACCGTTGTCGAACCTTGATGCCAAACTGCGCGTCGATATGCGCACGGAAATCAAGAAGCTGCACCAAAAGCTGAAAACCACCATCGTTTATGTGACGCATGACCAGATCGAGGCGATGACCCTGTCCACCCGCATCGCCGTGATGAACAAAGGCTATGTCCAGCAACTTGGCACGCCCAAGGAAATTTACGACACGCCCGCAAACCTGTTTGTCGCCACCTTCATGGGCAGCCCGGCGATGAACATCATGGCAGCAAAGGTCGTGCTGCAAAACGGCGCACCCCATGCCGAAATTACCGATGCCGATGGCGCAACACGGCATTTGCGGTTCAGCCAAGCCAATTTGGCAGAATGGGTCGGGCGTGATGTGCTGCTTGGCATCCGGCCAGAGGCGATTACCGATCCCGAAGGGGCAGACCGCAAATCGGGTAATATTCAACCCTTTGCCAACCGGGTGACGGTGACGGAACCCGCGGGGTCAGATACCTTCGTCACCATGACCCTTGGCGGGCGCGATGCGATTGCCAGAATGCGCGCCGATGCCAGTGTCGCCCCCGGCGAAGTATTCGATTTCGCCATCAACATGGAGAAAGCCGTGGTATTCGACCCTGCAACCGAGGTCCGTATCCCCGCATGACACCAGATGTCATCATCATCGGGTCGGGGATGGGCGGGGCCACACTGGCCGCAGCCCTTGCCCCCACCGGGCGGCGTATCCTGATATTGGAACGCGGCGAACGTCTGCCCGACACACCCGAGGCGCGCGATCCGGGGGCGATTTTCGCCCGAGGCCATTACCGCCCGGATGAGGTTTGGCTGGACGGTGACGGCAAAGCCTTCAACCCCGGAAATTACTATGTGGCGGGCGGCAATTCCAAATTCTACGGGGCCGTGCTGATCCGCTACCGGGCGCAAGATTTCGCCCCCTTGCACCATATGGGCGGCACAACCCCCGGCTGGCCGCTGACCTACGCGCAGATGGAGCCGCATTACCAAGCCGCTGAAGACATGTATCAGGTGCGGGGCACTTTGGGCGAAGATCCTTCTGAACCCGCACATTCTGGCGCCTACAATTTCCCCCCGGTGCCCGATGAGCCCGCCATTGCCGATCTGCGTCGCCGGTTGAAATCGGTTGGTCTGCATCCGTCAAGCCTGCCGCTTGGGGTGGATATTGCGGCTTGGCTGAAAGGCGGGCAAACCCCGTGGGATGCGTTTCCGGGCATCAGCCCGGGCAAGATGGACGCCGAAACCGTGGGCCTCGCCTATGCGCTGCAGCATCCGAATGTGACCCTGCAAACCAACACCCGTGTGATGCGCCTGATTGCGGATCAGGCGGGCAAGATCACGGGTCTGGAAGTGGACCGTGCTGATAAACGTGAAACCCTGACTGCCCCGATCATTGTGCTTTGTGCGGGCGCTGTGCAGACGGCTGCATTGCTGCTTGCCTCGACCAATGACGGCAATCCCACCGGGCTTGCAAACCGGTCAGATCAGGTTGGCCGCAATTTCATGAACCATAACCTTAGCGCGGTTCTGGCCATGCACCCCCTTCGCCGGAACCCGTCGGTCTACCAAAAAACCATTCAGATCAATGATTTCTATCTGACCGGCGGGCCATACGGTGAACCCCTTGGCAATATCCAACTGCTTGGCAAAATCTCTGGCCCCATCCTCGCGTCCGACACACCAATACCGCTGCCCGTGGCGCGGTGGATTGCAAATCGGTCGGTTGATCTGTTGGCGATGTCGGAAGACCTGCCTAACCCGGACAGCCGCGTTACGCTGAAAGACGGTCAGATCGCGCTGGATTGGAAACGCTCAAACTGGCCCGCACATCTGGCGCTGGTGGCAAAGCTGAAATCGAAATTGCGCCGTGCGGGCTATCCCATCGTGCTGTCGCGCGCGTTCGACAGGCGCACGCCCTCGCACCAATGCGGCACAGCACGCATGGGCGCGGACCCCGCCACCAGCGTGGTCAACCCCGATTGCCGCGCGCATGATCACGGTAATCTTTACATCGTCGATGCGTCCGTGCTTCCCACATCGGCGGCGGTCAACCCCGCCTTGACCATCGCGGCGCTGGCGCTGCGCACCGCCCAACACATTACCAAGACGGAGTTCGCAAAATGACCAAAATCGCCCTTATCACAGGCGGCCAACAGGGCATCGGCCTTGGCATCGCACAAGCGCTGGTGGATGCAGGCTACCGCGTGGCGCTTGCATCCCGGTCTGCGGCAAAGTCACCCGCAGTGATCAACGCCGTGGAACAACTGGGTAAAAACGCGCGGTATTTTCAGCATGATTTGCAAGACATCGCGCATATCCCCGCCCTGCTGAACGCGGTGGAGGCGGATTTGGGGCCTATTACCACCCATGTTTCCAACGCTGGCGTTCCTGCCAAATTGCGCGGCGATATGCTGGATATTCTACCTGCCAACTATGATTTCGTGATGGACGTCAACCTGCGCGGTGCGTTCTTTTTGGCGCAGGATGTGGCGCGGCGAATGCTGGCCAAAGGAAGCGACCACTACCGTTCCATCACCTTTGTCACCTCTGTCAGCGCAAAAATGTCCTCGATTGAACGCGCTGAATACTGCATCTCCAAGGCCGGTGCCGCGATGATGGCGGAGTTGTTCGCCGTGCGCATGGCCCCGCATGGCATTGGCTGTTTTGAACTGCGTCCCGGCATTATTGAGACGGAAATGACCGCAGGAGTGAAAGACAAATACACCGCCCGCATCGAAGGCGGTCTTGTGCCAGCGGCACGATGGGGGCAACCATCTGACATTGGCCAAGTCATCGTGCCGATTGCCGAAGGGTCCATGGCCTTCGCCAATGGTGCGGTAATTCCGGTGGATGGCGGCCTGTCCATTCACCGGCTTTAGGGGCTATCCATGCAAAAAGGCTATGATTTCATCATTATAGGCGGCGGGTCTGCTGGGGCCGTGCTGGCTGCACGCCTGTCTGAAAACCCATCAGCCCAGGTGCTGCTGCTAGAGGCCGGGGGCCGCGATTGGCACCCGTTCTTCCACGTTCCCGCAGGGTTTGCGAAAATGACCAAGGGTATCGGGTCTTGGGGCTGGCAGACCGTGCCGCAAAAGCACATGCAGAATATGGTCATCCGCTATACGCAGGCAAAGGTTATCGGCGGCGGATCCAGCATTAACGCGCAGCTTTACACCCGTGGAAATGCACTGGATTACGATGAATGGCGGCAGATGGGCTGCACGGGGTGGTCTTATGCCGACGTGCTGCCCTATTTCCGCAAATCCGAACACAACGACACATTCGAGAACGATTTTCACGGCAAAGGCGGGCCTTTGGGCGTCAGCCAACCCCGTTCGCCGCTGCCGATCTGCGAGGCCTATTTTGAAGCCGCGTCCCAGATCGGCATCCCGCGCAATCGTGATTTCACGGGCGAAGCGCAAGATGGCGTGGGGTATTACCAACTGACTCAGCGCAATTATCGCCGTTCCTCCACCTCGACCGCGTTTCTGTATCCGGCACGGGCGCGCAAAAACCTGACGGTTAAAACCAGGGCGCAGGTGTTGCGCATCGTGGTGGAAAACGGCCGTGCCAAGGGTGTGGAACTGGCTGGGGAAGGGGTGATCCGCGCCCAAACCGAAGTCATCCTTTCCTCCGGCGCTATCGGCTCGCCACGCCTTCTGCAACTCTCCGGCATTGGCCTCGCCGATCACCTGACCAGCCTTGGCATCCCCGTTGTTCTCGATCAACCGGGCGTCGGTGCCAACCTGCAAGACCATCTTGATCTTTTCGTTATCGCCGAATGCACTGGCCCCCACACCTATGACCGTTACGCCAAAATGCCATGGCAGGCCGTTGCCGCCGTGCAATATGCCCTGACCCGGCGTGGCCCTGTGGCATCCAGCCTGTTTGAAACCGGCGGGTTCTGGTATGCCGACCCTGACGCGCGGTCCCCCGATATTCAGTTTCATCTGGGGCTAGGGTCCGGCATCGAATCCGGTGTGGCAGCCATGCCGCAAGGGGGTGTGACCCTGAATTCCGCATACCTGCGCCCAAGGTCGCGTGGCACTGTGCGGCTGGTCAGCGCCGATCCACTGTCAACCCCGCTGATCGACCCTAACTATTGGGCGGATCCCTATGACCGCGAGATGTCGATCCGGGGGTTGAAGCTGGCACAGGACATCATGCGCCAGCAGGCCTTGAAACCCTATGTTCTGGCCGAACGCCTGCCGGGGCCAAAGGTGATCACTGACGACGATTATTTCAACTACGCCTGCCGCCATGCGAAAACTGATCATCACCCGGTGGGCACTTGCCGCATGGGGTCTGACGCTGCCGCCGTGGTGGACCCAACCTTGCATTTCAACGGCATTGCTGGCCTGCGCGTAGTTGATGCCTCTGTCATGCCAACCGTCATCTCGTCCAACACCAACGCGCCCACCATCATGATCGCGGAAAAAGCCGCCGACATGATCCGCGCCATTCATGGATAAGCCAATGATCCGCCACATCGTTCTGATCCGCTTTCGCCCCGAAACACCTGAGGCCACAATCAACGCCATCTTCGCTAACCTGCACGCCATCAAGGCCAAACTGCCCGGCGTGCTGGCCATCACATCGGGGCGCAGCGAAAGCCCCGAACAGATAGAGCGCGGCTATATGCATGGCTTTGTTGCCGATTTTGCAGATTGGCCCGCCCTTGCCGCCTATCAGGATCACCCCGACCACAAACGTGTGGGGGCTGCTTTGGTCGCCGCTGCCGTCGGTGGGATCGACGGTATTTTGGTGTTCGATTTGCCCGTCGCTTAGACGATTTCCTAATAACGAGGCCTGATATGCTGATCCTGCCAACCAAATCCAACTCGCTTGAAGCCTACCGCCTGACAGGCAACCCACTAACCCCCCGCGCACCAAAAAACCCGCTGACACGGACTGCCTTTGCAGCCGCCCATGTGGTCTCAGACCCGCTGCGCGAACGGAACCCATGGGATACCCGCCCTGCCGTGGATTGGGACGCAACCCTTGGCTTTCGCCAGTCGCTTTGGGATCAGGGTCTTGATCTGGCCGAAGCGATGGATACCGCCCAACGCGGCATGGGCGTGGATTGGCCAACTGCGCTGGAGCTGATCCAACGCACTATGGTGGCCGCCCGCGCGCATCCGCGCAAGCCGCGCGTGGCCTGTGGTGCTGGTACCGATCATGTAGCACTGGAAAATCTGCGCTCTGCGGATGCTATCCTAGCCGCCTACATGACCCAAGCCGAAGCGATCGAGGCCGCAGGTGGCCAGTTGATTCTGATGGCCAGCCGCGCCTTTCCGGCAATGGGCGCAGATGAAGGCAACTATCGCACCGTCTACCGCCGCCTGATTGACGGCGCGAAAGACCCGGTGATTTTGCACTGGCTGGGCGATATGTTTGACGCAAACCTTGCCGGATATTGGGGCAGCAGTGATGTGGCAAAAGCGTCTGATTTCGTGCTGTCACTGATTGCGGAAAACCCCGCCAAGGTTGACGGCATCAAAATTTCCCTATTGGACCAAGCGCATGAAGAAGCCTTCCGCGCCCGACTGCCCGCTGGCGTGCGCCTTTATACCGGCGATGATTTCAATTATGCCGACCTGATCGCAGGCGATGGCATCCGGTATTCCCATGCCCTGCTGGGTATTTTCGCCGCCATCGCCCCTGCCGCCAGTCAGGCGCTGGAGGCGCTCGCCATCGGTGATACGGCCATCTACCATGCCCTTCTGACCCCCACCGTGCCCCTAAGCCGAGAGATTTTCTGCGCGCCAACCCGGTTTTACAAAGCTGGTATCGCCTATCTGTCGTGGCTGAACGGCCATCAATCGCATTTCATCATGCCGGCGGGCTTTCAATCCAGCCGTGATATCAGTCATTATGCCGAAGTGTTCCGGCTGGCAGATACAGCAAGGTTGCTGACCAAACCGGATCTGGCGATCGCCCGGATGCGTAGTTTGCTTGCGCTGCACGGGATCGAACAATAGGGCGACGAGTGCTATGAACCGACGGCCAACCATCATCGACGTGGCACGAGCGGCGGGGGTTTCCAAGTCGACGGTAAGCCTCGTGTTGCAGAACAGCCCGTTGGTGAAAGACGGCACCCGGGTTCAGGTCAAAAAGGCGATGGTGGATATTGGCTATGTCTACAATCGCAACGCGGCAAATTTGCGGTCTTCCAATGCCGGGCTGATCGGCCTTGTGATCAACGATCTGCGCAACCCGTTCTTTACCGAATTTGCAACTTCGGTGCAGATGGCCCTTTCAGAACGCGGGTATGCGACCGTTGTCGCCAACACTGACGAAGACCCCTTGGTGCAGGCACAGGTGGTGTCAGCGATGATCGAACATGGTGTGTCCGCCCTGGTCATTTCACCCGCATACGGGGATGAGGACGCAACCTTTGGCCCGCTGCTACGCGCGGGCATCCCCGCCATGCAAGTGTTGCGCAAGGTAGACGGGCGAACCGATCATTTCCCTTTCGCCGCCCCCGATTACCCGACTGGCAGCCAGTTGGCTGCCGAACATCTTCTGGCGAAAGGCGCCCGGCGCATTGCCTTTGTCGGCGGGGTTAGCGGGCGTGCGGTCGCCCGCGAACGGATGTCCGGTTATCTGAAAGCACTGGCAAAGGTGGGGATGCCACCTGTCGTGATCCCCGGGCGCGCATCGCGCGAATTCGGCCGTGAAGCCGTGCGTATCCTGCTGCAGGATCACCCCGATGTTGATGCCGCTATCTGTTTCAATGATCTGGTCGCCCTCGGCGTGCTGAACGGTTTTGCCGAACGTGGCCGCCCAGTCGGCCCGTCTTTCCGGCTTGTCGGATTTGACGATATCGAGGAATGCTCGCAGGCCTATCCGGCGCTGTCGTCGGTGCGCTGCAACATTGCGGGTTTTGGCAAGTCGATTGCAACCACCATTTTGGCCTGGCTTGAAGACCGGCACATCCCGGCGTCACAGTCGCTGACCGGTGTAGAGCTGGTTGTCCGGGCTTCCAGTGCCTGAGGACACCTGATGATCGCTGACCCAGACCAGTTCCTGCGCGCCTTGTTTGACTGCGCTGTCAAGGTTGCCGATCCGATGCGATCGCTGGCCGCCTGCCTGCCCCCCCGGCCGGAAGGCCGGGTCGTCGTGATCGGGGCTGGCAAAGCAAGTGCCCGCATGGCCGAAGCGGTAGAGGCAGAATGGGGCCCCTGTGACGGCCTGGTCATCACCCGCTATGGCTATGGCCGCCCTTGTACGGGGATCGAGATTGTCGAGGCCTCGCACCCGGTACCCGACGCTGCCGGGCAACATGCCACCCGGCGCATGCTTGATCTGCTGACGGGTCTTGATGATCGCACCTTTGTTCTGGCGCTGATCTCGGGCGGGGCGTCCGCCTTGCTGGTAGCACCTTGCGATGGCATCACGCTGCCGCAAAAGCAGGCGGTGAACGCAGCGCTTCTGGCCTCTGGCGCGCCGATCGACAAGATGAACACCGTGCGCAAACACCTCAGCCGGATCAAGGGCGGCCAGTTGGCAGCCGCCGCCTACCCGGCCCGAATGCTGGCCCTGATGATTTCCGATGTCCCCGGCGACAACCCGGCATTCATCGGATCCGGCCCCACCGTGGGCGAAACCACAACTCCGCAAGACGCCATCGCCATTCTCGACCATTGGCAAGTTGCGGTACCCGCGACGGTCCGCCAGGCCCTTGACCGGCCATCAAGCGTGGTCGCACCCGGCGACCCCCGGCTTTCATCGGTGACAAACCACATTTTTGCAGCCCCGCTGCAATCCTTGAACGCTGCCGCCGACCTTGCCCACATGGCAGGCTGCCAGGTGCAGATATTGGGCGACGCGCTTGAGGGCGAGGCCCGCGATGTCGCGGGCGACCAGGCTGCCGAGGCGCTTCGTATCCAGTCTGGCCTCAGGTCCGGCGATGCGCCAGTTCTGCTGTTATCGGGCGGGGAATTGACCGTCACCCGGCGGGGCGCCGGAATTGGCGGCCCGAACGCCGAATATTGTCTGGCGCTCGCCATCGCACTGAACGGCGCTGCGGGCATCAACGCGCTGGCCTGCGATACCGATGGCGTGGACGGCGCCGCCGAAGTGGCCGGCGCGGTCATTTCCCCTGCGACGCTGCGGGCGGCGAAGGCCATCGGGTTGGATGCTGACGCCTGTCTTGCCCGAAACGATGCGCATTCGTTTTTTCAGGCGATCGGCGATCAGGTCGTAACCGGCCCGACACTGACCAATGTGAATGACTTCCGGGCAATCCTGATTTCCGCCCCATGATTTGTGGCAAAGGGCTGACGGCTATGGCTCCGCGATGCCGGACCAAACCAACCCTATCGGCGTGATCATCGCCTAATCCCCGGGTTACCTTCAGACCCGATCTTTTGGTAACCCCGATGCCAAGGACCAAAGAATCTCGGCGCTACGCTGGGCACCATCAACCGCAATTTCGAACGCATTCGGGTTTAGAGGACGCGCAAGCGCCTGCCGGATAGCCAGCACCATAGACGCGCCCGATCTGTCCAGTTCGGTCAGAACGGAGACCCGTCTGATCCGGGCCAGCCGCTGGGCACGGTCAGCCTGTTCGGTTTCCCCCTGGTCGGCATAGGGTACAAGCAGCGCGCGACAGCCCGCCTGCAAAATGTCACCCACCGTATTATATCCCGCCTGCGACACCGACAATCGCGCGCCAGACATCAGGCTGGCCAGATCCGGGCGAAAGCGGGCAAGGGTCACATTGGGCGAAAGCCCCTGCGCTAGCTGGTCAAAATCGGCTTGCGGCAGATTTGGGCCGGTCAGAATGCACCATTTTTGCAGATCGGGCATCACAGCCGCCGCCGCAACCGCCGACATGACCAGATCTTTGCCAACCGCCCCACCGCCCGCTGAAACAAGGATATCGAAATTTTCGGCGGCTGGCGGCGGCGGCGGCGGCACAACAAGCCCGCTGTAAGCCACTTTGTCTGCAATCTGATCGGCATAGGGAAAGCTGTCGCCAAGGCTGGCAAAGGCCGGGTCGCCATGCACGAGGATCATATCGAAATGCCGACGAACAAGATCAACGGTTGCCTGATCACTTTCCGGGCGGGCTTTTCTTTGCAAGATATCGCGCAATGATGTGACAAGGGCCGGGCGCGGATGCGCAGCCTCAACCGCGTCGATCAATGGCAACAACTCAAACCGCACTTGTTTGCGGCCAAAGGGAAAGGCTTCGATCAGTACGATATCGGGTCTGGCGGCATGAAATGCGTCAAGCAACAGCGCGGTTCGGCGTTCCAGAAATGCCGCGTCGACAGGTGCGCCGTCCTGCATGACCAACCCTTTGAACCCACCGTCACGGACCGACACCGGCGGCAGGGCGACATGCGGTATGCCTTCGCCGGGAAACCCCGCAACCGGCGTTCCACCCGTGACCAGGGTGACACCCATTCCCTTGTCCTGAATGGCGCGGGCAATGCGGCTTGCCCGCGCCAGATGGCCGATCCCAAGCAAATGCTGGACGTAAAAGAAGATCGATGGGGCGCTCATTGCGGGGCTTTCATCGCTGTGAACAGTCCTGCAAGCTGCGCAACGCTGGTGTGAAAATCCAGTGTCTCCCGCACTTGCGCCGCTGAGGCAGCACCCAGCCTGCCCCGCACTGCGGGCGACGCTATCGCCATCTGCAGCCCCTTGGCCAGCGCGGCAGGGTCACCCGGCGGCACCAGAATACCATTTTCCCCGTCACGAAACAGCTCCGGGATGCCCGAGATGTTGGTTGTAACGCAGGCCAGCCCCTGACTGGCTGCTTCGACCAGAACATTGGGCAGACCGTCGCGGTCGCCATCTGCCGTGATCACGCAGGCAAGCGCAAAAAGATCGGCCGCGCGGTACGCCTCCAGCACTTCGTCCTGGCTGACAGAACCGCGCCAGGTGACGCGCGAAGCAATGCCAAGACTGTTTGCCAGGGCCTGCAATGCCGGGCGGTCCGGGCCGCCGCCCATATGCGTAAAGTGCCAGTGCAGGTTGGCAGGAAGCCCGGCCAGGGCTTGCAGCAAAATGTCATAGCCCTTTTTCGGCACCGCACGCCCGACGCTGACGATCCGCACCGGATCATCCGGCCTCGATCCGTCCCGCGCCGGACGATTGTCCACAAACGGCGGGAACCGATCCAGATTGAGGCCATGATAGCTAAGATGAACCGATGCAGGATCACGGGCCAGCGATTGCAGGTAATCATGCCCCGAGGCCGTGCAGGTCACGGCCCAGCGAGCGCGGGCAAGCTTGCCCGCAAGCTCCCACTTTGGTGAGGTCCAGATGTCCTTAGCATGGGCAGATACAGTCCAGTCCATTTTCAAGATGCGCGCAGCATAATCGGCAACCGAGGCCGGGGTATGAATGAAATGCGCGTGCAACCAGATGCCGCCGGCGGGCCATTCTGCCACCAGCACCGCTGCCTGACCAAAACGGCGAACGCGGTTGGGGGTGGGATCGCGGCGCAGGTCACCCAAAAAGCCCCATAGCGTCGCCGCAAAACCGGGCCTTCGCAGTGCGGCCCAAAGCCCGCGCAGAACCCGCATCGGTTCCTGGTGCAGATATTCGGGCAAATACAGAACCGGCGCCTGCATTTCATCATGCACGGCGTGGCGTTTGCTGTCGGTGGGCTGGCGCAGCGACACGATACAAAGATCAAACCCTGCCAGTTCCAGCCCGCGCAGCTCCTGCGCGATGAAGGTTTCCGATAGCCGCGGATAACCCTTGACGATCACCACCAATCGCCCCCGATCGCGATCGGCGTCTGAAGGGTGGCCCCCGTTCACGTCGCGATCCGCAGTCTTTCTTTCCTGTTCGCACGGGTTCGAAGGTCGTTGCCGACGGAAATCGCGATGTTCTTCAGCCCTTCCAACTGCAGGCCCGGCGTCCCAAACGAGGGTGGTTTGCGATGACAAAGCGCCCGCAATGCCGCAGCCATCCGGGCAGGGTCGCACGATTCCTCGGGCAGCAGCATGTCGATCATGCCCAGTTCTGCGGCGCGGGTTGCGCGCAAAAGCTGTTCTTCGCGCGGGGTCGTGCGCGGGACGATCAATGCGGGTTTGTCAAAGGACAGGATCTCGCAATAGGTGTTGTACCCCCCCATGGCGACAACCCCGCGTGAACCGGCGATCAGCTCCTCCATGCGCGTGTCAAACTCGATGACCTCGACCTGCGGGATGCCCTGCCCCTTGCGCAGGAAGTCGGCCCGCTGCTCGCCGGGCATATAGGGGCCAAGCACGATCAGCGCCCGCTGGGTCAGTGTCGGGTCATGCAGATAGGCGTTCATCACATCATCGACCA
This sequence comes from Pseudorhodobacter sp., assembly GCA_031402355.1. GTDB lineage: Bacteria > Pseudomonadota > Alphaproteobacteria > Rhodobacterales > Rhodobacteraceae > JACMNW01. The sequence continues at coordinate 18,739 of JANNSG010000062.1, read as the reverse complement.
GATCGGCACCATCCCCGCCGCCGCCGGTGGTGACAAGCAGATAGTCGCCTTTCGGGCGATGCGTGGACAGGTGTTCGTGCAGCGCGCGCCGTTGCAGGAACCCCACGAAATCCATCCGGTCCCGCACTGATTTTGGCACATTCAGCCCGGTCAGCGGATCGTAGAAATCAGGTGGGCCGTAGACCCATATGCTGTCATAGGTGCGGTCGATCTTTCCCATGATGTCATTGCGTTTCCATTCGGCATCCAGCAGCCGGGGCGCATCCATCACTTCGCGCAGACCCAGGATCAGCTTGGTGCCTTGCGCCTTAAGATAGGTCAGTGTTTCTTCAACTTCACCACGAAGCCCCATCGGTTCCTTGTCCACGATGAAAATATCGGGTTCAAACGTCTCGGCGGTATGGCGAATGATGGACCGGCGCATCTTAATGATGTCGGCCACATTGATGTGTTCGGCAAGCGACGAATATTCGCCGTTGCGCAGCTTGATCACGCTGGGGATCTTTACGAAATCCACCCGAGCGCGGTAGTCAAACGCCCCGGCAATCTGGCTGCCCGAAATGATCAGGACCATCAACCCGCGGTATTCTTCAACCAAGGCATGGGCGATTGTCCTGCAGCGCCGAAGATGCCCCAAACCAAACGTGTCATGGCTGTACATCAGGATCCGCGCGTTTTCGAAGCGGTTTTTCATCTGCTTTGCCCCAAAGCATGAACGGTTAGCATCTGTAGATACACCGGCCGCTTTCCGGCCGGGCCTCAATGATAAGGATCTGCAGCATCTCGTAACCCGTCACCAAGAAAGTTGAAAGCAAGGATCACAGCGATCACTGGAACAACGGGATACATCAACCACGGATAAAGTGCGATGATGTTCACGCTGCGCGCTTCCGTCAACAAAATACCCCAACTCGAAATCGGCGCCCGCAAGCCGATGCCAAGAAAGCTCAGCGCAGTTTCGCCAAGGATCATCGCCGGAATGGTCAGCGTGGCCGAGGCAATCAGATGCGACATGAAACCGGGGATCATATGGCGCCCGATGATACGGCTGCTGCCAGCCCCCATCAGCCGCGCCGCCAGAACATAATCTTCCTCCCGCAGCGCCAGCAGTTTTGATCTGACCGCCCGGGCAAGCCCGGTCCAGTCCAGCAGGCCAAGGATCACGGTGATGCCAACATAGACAAGGATCGGGCTCCAGGTCACCGGGATGATCGCGGCAAGTGCCATCCACAGCGGGATCGACGGAATGGATTGCAGCACTTCGATCACGCGTTGGGTCAGCGCGTCAAACCAGCCGCCATGATATCCGGCCAGACCACCGATCACTATGCCAAGGATAAAGCTCATGGTGACGCCGATGATCCCGATGGTCAGCGAAATCCGCGCGCCATAGATGGTGCGGGAGAGTACATCCCGGCCAAGCCGGTCCGTTCCCAGAAGAAACATCTGCCCGTCCTTGGCAGGGCAGATCAGGTGCAGATTGCCCGGAACCAGACCCCAGAACTTATAGTCATCCCCCCGACAGAAGAACCGGATCGGCTGCACATTTGTGGTGTCATCCGTGTAAATCCGCTGCAACGTGTTCATGTCCAGAACCTGATCGCGACCATAGACAAAGGGGCCGACGAACTTGCCGTCATGAAACAGATGAATGCTTTGTGGCGGCGCATAGATGAAATCAATATTGCGCGCGTCCTGCGTGTAGGGTGCCAGAAACTCGCTGACAAAGACGCTGGCATACATCAGCAGCAAAAACACGCCGCAATAAAGGGCGACCCGATGCTTGCGAAATTGCCACCACATCAGTTGCAGCTGCGACGCCTGCGCAAAGCGGGCCTGGGCAGAACTGGACTTTTCCGCCTCATAGGCATCAAAAGCCGCGTCCGACACATAATGCACCATCGGCGCGCCCGGCTCTGGCAGGCCCGAATTTGCTATGGCGCCGGTATTTTTGGTCATCGGGTATTTCCCCCAGCAAAACGAATGCGCGGGTCAAGCAGCGTCAGCGCAATGTCGGAAATCAGAACGCCGATCACCGTCAGGAAGGCCAGGAACATCAGAAATGATCCGGCCAGATACATATCCTGGCTTTGTAACGCCCTGATCAGCATTGGTCCTGTGGTTTCCAGCGACAAAACGATTGCCGTCACCTCTGCCCCGGAAATCATCGCCGGCAGAATTGACCCGATATCCGAGATGAAAAAGTTCAGCGCCATCCGCAGCGGATATTTCCGCAACACTTTGCCCGGATGCAAACCCTTGGCGCGGGCGGTCGTCACATATTGCTTTTGCAATTCGTCCAGCAGGTTTGCCCGCAGCCGTCGAACCATGCCCGCCGTGCCGCCCAGCCCGATGATCACCACGGGTATCCAGATATGCGACAGGATTGAGCTAATCTTGTCCCAGCTCATCGGCTCGTTCAGATACTGTCTGTCCATCAGATTTCCGATGGAAACGCCAAACCATTGATTGGCAAAATACATCATGACCAGCGCCAGCATGAAATTGGGAATCGCGATCCCGATAAGCCCCAGAAAGGTCAGGCCGTAATCACCCCAGCTGTATTGATGCGTGGCCGAATAGATGCCGATGGGAAAGGCCAGCGCCCAGGTGAACACGATGGTGACAGCCGACAGCATGATCGTCAGCCAAAGCCTGTCACCCACCACTTCATTCACCGGCAGCCGATATTCGAACGAATAGCCGAAATCCCCTTTCAGCATGCCGCCCACCCACCAGAAATACCGCAAGACCTGCGGCTTGTCGAAACCGTAGCGTTCGCGCAGCACTTCGATCTCGGCCAGGTCGGCCTCTTCGCCCAGCGCCTGCAATTCTGAGACATAGCTTTCGAAATAGTCCCCCGGTGGCAGTTCGATGATGGTGAAAACCAGAACCGAGATCAGGAACAAGGTCGGGATCATCGCCATTGCGCGCAAAAAGACGTAGCGAACCATCTGCTATCCTTCGTCGAAAAAGAAGGTGTCGGGGGCGTAGGCACCGAAAAAGCTGGTCGGCAAAAATCCGAAAAGCCCGTCCTCAGGCACGTTTTGCAACCGCGATGATCGCACAATCGGCTGGTGCGAGGCATTGATTGTCCCGATCGTGAACACCTGATCGGCACGCAGCATTAGCATCTTGTGCCAGATTTCGGTTCGTGTGGCACTGCTCGTGCTTTGCCGCCAGTCTTCCAGCAACCGCACCAGTTCCTGCGCCGGCGCAAGGTCAGGGGCCACACCTGCTGTTTCGACCGAACTGTACCAACTGCCCCAAAGTGGCCATTGCAACTGATCGGGTGACGTGGGCGCCAATTGATCCGGCGCCATATCGGCGGTTGGAACCCCGTTGTCCAGCCCCACCCAGACCGACATCTGCACATCGCCCGCCAGCGCACGGCTGCGGAAAATATCGCGCTGCGAGGTGCGGATATAGATGGCCAGCCCGACCTCGCGCATGTGATCGCGGATCAGTTCCAGCACATCAATCTCAAGCGAGCTTTCGCCAGCAGATTCAATGACGATCCCGGCCTGCCGCCCGTCCGGCAGCTTTCGGATGTTGCCGCTTTCGCGGTCCGTCAGGCCCAGCTCATCCAGCAAGGCATTGGCCATGTCAGGGTCGTATGCGGCCCAGGCGCTTGCATATTCCGGCCGGAAAAGCGGGCTTTCAGGCAGTACAGTATCCGCACTTTCGCGCGCCAACCCGAAATAGATCACCTTGTTCAGCTCTTCGCGCTTGATCGCCAAAGACATCGCCCGCCGCATCCTCACATCCTGGAACAGCCCCCGCCAGACGTCGTCCTTGCAGTTCAGATTGGGTAGCAAAGACACGCTCGACCCTTGCGTGCGCCGCCACAGCGACACCCGCAGCGGATGCACCTGTTCGGCTTGCTTCAGCAAGGTGTAATCCGGAAAGTCGATACCCAGTGCCTGCAGATCGCTTTCCCCGGTCGCGGTTTTGGCGGCTATGATATCGGCCGAGGCCACATCCAGCACCACGCTGTCCACATAGGGCAGTTGGGTGCCCGTCTGATCAACCCGGTGGAAATAGGGATTGCGTTCGAAAATGAACCGCTCTGACGGCGGCGGTGTGCGCGGGCGCCAGGCCTCCAGCGTCGGTAAATCAGGGTTTTCCGGCCGGTTGGTGCGCGACATTTTCTGGTGCAGGCCCTGCCAGTCATCGACGCGGTTCGCCTCGATCAGCTCAGCCAGTTTTTCGGGCGTCTGATAGGCTGCGTGAAAGCCGCGCATATAGGCCTGCGGCATGAACAGCATCAACGGCAGCGGGGCCGCCAGCTTTGGCAGGAAATCCGGGCTGGCTGCGGCAAAACTGTAGCGCACGGTCAGATCATCAATCACTTCAAAGCTGCAGGTCTTGCCGTCTGACTGAAGATCGACAGGCGGGCCACCCCGGTACAGATCTTCGTTGTTGATCACATCGTTCCAGGCATATTGGAAATCTGCCGCAGTAAACTGATTGCCATCCGACCACCGATGCCCCTTGCGCAGATGCAGCGTATAGACGCGGTTCTGATCACTTTCGAACGACGCAAGGATATCGGGTTGCAGATTTCGCTGCGCGTCATAGCCGACCAGTCGGGAATAGCTGTAAAGCGGGATCAGACGGATATCGCGCTGCCCGCCCACCAAAGACCGGATCGTACCGCCCTGTTTGCCGGTTTTCCGCCCCATCGCAGGCAGGTCCATCACGCGCGGGTTTTCGGGCAATCGTGCCTGCATCGGGGGCAGATTTCCCGCTGCCAGATCTGCCTCAAAAAGGGGCGCATCGGCGATCGCCACCCGGGGCAGCGCCACCGACGCCAGTAAGGCAAGGGTCGTCCTGCGTGTGATCATCGGGTCAACTCGCTGATATCTGCTGCCCGGTCGGCAAGCACAAAATGTCCATCCCCAAGGTCAAGCGGCGCCATGTTGCCCGGCGCAGACTTGAACGCCGGGGCCCATGTCTCGCTGGCAAGCGCGCTTGACGTGCCGACCGACGCGAAATCCAGCCGCCGGTTCATGTCGGGGTAGGGCACCGCCGCCAGCAGGGTGCGGGTATAGGGATGCACCGGTGAGGCCATTATGGTTTCACGCGACGCGATCTCGACAATCCGCCCCGCCCACATCACCGCAACCCGGTCTGCCATGTAATCCACCACCGCCAGATTGTGCGAAATGAACAGATAGGTCAGCCCCAGATCCTTCTGCAGGTCCTTCAGCAGGTTCAGGATCTGCGCCTGAACCGATACATCCAGTGCCGAAACCGGTTCGTCGCAGACAATCAGGCCCGGTGCCAGAGCAAGGGCCCGCGCGATGCCCACCCGCTGGCGCTGACCGCCCGAAAAACTATGCGGGTAGCGATGCCGCGCGTTCTGATCAAGACCGATGGCGCGAAGCAACGCATCCACTGTATCACGCCGGTCTTTGACAGACCCGCGGTCGTGGATGTCCAGCGGTTCGGACAGGATATTGCCCACTGTCATGCGTGGTGACAGCGAAGAAACCGGATCCTGAAACACCATTTGTATTTGTGTGCGCAGGCGCTGCAGATCCTCGCCCTCGGCTGCAAGTACATCAACCGGCCCTGACCCGTCGTTATAGATCACCGACCCTTCGTCCGGCGTCACCGCACGCATCAGTATTTTGCTGACCGTGGTCTTGCCACAGCCACTTTCGCCAACCAGCCCAAGGCATTCACCCCGGTGGATATCGAAACTGACCCCGTCAACTGCGGGCGCGGGACTGGTTGCTGACTTGCGCATGTCCCAGGCCTGATTGCGGGTCCGAAAGGTCTTGCGAAGATCGCGGACCTGCAGCACGACATCCGATGCCCCCGCCTGCCGTGCGTCCGCGACCGGACGCGCGGCGATGGCACCCAGCAAATTCTGCCGATCAACCTTGATATCGCGCAAAGGTTGCAACCGTTCGCCCCGTGCCATGCCGAAATGCGGAATAGCCGCCATCAACCCTTTCAGATAGGGATGCCGGGGCCGCTGGAAGATATCGCCAACCGGCCCTGCTTCCATGATCCGTCCCTGATAGATAACCACAACTTCGTCGGCCACATTCGCCACTACGCCCAGATCATGGGTGATCAGCAAGATCGCCATATCAAGGCGTTGCTGCAGATCCCGCAGCAGGGTCAGGATCTGGGCCTGAATGGTCACATCAAGTGCCGTCGTCGGTTCATCCGCAATCAGCAGCGACGGCCCGCAGATCAGCGCCATCGCGATCATTGCCCGTTGCCGCATACCGCCCGATAATTCGAACGGATACATGTCGAACACGCGCTTTGGATGGGGAAAGCCGACCAGCGACAGCATTTCTTCGCAACGGTCGCGCTGCTCGCGCGGCGACAGGGCGGTGTGGATGCGCAGGGCTTCGGATATCTGGTTGCCGATGGTGTGCAGGGCCGAAAAAGACGTCATCGGCTCTTGAAAGATCATCCCGATCTGCCGCCCGCGAATAGACCGGATCACCCGCCCGTCGCGCGGCAAGCCCAACAACTCGCGCGGCCCATCTGTTCCGTGACTGTCCTTGAACATGACCCGGCCACTGACCTTGGCCGAAGGCGTCTGCAATCCCATCACGGTTTGGCCCAGGATGGATTTGCCAGATCCGGATTCGCCCACCAGCGCCGTGATCTTGCCGGGAAGCACCCGCAGCCCGACACCCTTCAATGCCTCAAGTTGCCCGGTGGCAAGTTGAAAAGAAACTTTCAGGTCTTCAATCCGCAGCAGATCAGTTGCTGATCCCGGCCCAGGTCGTGTCATTGCATTCGGCCTTTTTGTTCGCAGTCCTACTGGCCCGGCAGATGGCACTCAGCACCGTTAGCGGTGACACTAGCGCAGGTCAAAAATTCTGTCCATTGTGATCACTGCCGGCATCTGGCGGCGGTTGCACCGCGCTGCAGCAGCGGTTTTCGGAAGAAAAATGCACGTGCTCAAGACCCTGGGCGCGACAATGTGAGTTGACGCGCCTTGGTTCAATCAATTTCATAGCCGAACGCTATAGGGGATGAATTGATGCCCGCGTCATCACCACTAAGGTACCTGTCCGACCTGCCGGTTTTCACCGAATTCGGCGACGTGGCCGATCTGTCGCGGTATCAGCCGCTTCCGGATGGCTGGTCATTGGCGCTGGCAGATGTGGTGTCGTCCACCCAGGCCATTGCAGATGGAAAATACAAGATGGTCAACATGGCCGGGGCATCGGTGATCACGGCGGTGCTGAATATTCTGGGCCAGAATGACTATCCTTTTGTGTTCGGCGGCGACGGCGCGGCAATTGCGGTGCCACCCGATCGGGCTGATGCGGCAAAAGGGGCACTTGCCGCAGTAGCGCGCTGGATCGAAGAAGACCTCGGGTTGCAGATGCGAACAGCACTGGTGCCGATCTTAGCCATTCGGCAGGCAGGCCTCGATTTGCGCGTCGCGCGCTTTCAGGCCAGTCCCGATCTTTCCTTTGCCATGTTTGCCGGCGGTGGTTCCGCCTGGGCCGAAGCGCAGATGAAGGGCGGCGCATTCACGGTGGACAAAGCCCCGCCAGGCAGCCGGCCTGATCTTACCGGCCTGTCATGTCGTTGGAATCCCATACAATCTCGGAACGGGTCGATCGTGTCGATCATTGCTGTTGCAAACCCGGCGGATCAAAGCGATGCCTTCCGAAAGCTGGTGGCCGCGGTTGTCGCCGTCGCAAATGAAGGCGGCACACCTGCAAACCCGCTGCCCCCGGAAGGCCCTAGACCCACGCTCCACTTTGGCGGGATGGAGGCGGAAGTGCGGGCCCTCGCGCCGCGCAACAAACGGCTTCGGGCAAAAATCGGGGTGATCTTTGCTGTGGTAATGACGGTCATCCTGCACCGCACCAACTTGACCCTTGGCGGCTTCAACGCCCGAAAATATGGTCGCGAACTGGCAGGCAATTCAGACTTTCGAAAGTTTGATGATGGCTTGAAGATGACCATCGACATTGACGCCGCTCGCCTTGGCCGCATTGAGGCGTTGTTGGAACAAGGCACAGCAAATGGTGTCTGCCAGTTTGGTCTGCATCGACAGGACTCGGCCCTTGTCACCTGCATCGTCCCGTCTTTGATGTCGGGCGATCACATGCATTTCATCGACGGCGCATCAGGCGGCTATGCGCAGGCCGCAAGCCATATGAAGGCAAAGAGTGCAGCCTAGTGGCAGCTTTGGGGCGCACTTATACGACTTGCAAGCTGGCATTGATTGGGTTTGACTGTTGTCCGACCGGATGTCGGCGGTTGCGCTTTGCCCGACGGACCCAATAAAGTTGATGGCGTGTTTTTCCCCGGTGACAGTGAACCATTGATGCAAAGAAGGGCAATTGAAAGCCATGCTGGACGCCAACATAACCCGCTACATCTGGACCCATACCAGAAAGCAGCAGTTCTGGATTTTGGCCGTCGTGGCCCTGTCGATGATCCCCTATTTCCTGTCTTTCAACCTGCCCAAGCAGATCGTCAACGGCCCCATTCAGGGCGATGGATTTGCCGATGCTGATGCCACGCAGGTGTTCATGCGGCTTGCCCTTGATCTGCCGGGTCTGGGCGAAACTGTGCTTTTTCCGGGCATCCCGCTAGACCGGGTCGGCACGCTTTTCGCGCTGAGCGGGGTATTTCTGTCGTTGGTAATCGTGAACGGCTTGTTCAAATACTATATCAATACCTACAAGGGAAAGCTGGGCGAACGTCTGCTGCGGCGGATGCGCTTTACACTAGTTGATCACATCCTGCGCTTTCCACCTGCAACGTTCAAACGCCTGAAGGGCGCCGAGATCTCCAGTATGGTTAAAGATGAGGTCGAGCCATTGGGCGGCTTTACCGGCGATGCCTTCGTGGCCCCGGCGCTGCTTGGCGGGCAGGCGCTGACAGCGCTCGTCTTCATCTTCGTGCAAAGCATTCCCCTTGGCCTGATCACAGCTGCCCTCGTATCAGTGCAGGCCTTCATCATCCCCAGAATGCGGCGCAGGCTTTTGGTGCTGGGGCGCGAGCGACAGCTGACCGCGCGCGAACTGGCCGGTCGTGTCAGTGAAATCGTCGATGGCATAAACACGATCCACACCTATGACACGTCGAACTTTGAGCGGGCCGATATCGCTGACCGGCTGGGGCGGATCTTCAAGATCCGCTTCGACATCTATCAATGGAAGTTCATGGTGAAATTCATCAACAACTTCCTCGCTTCGGTAACGCCGTTCCTGTTCTACAGCGTGGGCGGCTATCTGGCGCTCAACGGCAAGCTCGATATCGGGCAGCTAGTTGCGGTGATCGGTGCTTACAAGGATTTGCCCGGCCCCTTGAAAGAGCTGATCGACTGGGATCAGAACCGGCAGGACGTGCAGGTGAAATATCAACAGGTTATTTCGCAATTTGCGGTGAATGGCATGATGGACCCGGCCCTGCAAACAGTATCGACACAGGCGGCGGCCGGGCAACTGCCGTCACCGCTGGCCACGGTCAATCTAGGGGTGATCGACGACAGCGGTGCAGTCGGGCTGGAACGGGTGAATTTTGTGGTCAACCCCGGTGAGGCTGTAGCAATTGTCGGCAATGCGGGCTCAGGGTCCGATATTCTGGCCGAAGCTTTGGCGCGGGTCGTCTGGCCCACCACTGGCAAGATCAATGCCGGCAATGACGACTTACACCGTATACCCGAATCCGTGACCGGACGATCCATCACATTTGCTGGTGCCGAGACGTATTTCTTTTTCGGAACCCTGCGCGACAATCTGCTTTACGGGCTCAAACACGCGCCGATCACCGATGCCACCTATTCAGGTGAGGCCCTTGAGGCGCGCAAGTGGATCCGCGACGAAGCCGCGCGGTCCGGCAACCCCGATCACGATCTGGCCGCGGAATGGATTGATGTCACCCAGTTCGGCCCGACAGGCCACGCAGCCTTGATGGCATCCGTGTTCGACGCTCTCGAGGTCGTTTCGCTGACGCGTGACATGCTTGATCTGGCGCTTCGTTCAAACGTCAATTTGGCGGTGCACAGTGGACTGGCCGAAAAAACGGTCGAGATGCGGCGCGTGTTGCGCGAAGAGCTGGTCAAGCAAGATCTGAACGGTCTGATCGTTCCGTTCGAGCCCGGCACCTACAATGCCGAGGCCACGGTGATTGAGAACCTGCTGTTCGGCAACCCGCGTGCTGCCGAACTCATGGCCGGTGCGATCAGCAGTAACGCCTATTTCCGCAGCCTGCTGGACAAGCGCGGATTGCGGGACGCGCTGTTTGCCATGGGAACCGAAATCGCCCGCAATTCGATTGAACTCTTCAGTGACCTGCCGCCTGATCACCCGTTCTTTCAACAACTGACCTTCATGACCGCAGACGATATTCCCGGCCTTCAGATGTTGCTGAAAAAACTGGACGGCAACAAGGCCGCGATCACCGAGGAAGAGACCTCGCGCATGATCCGTCTCAGCTTCGACTATGTCGAGCCACGCTATCGCTTTGGCTTGCTGACAGCGGAACTGACCGCCGAAATCGTCGCTTTCAGAACCGATTTCTACACAAATCTGCCTGAAGACCTGAAAGACGCCATCGAGTTTTACGATCCTGACAAATACATGGCCTCGGGCACTTTGCTGGACAACATGCTGTTTGGCCGGATCAGCCAAAAGTACCGCGACGGCGCGGACCGCATCTATGCAACGGTCGCGGCCCTGCTGCAGCCATTGGGGATTTATGAAACCGTGCTTGCGGTCGCGCTTGATTTCCATGTTGGCGCCGGCGGCAAACGCCTGACCTCGGCGCAACGACAAAAGCTTAGCCTTGCCCGCGCGCTGATCCGGCAGTCGGATTTCTATGTTTTCAATCGGCCACTGTCGTCGCTTGATGCCCGCAGCCAGCTTCAAACCCTGAAAAACGTGCTGACCTATTTGCGCCGTGACAGTCGGACACCCGGCATTGTCTGGGTCGTTTCCGGTCTGGAAATGGCCAAATCCTTTGACCGTATCGCTGTTTTTGATCGCGGCATTTTGGTCGAAGACGGCTCCTATGCCGAATTGGCGCAAAAGAACGGTATCTTCAAGCAAATGATATCTGCATAATCCGACAAGACCCCCCGGGTAAGCCGGGCAATGCGGAAGGGGTTTGACATGCTGCTGAACGACGAAGTGATGATGTTAAAGCAGGTTCCACTGTTTGCCGGAGTGTCCCCCGGCAAATTGAAGCTGCTTGCCTTCACATCTGAACGGGTGGTCTACCGCGCCAATGAAACCCTGTTCCTGCAGGGTGATCCCGGCGATGCGGCTTTCGTGATCTTGTCGGGACGGGCCGATGTTCTGGTTGACGGGCCCTCAGGACCGATCAGGGTGGCAGAACTGGAAAAGAACGCCATCGTCGGTGAAATCGCGATTCTCTGTGACGTCGCCCGAACCGCAACCGTAAAAGCCGCAACCGAGGTTGAGGCGCTGCGCATCAGCAAGGACAACTTCTTCAAACTGTTGACCGACTTTCCCGAAATGACCATCGAAATGGTCCGCGTGCTGGCAGATCGCCTTAGCCAGACCACTTCTGAACTGACAGAGGCACGCAGCCTTGCGGCGCGCAACGTGCATTGACATCTGGCCACGAATTGACAGACCCGGCCGCGCCATTTTTTCGCCGAATGTCTCGTGGATGGCTTGCAGACGGGTTGCGAACCCCCGCGCCGTCTTGGCAGCGCCTTGTTCGTGGCCCAGGCTGCGCCGTTGACGTGATGGCAGTGTCTGTCGCCCAATTGCAAAAGGACTACTTGCCTGTGACCCAAGTGTTTGACTTTCCAAGACCGCTGATCGCCTCGGCACAAATTCAAGGCGGCTGTTGATACCCCAATGACCAACCCGCCGTTTCAGATCAAATTATGGGGCGTCAGGGGCAGCTTGCCTATATCCGGCCCCGCGTTTCGCAAGTTTGGCGGCAGCACGATGTGTATCGAAATGCGGTGTGGTGATCACGTCCTGATTTTTGATGCAGGCAGCGGTATTTTGCCCGCTGGCCGGGCTTTGGTGGCCGAAGGGCAACGGGACCTGTCCTTGTTCTTCACGCATTGCCACTACGATCACATCTCGGGTCTGCCGTTTTTTTTGCCGCTCTATTCCGCCCAGTCTGACATCAAGGTCTGGTCGGGCCACATGGCCGGCAAGATGACCACCCTTGACATGCTGACCCAGTTTCTGCGCGCACCGTTCTTTCCAATTGGTCTTGATGTCTGCTCAGCCAGGCTCAGCACGGCTGACTTTCAGCCCGGTGATGTGCTGACCCCGCACCCGGGCATTGTCATCCGAACCGCCCTTCTTGCACATACCGGAAATGCGGTCGGCTACCGGGTTGAATGGGGTGGCCGGGCTGCCGCAGTGATCACCGATACCGAACATGTTCCGGGAACCCTTGACCCCGGCGTTCTGGGCTTGATGGATAATGCCGATCTGGTCTTGTACGATTCTACCTTTGGCGACGAAGAATTCGAAAAATATCAAGGCTACGGGCATTCCACCTGGCAACAGGCCGTGCGGTTGGCCAAGGCGTCGGGCACAAAAAAAATCGGCTTTATCCACCATTCCATTCAACGGACGGATGCGGAACTGACGCAGATCGAGAAACGGGCCAAAAGTCTCTTTGCCGGTGCATTCTGCGGACGAGAGCTACAAGTAATTGATGTGTAGCCGATCGTCCCTGGTGAAAATTTTCCGTGAGCAAACGATCTCGCTTTGGCAATCCGGCGCAATCATGGGCATCTGCGCGTCACTGGGTATTTCGCTGCCAGTCAATGCGGAAAAAAGGGAAGTGACATGGCCTCTGTCTCCGGTCTGATCCGCTACTTTGCTGTCTATATGCGTACCGGTTGGCCGCCGGATCATGGCCTTCCCGAGCGTGTGATGGTAGAAATCATCCGACGCGAGGCGGTGGCTGAACGGACCATCGGCTGGGTTCAGTTGTCCATCGTCGTGTTTTTTGGCCTGCTGTACAGTGCAGCGCCGCGCGCCGAGGGCGGTTCGGGCGCAAATTTTGTGCCCTTGGCGCTGTCGGCGTATTTGCTGTTTACCGTCTGTCGTCTGGTGCTGTCGTACCGCATCACGATTCCATCCTGGTTTCTGGTCATCTCGATGGCCGCTGACGTCGCCCTGCTGTGCGGGCTGATCTTTTCGTTCCACATTCAATATGCCCAGCCCGCCGCCTTCTATCTGAAGGTGCCGACAATGATCTATTTCTTCATTTTCATAAGCTTGCGGATGCTGCGTTTTGACCCGCGCTATGTTTTGACCGCTGGGCTGATCGCGGCGGCAAGCTGGATGGGTATGGTCGCCTATGCACTGGTCACGGATATGGGCGATATGCGCATCACCCGAAATTTTGTCGAATACCTTACATCAAACACCATCCTGATCGGTGCCGAAATCGACAAGAGCATGACCTTGATCGCCGTCACTTTCATCCTGACATTCGCCCAGTTTCGCGCACGCAGGGTCTTGTTTGATGCGATCAAAAGCCAGACCGCGGTCGAAGATCTGAGCCAGTTTTTTTCCCCCGAGGTCGCAAGCCTGATCACCGGCTCGGATGCGCTGCCCGGTGACGGGGCCCCCGAAATTCGCGCCGCCGCCATCATGTTCGTCGATGTGCGGTCATTTACCAAGACAGTACGCGGGATGCCGCCGGAAAAGGTAATGGAAATTCTGGCCTGCTATCAGGATATCGTCTTGCAGCAGATTGAACGGCACAATGGCCGGGTCGACAAGTTCATGGGGGACGGAATCCTTGCAACCTTCGGTGCGGTGCAGTCAAACGATACCCATGCCGCCGATGCGTTGCGCGCGGCAAAGGCCGTCGTGTCCGCTCTGGATGCCGAACAGTCCCGTCTGAACGGGCTGGGCTGGCCGGGGACATTCCTGACCGGGGCCGCAGTCGCCACCGGCGAGGTGACGGTTGGCGTCGTGGGGGCGCAGGGGCGGTTCGAATTCACGGTCATCGGCAATGCGGTCAATCTTGCGTCCAAGCTGGAAAATGCAAACAAGACGCAGGGCACCCGGATCTTGACAGACAGCACCACCTTTGCACTAGCCCGCATGCAGGGCTATGAAGGGGATATGCCGCCAACCCGGCCGGCCGTTACGATTTCCGGCCTGTCGCATGCGGTCGATCTGGTCGCTTTGGCCTAAGACACCGTCTCGATCGGGCTTTGCGCGACAGGAACCTGCAACAAAGGCAAGCCCATGCAAGCGACCGCAGAGGACCAACAAAAAAGTCAGGCCCGCAGTCTGATGGCGGCCAAGCTTCGGCTGTGGTCGGGCCTTGTTCTTTTTGCTTTTGCCACTGGGCATTTCATCAATCATGGCTTTGGCCTGGTGTCGCTTGACCTGATGCAGGCAGGCCAGGATCTGCGCACGACCTTTACCCGCAGCCTCCCCGGATCGGCGATCCTGATCCTGGCGGCGCTGGTGCATTTTGTGCTTGGCGTGGCAAAGTTCCTGAAAGCCCGGACCTGGCGGCTGGGTTGGCAAAGCATTGTGCAACTGCTGTTCGGGTTGCTGATCCCCATTTTGCTGGTCCGCCATGTTTTGGGAACGCGCGGCGTGCATTCGGCTTTTGGCGTCGATGACACCTATGCCTATGCCCTATGGGCGATGTGGCCGAACGAGGCTGTCAATCAGGCGGTCCTTATGGTGCTGGTCTGGGTTCATGGCTGTATCGGGCTGCACCACTGGCTGTCGATGAAGCTGTGGTACCGAAAGACATTGTGGCTGTGGTACGCTTTTGCGGTTCTGGTCCCGACGCTCAGCTATGCGGGGTTTGTATCGGCGGGCCGGGCGGCCAAGCTGCTTGGTACCTACAAAAGCCCGCTTACCGCTGATCAGTATGGCGCCGTGATTGACGCATTGCGCCTGTCAGCCAATAGCTACTACGCCATCCTGATCGCTGCCATCGCCATCTGGTCAGGTTTGTTGATCCGTGACAGAATGAGCCCGAAAATCGCGGTCAGCTATGCAAATGGACCCACATTCATGGCACCCGCCGGGCTTAGCCTGCTTCAGATCAGCCGGTTGAACCGGGTCCCGCATGCGTCGGTGTGTGACGGCCGGGCACGTTGTTCGACCTGCCGGGTCAGGGTTCTGAAAGGTGCCGAACATCTGCCCGCTGCGTCTGATCAGGAACTACAAGTGCTCAAACGCATCGGGTCGCCGACAAATGTGCGGCTTGCCTGCCAGTTGCGGCCAACCGACGATCTGACGGTTTCAACTCTGCTTCCGGCAAATCTGGAAACCCGGCAAATCTCGCAGGTCGACAAGTATCTTTGGGGCGTCGAACAAGAGGTGACGATTCTGTTCTGCGACATGCGCGGCTTTACCAAAATGTCCGAAGGGCGCTTGTCGTTCGATGTGGTGTTCATCCTGAACCAGTTTCTGGGGTCAATGGCCGAAGCCATCGAAGACGCCGGCGGCTATGTCGACAAATTCATGGGTGATGGCATCATGGCGATTTTCGGGATGGATGCGCCGGCGGCAGATGGGGCCAGGCGCGCCATTGCGGCCGCCCGGGTGATGGGCGGCGTGCTGGACAGTCTTAATGTCAGCCTGCGAGACGAATTGCGCGGGCCATTGTCGATGGGGATCGGTCTGCACACGGGAAACGTTATTCTTGGCCGCATCGGCGCGGCCCAGCGTGCAGAATCCGGGGCCCGCCTGACAGCGTTGGGCGATACGGTCAATATTGCCAGCCGGCTGGAAAGCAAGACCAAGGAATTGGGCGTGCAGGCGGCGGTCTCGGTTTATACGATGGGCCTGTCCGGTCTGCTGCCCGATGACAAGGTCGTCAGACAGTCAGTGGATATTCGCGGCTTAAGCCAAGCGATCGAAATTTATGCCGGAAACCGGGCCATAGATCTGCCGCAGCCTGGCTGATGTGCTGCATCAAAGACTAGCCTGCCGTTCATCCATTCGGGCCAGCGACACCTGCAAGACTGACAAAAAGCGCGCAAGAAACGCCCGGTCGGATATCTTGGGATCCGTCGTCGCATCGCCAAACTCTTCGGCAAAAGCGCGGCAAATCCGCAACGATCCGGGGTCCAGAAACCGTGTCGCCAAAGGTCCGGCCGTCCGGATGACATAGGCATCCGTGATCAGTTGAACAGCGCCACGGTCCTGCAAGGCGGCAGGCGACAGGTCGTGGCGCAGGCAGAATTCTGACGCTGTGACGGACCCGAACCATGTCACAAGTCCAGCGCAATCAGTGGTCTTGACGATGGTCACAAGGCTACCCGGCCAGTCAAAGCCCAGTCGCCGATCGGCAATACGCCGTCGGTACTGCAGGGCAAGAAAAGCGTCATAGAGCAGCGGCGGGGTCTTTCGACCTTGTGCTGCGTAAAACCGGTGCAGCGCGGGGTCCGGTTGCAGACCTTCAAGCAGGACGGTTTCCACTTCGGCACACTCACCCTTTGCCCGGATGATCTTGTAGGCGGGTGGAAATGCCGCCAGTGACGGCAGCGCTATATCGGTAAAACCTTGGGTTCCGGCCTGCACATGGGTCATCGCATTCACATGCATATGCCCGCCCGCATGCCAGCGCAGGCCCGTATCCAGCATCGCTTCTGCAACCTCTGGCGCAGGCGTTCGCCGTACGATTGTCGTTTTGCCAAACAACGCCACCTCTGATCCCGTGACATCACGAAAGGCATCCAGCGTCGGATAATGCGAAACGGTGACAAGTGTCTTGCCCATTGCCTTTGCCCGCGCCACGACAGATCTGATCCAGGGCAGCAGAAACGGCTTTCCGCGCAGTACGGCCGTCCATCCGGCATCTGACGGATCAAGGAAGGCGCGCTTGCGGCTGGTATCCGCCCGCCCCGGTCGCGGCTCAAAGACATTGGCGTCGATCATCAAGATCCACAGACCCGGTTCCGGCTCAACCAGATAGGACGCGTCCATCAGGGGATGCGCAACCGAACCATCCGCCGCCGTTGCCAGATAAAGCCGCGTATCGGGCGCATCCGACGGGCCGAACGGGCTTTCCCAGTGCACATCTTCCGATCGACGAAACAACCCGAAACGCGCCATCGGCAAAAGCGCTTCTGGCTGACCCGCACATCGCATGGCCTCAGTGACAATGGCGCGATCCGCTTCCTCAGAGCCGGCTTCCGGGTCACTGGTGACCAGCACCGACGTCCCCGGGCCGGTCATGAACCGGGTTGAGACATGCTTGCCCTGCGGGCCATAGACATCGTGATTGCCGGGAATGGCATAAAACCGCAGGCCATGTTCGGCCTCATAGCTGTGCAGGACCAACCCCAGTCTGCGCGTATTTTCCGCCTGCCCGTCGTCGGTATAATCCCCCGCCAGAATGACATGACGGATCCCGGCCGCTGCAATCCGGTCCAGTGCGCCATACAAAGCGGCTGCGGTTTCGTTGACCGCCCGCGCGCCCAATTCGGTGTCCTTCCAGCTGCGCAAGGCCAGTTGCCTGCCCTCCAGCATGACACCGACACCACCAAAATCACCCTCGGGGTCGTGAAAATGTGGATCGGCAACAAGGGCTACGACATGGGGTGACATGGCTGTTGTCAGACCCGCCAAAGGTCAAGACGACCCGGCACTTTCGCGGGACCGGTCAAAAGGACCACCCGCATCGCAGGATTTTGGCCCGGATTGACGCAAGAAATTTGGCAAGACTGCATCACTTTCCCCGCTGCCCTGATCGGAAATGCGGCAGTTTGCTTGGCCTGTCAAGCGCGCTATGGTTTGCGCAAAGCCCTGCAAGACGCCGGGCCCAGGACGAAAGACAACGGCCTGTCAGGACGGGTGGCAGTCATTATTGGTGGATCGGACATTCCCTGAACATTGCATTCTATGCCCCCCTCAAAACACCCCAGCATTCGGTGCCTTCCGGCGACCGGCTGATGGCACGATTGTTGATGGCTTGCCTCTCATCGGCGGGCCACAACGTCACCGTGATATCCCATCTGCGCGCCTATCTTGGCGATGCCGCCGATACCGTTGGCTGGTCGCACCTGCAAGCTGCCGCCTTGCTTGAACAAGACCGCATTGCCACCCTTTGGGCCCATGCTGGCGTGCCCGATCTTTGGTTTTGCTATCACCCCTATTACAAATCGCCGGACCTGATCGGGCCTGCGCTGGCGGCACGCTTCCGTCTGCCCTATGTCACCTGCGAGGCGTCCTATTCCCGGCGCCGCAACATCGGCATCTGGGCCGACATGCAGGCCCGTGCCCTGGATGCAGTCAGGCTGGCCACAATCAACATCTGTCTGACGGAACGCGACAAGCTTGGCTTGCATGAAGCAGCCCCCAAAGCGCGCTTGGCGTCTTTGTCGCCGTTCATCGTGACCGATGCCTTTGATGCAGCCCCGGCCCCCAGGGCCGGGCATATGGTCTGCGTGGCCATGATGCGTCCGGGCGACAAATTTGCCAGCTATCAAAGGCTGGCTGCGACACTTTCGCACTTGCCCGGCGATCTGGACTGGCACCTGTCGATCGCCGGCGATGGCCCGATGATGGCCGAGGTGCAGGCGCTATTCGACGCCCTGCCTGCGTCCCGCATCAAATGGCTTGGCAAACTGGACCATCATCAGATTGCCGCCCTTCTGGCAACAGGATCGCTCTATGTCTGGCCCGGCTGCGGCGAAGCCTACGGGCTTGCCTATCTTGAAGCGCAGGCTGCAGGCCTGCCGGTTGTGGCCCAAGCCACTGCCGGGGTTCCCGAAGTGGTTGCACATGGCAAGACCGGGTTTCTG
>JANNSG010000061.1:0-36715 GCA_031402355.1 Pseudorhodobacter sp. | reverse complement strand
ACATATCGCATGCGTCTCGATTTGGGCGGGGTGTAGCAGAGCCTTTGCGGCCCCGCAACCTTTCTGCATAGAAAGTCGCGGGCAAAGTTTATATAGATTTCAATACCTTGTGTTGAGCCTTGGGAACCTGCGACGGTTTGTAGGCCGGGAAAGCCAGCAAAACCATCGGGCTGCCCGGAATTCCTTCACTTAAGCGTGAATCAGTTGCTGGTCACAGGCGCCGGGTGCGCCACCGGGCCGGTTGATGGGTTGCCGTCATCCCGACGGCAGACTATGCGGCCGGAATTGCTTCAAGCACCTTTCGCGGTTTGCGAACCGCCGACTTCAGGCCGCCGCGTGTGGGGGCGTAGACCTGCTTGCTGACTTCCACCATCAACACTCCGCCCGCCGCCCAGGGGCCGATCCGCCGCCCCATCCGTTCCCAAAAATCAGCGGTGCGCAGCCAGAACCGGCCTTGCGAAGGCGGGGCAAACAGGGCCGTCGTGCTGCGTTCAGGGGTAAAGTTGTGCTTTTTCAGCTGTGCTTCGAGTTGGCTCATCGAATAGGGGCGGCCAAAGCCGAAGGGCGTACCATCGCGCCGCGACCACAATCCGATGCGGCTTGGCACAATGAACAGTGCCCGCCCTCCCGGGCCCAGAACGCGCTGCGCCTCGTCCAGCACGGTACTGGGGTTTTCCGATGTCTCCAGCCCGTGCATCACGATCAGGCGGTCTACCATGCCGGTCTGCAGTGGCCAGTTTGCATCTTCGCAAAGCGCCGCCACATTGTCGGCCCCCGCAGGCCAGGGCATGACGCCTTGCGGCCCCGGCATCAGACCGATCACCCGGCGCGCATCGGCAAGATATGGGCGAAGCAAAGGCACCGCAAAACCGAACCCGACCACCGTCTGCGCCTGCGCCAATGCGGGCGGCCAGAATGTAGTTACCTGATCACGCACAGCGCGCTGCGCCACACGGCCCAAAGCGGTGCGGTAGTAAAAGTTACGTAAGTCCAATACGTCTAGATGCATTGCAGCCGGGGCCTTTCCGGGCGAAAGCTTTGACAGAACATAGTCAATGAAAGAGCAAATACCATGGCGTTAACGCTGGTGACGGTTCCTTGCTTGCAAGATAACTACGCCTACATCGTCCGCGATGCCGCAACCGGGGCTACGGCCGTCTTCGATGTCCCTGACGCGGCCCCGATCGTTGAGGCGCTGGCCCTGCGCGGCTGGTCATTGCAGCAGATTTTTGTGACCCATCACCATTGGGATCATATCGACGGTGTTGCAGCCCTGGTTGCAACCACCGGTGCGCGGGTGATTGGGGCTGCGGCTGACGCCCATCGCCTGCCGCCGCTTGATGCGGCCCTTAGGGAAGGTGACAGCGTTACCATCGGGGCCGAGGTCGGTCATGTCATCGACGTGGCCGGCCACACGGTCGGGCACATAGCCTTTTACTTCCCCACCTCCGCGCTTGCCTTCACCGCCGACAGCCTGATGGCCATGGGCTGCGGTCGGCTGTTTGAAGGCACGCCCGCACAAATGTGGGACAGCCTGTCCAAACTGGCCAGACTGCCGCCCGAAACTCTGATCTGTTCGGGCCACGAATACACTGCCGCCAACATGCGGTTCGCGCTGGCCCTTGAACCCGGCAATCCCGACCTTATCTTGCGCAATGACCGGATCAACGCCGCCCGGTCGCAGGGGCTGGCCACCGTGCCATCGCGCCTTGCCGACGAACTCGCCACCAACCCGTTCCTGCGCGCCGCTGCTGCAGAAATGAAAACCACTCTCGGCACCCCAAATGCAACCAGCGCGGAAGTCTTCGCCGACCTACGTGCCCGAAAAGACAGCTTTTAACCCGGCCAACCCATGCAAACGGATCACATTTTGTGACCCCCCTTCACCAAACAGAAATTCGCCCCATTTTACCCTTGAAGTGAGCGAAATAAAACCGAAGCTTAACCTTATGAGGTCACGGTCAGGAACGGCGCACTGCCCAACTGACCCGCAGGAACAGGAGCACGACCAAGTGCCATCGTTTTCAACCACACTCGAGCAAGCCATTCATGGCGCCCTTGCCCTGGCGAATGCGCGCCGTCACGAACTCGCAACGCTGGAACATCTGCTTCTGGCGCTGATTGACGAACCAGATGCCGAGCGGGTGATGAAGGCCTGTTCCGTCAATCTGATCCTTTTGCGCAAGACGCTTGTCGATTTCATCGACGATGATCTGTCAACTCTGGTGACCGAGGTTGAAGGATCCGAAGCCGTTCCGACGGCTGCGTTTCAGCGTGTCATTCAACGTGCCGCGATCCATGTGCAGTCTTCCGGCCGTACCGAAGTAACCGGGGCCAACGTGCTTGTCGCGATCTTTGCCGAACGCGAATCAAACGCGGCATATTTCCTGCAAGAGCAGGACATGACCCGCTATGACGCGGTGAATTTCATCGCCCATGGCGTCGCCAAAGATCCGTCTTTTGGCGAACCACGCTCAGTTTCCGGTGCCGAAGAGCAGCATGAAACCCCAAAGGCCGAAGCGGGCGAGGCAAAAGAATCTGCGCTATCCAAGTATTGCGTTGATCTGAACGTCAAAGCCAAAAAAGGCGATGTCGATCCGTTGATCGGGCGCGAGGCGGAAGTGGAGCGGTGCATTCAGGTGCTGTGCCGCAGACGCAAGAACAACCCGCTGCTGGTTGGGGATCCCGGGGTCGGCAAAACCGCCATTGCCGAAGGCTTGGCGCGCAAGATCATCAACAAGGAAACGCCGGACATTCTGTCGCGCGCGACGATTTACAGCCTCGATATGGGGGCGTTGCTGGCCGGCACGCGGTACCGCGGCGATTTCGAAGAACGGCTGAAGGCGGTTGTCAAAGAGGTGGAAGATCACCCCGATGCCATTCTGTTCATTGACGAAATTCATACTGTCATCGGGGCAGGTGCCACGTCTGGCGGGGCTATGGATGCGTCCAACCTGCTGAAACCGGCCTTGCAGGGCGGCAAATTGCGCTGCATGGGGTCGACCACCTACAAGGAATTCCGGCAGCATTTTGAAAAAGACCGTGCCCTTTCGCGCCGCTTCCAGAAGATTGACGTGAATGAACCCTCGGTTCCGGATGCCATCAAGATTTTGATGGGTCTGAAGCCACACTTTGAAGAACATCATGATCTGCGCTACACCGCCGAGGCAATCAAGGTCGCTGTGGAGCTGGCAGCACGCTATATCAACGACCGCAAACTGCCCGATAGCGCCATCGACGTGATCGACGAAGCGGGTGCGGCCCAGCATCTGCTGACTGACTCCAAACGCCGCAAGCAGATCGGCATCAAGGAAATCGAAGCCGTCGTCGCCAAAATCGCCCGCATCCCGGCGAAATCGGTATCCAAAGACGATGCTGAGGTGCTGCGCGATCTGGAAAAATCTCTCAAACGCGTGGTTTTCGGGCAGGATAAGGCCATCGAGGCGCTTGCGTCAGCGATAAAACTGGCCCGCGCGGGCCTGCGGGAGCCTGAAAAGCCCATCGGCAATTATTTGTTCGCTGGTCCGACAGGTGTCGGCAAAACCGAAGTCGCAAAGCAACTCGCCTCCACCCTGGGCGTTGAACTGCTGCGGTTTGACATGTCGGAATACATGGAAAAACACGCGGTTTCGCGCCTGATTGGTGCGCCTCCGGGCTATGTCGGCTTTGATCAGGGCGGCATGTTGACCGACGGCATTGATCAGCACCCGCATTGCGTGCTGCTGCTGGACGAGATGGAAAAAGCCCACCCCGATGTCTACAACATCCTACTGCAGGTGATGGATCACGGCAAGCTGACCGATCACAATGGCCGGTCGGTTGACTTTCGCAATGTCATCCTGATCATGACGTCAAATGCTGGGGCGCGTGAACAGTCGCAATCGGCCATCGGTTTTGGCCGTGAACGGCGCACAGGCGAAGATACCGCTGCAATTGAACGCACATTCACACCCGAATTCCGCAACCGCCTTGATGCTGTGATCAGTTTTGCCCCGCTTGGCAAAGACATTATCCGCCAGGTGGTTGAAAAATTCGTGCTGCAGCTCGAGGCACAACTGCTTGACCGCAACGTCCATATCGAAATCTCGGCCGATGCCGCCACTTGGCTGGGTGATAAAGGCTATGACGATAAAATGGGCGCCCGTCCGCTTGGCCGAGTGATCCAGGAGCATATCAAAAAGCCGCTGGCAGAGGAATTGCTGTTCGGCAAGCTGATGAAGGGTGGCCTGGTCAAGGTCGGGATGAAGGACGATGCGATTGTTCTTGATATAGAAGAGCCGCAAAAACCTGCACTGACAAAGGCCAAACCGCCGCTTCTGACGGCAGGATAAGCGAAGCACAAATGAAAACCCCCGCAGTTTGCGGGGGTTTTTGTTTGGGCAAAGCCCAAAACATACCTGTAGATATACCGCATAAAGCGCGGTATAAATTGGCGTAGGTTTACGTCATGTATCGGACAGCGCCCATGCCCGCCCCAAACCGCCGCGCCACCAGCTTGACTCTCGACAGCAAACTTCTTGATGACGCACGCGCTTTGGGCGTCAATGTGTCCCGCGCTGCCGAAGCAGGGGTCGCAATCGCGTTAAAGCAGGCGCGCGAAGCCGCATGGAAGCGTGAAAACGCTGGGGCAATCGAAGATTTTAATTCTTATATTGAAGAAAACGGTCTGCCTCTCGCCAAATTCAGGCAGTTCTGACCCGATGGACGCGCAGTATGATGTCTATCGCCTTTCTGACGAAACCATTGTGGTCATCCTGCAAAGTCAAATATTCGACGAATTCAAATCGCGGCTGGTCGCACCCTTAGTGCCGGCCAACAAGGCAGGGCGTGTTTTGCGAGGGCTTAATCCTGTGTTTGACGTTTCTCAGCAGCCTTACGTTCTGATGCCACAACTCGCAGGTGCAGTGCCAGTTTCGGAACTTTCCACACATTTGGGGTCAGTTGCTCATAGGCGCGACGAAATCATTCGCGCACTTGATCTACTTTTTACAGGTTTCTAATCCCTCAGAACACCGCCTGCCGGTACAAATGCCAGGTTGAATGCCCCAGAACCGGCAAAACCAACACCAGCCCCAGCAGCGCGGGCAATGATCCTAACGCCAGCGACGCGGCGACGATCAGCCCCCAGACGCCAATCGGCACCGGGTTTTTCAGCGCCACCTTGACTGAGGTGACCACCGCCGTTGGCAGACTGACATCTCGGTCAAGCAGCAATGGGAATGAGACCACCGATATTGCCAGCACGGCGGCGGAAAACAAAAACCCCACCGCCATGCCGATTGCGATCATCGCCCATCCGGCCCCGGTGGTGAACACGTCGCGCGCGAAGCTTGTGATGGAAACCGGGGTTTCCGGCCCCATCGTTGCATCAAAGATCAGGTTGGCCGACATGATCCAGACCAGAAAAACCACCACATGAAACAGACTGAGGATCAGGATTCCGCCAAACTTCGGCGATCTGATCACGTCAAGGTAGGCCAGCCAGCTTGTAGGTTCACCTTGTTCGCGGCGGCGGCTCATCTCGTAAAGCCCGACTGCCGCGACCGGGCCGGCCAGGGCGAAGCCGGACAGGGTTGGAAATACCAGCTGCAAGGAATTGCCCTGCACTGCCAGCAGGGCCAGCACGCCGCCGATCACCGGGTAGAGAAGGCAGACGAAGACCACGTCCGATCGAAATGCCATCACATCGGCCCAGCCTTTGCGAAGCGCGATGCGGAGATCTTGCAAGGTAAGGCTTCTGATCTGGGGCAGGTCCGACCCGGCCGCGGCCTGCGCGCCGACGGATCCGACGACGGAGGAGGCGTAGCCGAAAGCTGATCTTATCGCGCCGAAGGCCCAGGATAGCGGGTTTCCGATTGTTTGCGGCATTCGTGATCCTCCTGATTTCAGGTCCAAACCCGGCCGCGTCGCTGCCCGGGGCAGACCTGACGAAAAGCAATTTCTGGTTCTTGGATCGACACTTAGAAAAGTGTAGCAGCTTTTTTGAAAAGCGGCGCTCACATTTTTGGGGGAGGCCAACCTGCGGATGGTATCACGCGTGTTATGCGGCATAAATAGTTGGTATTATTGTATAAAGTATTTTCCATTAGGGAATTGGTAACCCATTCGCCGCTACCGTTCTGTCAGTTTCAGCTCAATCCTGCGGTTCTGCGCCAGTGCCTCAGGGGTGTCGCCAACAGCGACAGGTCGATATTCGCCAAATCCGGTCGCAGCCATTCTGCTGGGCGAAAATCCCAGTTCATCTTGCATGAACCGGACAACAGACAGCGCGCGTGCCTGCGAAAGCTCCCAATTGTCGGCAAATTCACCAAAGCCTGACAGCGGTACATTGTCAGTATGGCCATCGACCCGGATGATCCAGTCGATCGTATCGGGGATCTGACCTGCCACTTCGTTCAGCGTCGCCACCACGCCCGCGATCTGCGCGCGGCCTTCTGGCGCAAGATCGGCAGCACCGGCGCTGAACAGCACCTCGGAGGAAAATACGAACCTGTCGCCGACAACCCGCACCCCTTCGCGACCCGCCAGAACGCGGCTAAGCTGGCCAAAGAATTCGGACCGGAATTTTGCCAGGTTCTGCGCCTCGGCGGTCAGGGATTTTGCTTCTTCTTCCAGCCGTTTGCGTTCTGCCGCTTCCAGATCGGCGCGCTTGCGCTGTTCAACTGCTGTTTGCGCCAATGCCGCGTTCAACTGGCTTCCCAGGGATTCAAGTTGCACTTTCGCGGCCGCGTCTTTTGCCGCAGATGCATCCAGAATGGATTGCAACCCGCCAAGCTGGGTGCGCAATGCCGCAACCTGTTCGTTCAGCAAAACCACGGCGCGGGCATCTTTGGCGGACTGGGCTTCTTGCGCCGCAAGCGCCGCCTTTGCGGTTTCAAGCAGTGCGTCCTTGCCGGTGACCGCCTTTGCAGCATCGGTCTGAGCGGCGGCAAGCAGGGTCAGGGTGTCTTCGGCCCGCTTTCGCTGATCTTCTAGCGCCAGTGTCATTGCGGTCAGTTCGGCATCAGCCCCGACCAGCTTTGCGCGCAATGCCTCAGCCGCGGCCTGATCCACTGCGCGGGCGGCTTCTTCGGCGGTCAGCAGAACCGTTGCGGCCTTCAGATCGGCGTCTGATTTCGCGGCCTTGCTGCGCAGATCGACAAGCAGCGCTTCTAGTGCCTCGCGCCGGGCGGCGGCAAGGCGTGCGGCCTCGGCGCCCGCATCAATTTCACCCCGAGCAGTTGCCAACGCCAAATCAAGCGCCTCTTTTTGTGACAGCAATTTCGCCTCAGCCGCCTGAAGATCGGAAATTTGCCCGCGTGCCAGATCGCGGTCAGACAACAGGCCGGCAACCTGCGCCTCAAAGCTGGTGATCCGGTTGGTTGCAGCGGCTAGTTCGCCGTCCCGCGTGGCAATCTGCCCAGTCAGGGTGGCGATCAGCGTGGATTGTTCCCCCACTTCGGCCTGCAATTCACGGGTGCGTTTCTGTTCCAGCCCCAGCGCATCTGCAAGACCGGACAATTGATCTGTCAGCGTGTTCAGTTCGGTGTCTTGGGTGGTGATCGTATCGCGCAAAACGGATTGCATGACGGTGAAGATGGTCAGCACAAACATCAGCACCATCAAAATCGTTGTGACCGCGTCTACGAAGCCCGGCCAGATCATTGAACTGTCTCGGCGCCTGCCCAGTGCCATGATCAGCCCCGCCCCCCGGTGCCACGGCTAAGCTGGCGGATGGCGCCGGTAAGCGCGGTCAGGTCAGATCGCAAATCGGCGGTGCTTTCTTGCCGTCCGGCCGAGATTTCTTCCAATATCCGCAACAGTTGCACGTCTATGGACCGCAGCCGCATTCGGCTTTCGGCATCGGAATGCGCGCCGCCTTCGGCCGTGCCCAGGGCCGCGATCAGGCGATCCTGGCCGTCTGCAATACGGGCCAGAGTGGCGGCCTGACCGGACTCAGCCTGCATCCGTTCGGTCAGCAGGCCAATGGCTGCGGCCAGATCGCCGATGCGGCCATCAACCACCTCGCGGTTGGCATCAGCCTGCGCGTAGAAGCTTTGCAGCGTTTCCATCTGCACAGCCATATGATCCATGACGCCGGTCATGGCCGAGTTATCCGGCCCGTCGCCATCGCCGCTGGAAAACCCAAGCCTTGTGATCGAGGAAAGCCATTCTTCCAGTTCGCCGTAAAACCGGTTCTGGCCATGGCCTGCGAACAGTTCCAAAAGACCCACAACCAACGACCCGGCAAGGCCAAGCAGGGACGACGAAAAGGCGGTGCCCATGCCGCCAAGTTGCGCTTCGAGCCCGTTCATCAGTTTGGAAAACAGTTCGACCCCGTTTTGGCCCTCTTGTGGGGCAAGCGACCGGATGGTTTCGACGATAGCGGGAACGGTGGTGGCAAGACCGTAAAACGTGCCCAGAAGGCCCAGGAACACCAGCAGGTTGGTCAGATAACGGGTGATATCGCGGGCTTCTTCAATGCGCGTTCCGACGGATTCGAGGATGGAGCGCGTCGAGGACGCCGAGATTTGCATTTTTGCCCCCCGCGTGCGCAACAGTGCCGCCAGCGGCGCCAACAGTTTTGGCGGAATTGTCAGTTCATGCCCGGGCGTGTGGCGCGCGAAGCCTTCGATCCAGCTGACCGACTGCATCAAGATCAGGACCTGCCAAAAACAGGTCAGCACACCCAGTAGAAACACCAAGCCGATGAAGCCGTTCAGCAACCAATTGGTGGCGAAAATTTCAACCACCTCGGCGTGGATAACCCAGCCGCCAAACCCGACAAGGCCGGAGACTATCAGCATGGTCACGATCTGGCGGATCGGCTGGCTGAAATAGGTTGTCTCGACAGGCTTTATTTTGTCCATCCGGTGGCTGCGCCCCTTGTTTCGTGTCTGGCAACACTATGCACGAGCGATTGCGACTGCCAAGTGAAAGCAGGTCAATTTGTAGGGAGATCGCGCAATTGCCTGACACGGGCTGACAGCCAGACAAGATCGGCGTCGGCGATGCCCAGTTGGGAAAGATGGTCTGTTGTAGCATAGAGGTAATCGCAATTCGGGCCGCGTATGCCGCAGGATTTGGCAATGGTTTGTGCCTGAAACTCAAGCGTCTGGGCACCGCTGTATTGGTCGTGATCCCGGTTGATGACGTAACACAGCGCTTGAACGCGGGGGCCAGAGGCAAGGTCTATGGTGAGCCATTCTTCGCGGTAGGCATAGGAAATAAGCTCACGTTCCCGGAGATAGGCGAGGGTCTGGTCACGGGCGGCGGCGGCCACTTCAAAAGCCAATCCGTCGCAATGAAGGTGATCGGACCGGTCCAGCGCCAGCACCAGGCCGGGCGCGTCAACCGTGCCGCGGTAATGGATGGAGGTCATGCAAAAGCTGCGGTGCCATCCGGGCAGGCGGGCCACCTCGGCGCGGGCATGAGCGAAACCGGGGTTCCAGATCAAGGACCCATAGCCAAAGACCCAAAGTGCGTTGTCCACGGCGGCTGGCCCTCCTGTCGGACTGGCTGTAATGTGGCGGGGCGAGAATGAAAAGGGCTTGGGCATGCGCGGGTTGATGGTTCTGGTTCTGGCGCTTGGCATTTTGTACAGCGGCTATTGGGTGGTGGGTTCAATTGCGCTGCAAAAAACAGCGGAGACCTGGTTTGCCGGGCAGACGGGCCAGGGGATTGAGGCACGCAACAGCGGCCTTGCGGTGCAGGGCTTCCCGAACCGGTTCGATCTGACGGTGAATGGTCTGCATCTGGCTGATCCGGCGACGGGCTATGCCTGGGATGCGCCCTTTGCGCAGGTGTTTTCGATGACATGGAAGCCCTGGCATTTGATTGCGGCTTTGCCGAACAGCCAGACCATCGTGACGCCCGGCGAGGTGATCACGCTAGGATCGACATCCCTGATGGGGTCTGTGGTGATGGTACCCGAGGCGGCGCTGGGGTTGGATACGGTGGTGGTTGAGGGGGTGGATCTGGTTGCAAGGTCGACGCTTGGCTGGGAAGTGACGGCGGCCAAGGTGTTGCTTGCGACACGGCAGGATGCGGCGCTGGCCAATGGGCATGAGATCAATCTGACGGTGACAGGTCTGACCCCCGATCCGGCGGTAATGGCCGCGATGGCGACGACTGCGGATCTGCCCTCGCAGATTGAGCAGGCGCAGCTTGATATTGTCGCCGGGTTTTCTGCGCCGATTGACCGGTTTGCACAGACGACCGACCCGCAGCTTACCGCGCTGACGCTCAGGCAGGGGGTGTTGCGCTGGGGGGATGTCAGCCTGTCGCTGACCGGCGGGGTTGTGGCGGATGCGAACGGTTTTGCCGAAGGCCGCATTGACATGACGCTGGTGAATTGGCGCCGCGTGATCGCGCCGGCGGTGGCGATGGGCCTGATCAAGCCGGAAGTGGCACCGACGGTTGAAACCATGATGGCGGTGATGGCAGGGCAATCGGGCGATCCGGCGGTGCTGGAGTTGCCCTTGGTGATGAAAGCGGGCTGGATGAGCCTGGGGCCGCTACCGCTGGGGCCCGCGCCGTTGTTGCGACGCGCACCGCAGAGCTAGCGGCAATAGGTGCCGGACCGATGCTTGGCGGTATCGAAATGCAGATGATCCTCATGGTAGCCATCTGAGCCGGGGCCGAGGGTGGTGTTGAAGATGCCGCAGGCGGCCTTGTGCGCCTTGCGGATGGTCTTGTTGAAATTGCCCTGCACTGAGATTTCTTCGCCGTTCGACAGCACGAAGCCCGAAATATCTATCGCCTTGCCGCGACCATGTTCGCTGATCTTGGCGCCGCGCACATTGTTGCGGCTGCGGCAGATGTAATGGGCGGCGACCTTCAGCCCAACCACTTCGCTGCGACCAAAGGCAGGGCGAAGGCCGGTCTGCACCCATTTGTTCAGCGCAAGTGCTGTCGGGCAGTCCAACGTCGCGGCCTGGCTGAGGCGCACCCCATCCACCGAGGTGACGCGCACCGGGCTTTCGATGCCACAGCCCTTGGTCTTGGAGGTGACGCGGGCAATCATCTCGCCTTTGATGGAGGGATCGCCGCAGACCGACCCCTTTCGGTTGAGCTTTGGTTTCTTGCCGGGCTTGGCCCTTGGCGTGATCAGCGCAAGCAGACCACGGCGCGCTTTTGCGGGCCTGACGGCAGTTGCTGCGGCAGTTGGTACGGCCTGGCCATCAGGGAGTGCAACCGTCCCCGGCCGCCGTTTCGGGGCGATGCGGGCCAGATCGGGCAGCGTGATGGTTGGGGTCTGCGTGACCGGAACTGCATTTAGGGGCTGCTGTGCCACCGGGCGCGACACCGGGCGTGGCGACGATTTGGGCGGTTCGGCCAATGCTACGCCAGCAGTCACCAACGCCAAGACTAATGCCAGCAGACGGCGCACGGGTGTCAACGACCCTTGGCGGGCGGCGCGCCACGGCCAAAATCTGGGGCAGAGGTGTCTTGCCCCGCCTCGATGATACCGCGCCGGATGGCCCGGGTGCGGGTGAAATAGTCGTGCAGATGCGCGCCGTCGCCCAGCCGGATTGCGCGTTGCAGGGCGAACAGCTCTTCCGTAAAGCGGCCCAGAATATCCAGTGTCGCCTCTTTGTTGGTCAGAAACACATCGCGCCACATGGTAGGGTCTGACGCCGCAATGCGGGTGAAATCACGAAAGCCGGTGGCAGAATATTTGATGACTTCGCTGTTGGATACCCGGCGCATGTCATCGGCCACGCCGACCATGGTATAGGCAATCAGATGCGGCGTGTGGCTGACCACGGCCAGCACCAGATCATGGTGGGGCGCATCCATCGTATCGACATTGGCGCCAATGCCGTCCAGCAATTGACGCAGTCTGGCCAAGGCCCCTGCATCTGTGTCCGACTGCGGCGTCAGCAACCACCAGCGGTTTTGAAACAGCGTGGCAAAGCCGGACCGAGGCCCGGAATATTCGGTGCCTGCCATCGGATGGCCAGGAATGAAATGAACGCCTTGCGGCATATGGGGGGAAACGGCGTCTATCACCGCCTGTTTCACCGACCCTACGTCGGTAACCGTTGCCCCCGGTTTCAGATGTGGGCCGATGGCTGCGGCCACATCGCCCATTACGCCCACGGGCACCGCAAGCACCACAAGATCAGCGCCGATCACCGCTTCGGCGGCGGTTTCACAAACCCGGTCACAGATGCCAATTTCAAGCGCCGTCGCCCGCGTTTCAGCAGATTGCGCATGGCCGACAATTTCGCCGACAAGCCCACCTGCCCGCATGGCATGCGACATAGACGAGGCAATATGCCCAAGCCCGATCAGTGCTACACGGTCGTAGACCTGTGCCATCACTTGACGCCTTTGAACTGGGCCATCGCATGGGCGACACGGCGGCAGGAGGATTCGTCACCAATGGTGATGCGCAGGCAATGCGGCAGTTTATAGCCAGAGACCTGGCGCACGATCAGGCCCTGCTTTTGCAAAAAGGCATCGCAGGCATCGGCCTCGGCCGCATCGGCGAAGCGCGCGAGGACGAAATTGGCCAGCGACGTGTCGGATGGCACGCCAAGGGCCGCCAAAGCCTCGGCCAGCCAATGACGCAGCCTTGTGTTTTCTGACCGGCAGCGGTTGACGTGATCGCGGTCACGCACGGCGGCTTCGGCGGCGTCAAGCTGGGCTGTTGACAGATTGAACGGGCCGCGAATGCGATTGAGCACATTGATGATGTCTGCCGGGCCGTAGCCCCAGCCGATGCGCAAGCCACCAAGGCCGTAGATCTTTGAAAACGTGCGCGTCATCACGACATTCTGGCGGGTTTCGATCAGGGATGCACCGCCATCATAGCCTTCGACATATTCGGCATAAGCGCCGTCAATTACCAAAATGGCCTGGGGTGGAATGCCTGCGGCCAGCCGTGCCATATCGGCGGGGGATATCATCGTGCCGGTTGGATTGCTGGGGTTGGCCAGAAAAATCAGCTTGGTGCGCCGATTGCAGGCGGCCAGAATGGCATCGACATCAATCGTGCGTTCCCGTTCCGGCACTTCAACCGGGGTGGCGCCGACCGCCATGGTGTAAATCGGATACATCAGAAAGCCGTGTTCCGTAAATACGACCTCATCTTTTGGCCCGGCGTAGGCTTGGGTCAGAAGGGTAAGAATTTCGCCGGATCCAGCCCCGCAGATGATGCGCGCGGGATCAAGGTCATGTACCTCGCCGATCGCTTGACGCAGGCTTGCGTGATCTGTGCTGGGATAGCGGTGCAGCGCATGCATGGACCGCTGAAACGCATCCTTGGTCTTGTCAGACGGGCCAAAGGGGTTTTCATTGGACGACAGTTTGACCGCATTTGCCACGCCTGCCACATGCGCCTTGCCGCCCTCGTAAAGAGCAATGTCAAGGATACCGGGCTGGGGGCGGATCGCGTCGTTCATTCAGTCCTCCATCTGCCGAAGCGTTCTAGCGGGGAGGGCGGATCTTTGCCAGTGGCATCTTGTCCCGCAGGCTTTGGCGGCAGCTTGTCCGTTTCGCGCGCATTTTTGACTGGCGGACGAAAGCCTGCACGCGCGCAGGGCGCTATGGTTTGGCATATCAATCCAAGGACATAGCATGTTTCAGGCCCGAACCCCACCGCACGATTTGCGCAGGCAATATAATGGAGCTGCAGAGCGGTGGCATGACCGGATCACAGCACTTGGCTATGGCGATGCTTACCGAGCAGCTATTTGCGCACTGATTCCGGCCACGTCACGGCCACAAAGAGTTATGGCAAGCCCTTGTCGCGGGTGTTTGACGCCGCCGAGGTGATGTAACCTGATGGCAGGCCTTCCCGCCTTTACCGTGGTCAGCGGGTTCGATCCGGAACTGCTGACCACGCACAGCTTTCCGCATCACTATCTGCTTTACGCGCTGGACGGGTTGATGCGGCTGGAGGCGGACGGGCGCTGCTGGACATTGCCGCCCGCCCGTGCCGCGTGGATTGCCGCAAACGAGCCGATCAATGTACGCATTGACCGCCGGATTTCGGGCTGTTCGATCATGTTTTCCAGCGATGCCTATGCCGGGCCCAGCCATCCGTTGCGGGTGTTTGACATGACGCCGTTACTGCGGGAGATCATGCTGGCGCTGCGCCCATTTGGCCCTGACTGCACCGATCTGCCGCCGGCCGCACGGCAGATGTTTGATCTGGCCGCAACATTGGCCGAACAGCTTTCTGCCACCCCCAGCCGGGCCTGGATGCCGACGGTTCGCAGTGACGTGTTGCGGCGCGCGTTGGAGCTGACCAAGGCAAACCTTGATCAGCCGCAGTCCTTCGAAGGTGTGGCAAATGACGCCGGCACCACCCCGCGCACGCTTGCCCGGCGGTTCTCGGACGAATTGGGGATGACATGGCGGCAGGCCCAGCGCCGTTTGCGGATGGTCTATGCGGTGGAAGCGCTTAGCGAAGACCGCGTCAGCATCACCGAGGTGGCCTTTGCGACCGGGTATAATTCGCTATCCGCGTTCAACGCGGCATTCCGCGATTTCATGGGGCAAACGCCAAGCGATTATCGCCGGTCCATGCGGGCGGAAGCGTGACCTCTATTTCGATCTGGCGGTAAGCCAATCCATCAGCGCCATCAGCAAACCGGACATGACGAAGGTCAGATGCACAATGACCAGCCAATAAAGTTCATTCGCCTCAACCGCCGGGTCTTTGCCTGGCGCACCGATTTCAAAGAACCGCTTCAGCAGGTCAATCGCGGAAATAGCGACGATCGAGGCGATCAGCTTCATCTTCAGGCCGGAAAAATCGACCTTGCCCATCCATTCCGGGCGATCCGCGCCTTCGGCGATGTCCAGTTTGGAGACGAAGTTTTCGTAGCCGGAAAACAGCACGATCAGCAGAAGGTTGGCTGCCAGCGTCAGGTCGATCAGCGTCAGCACCACAAGGATGGCTTTTTCGGCGGTCAGGTCCATAAGCTGTGGCAGGTAATAGACCAGTTCGCGCACAAAGATCACCGTCATCATGCCCAGCGCCACGGCAAGACCCAGATACATCGGGGCCATCAGCCAGCGCGAGGCAAACAGCATACGTTCAAAGCCGGTTTCAATCTTTGATTTATCGGCCATGATGTATCCCGTTTTCGCCATGATTAAGGGGCCCACCCTGCGGTGAGCCCCTGTAAACTTCAACCCGTCAAATCTTAGTTCTTGGCGTAATATTCGACCACGAGGTTTGGTTCCATCACAACCGGATAGGGCACATCGCCCAGTGCAGGTGTGCGCACGAATTTGACCACCAATTTCTGCTGATCAACTTCCAGATAGTCGGGAATGTCACGCTCGGTCAGCGCGATGGCTTCCATGATCAGGGTCATCTGGCGCGACTTTTCACGCACGGCGATGATATCGCCTTCTTTGACGCGGTAGGACGCGATGTTCACGCGGGTGCCGTTCACAGTGACGTGGCCGTGGTTCACGAACTGACGTGCCGCGAAAATCGTTGGCACCAGTTTGGCGCGGTAACACACCGCATCAAGGCGACGCTCCAACAAACCCACCAGCATTTCGCCGGTGTCGCCTTTGACACGTTCCGCTTCGGTGTAGATCTTGCGGAATTGCTTTTCGGTCAGATCGCCGTAATAGCCCTTCAGTTTCTGCTTGGCGCGCAGCTGCGTACCGAAGTCTGAAAGCTTGTTCTTGCGGCGTTGGCCGTGCTGGCCGGGGCCGTATTCGCGCTTGTTCACGGGGGACTTCGGGCGTCCCCAGATGTTTTCGCCCATACGGCGGTCAATCTTGTGCTTGGCAGACGTGCGTTTTGTCACGGCTGATCTCCTTCTTTATGTTTGCTCAGTCGGCTGGTCCGAAAACCGGTTCCCACTTTTCGGGCCTCAGAGCGTTACGAAGGTTGTTGTCCTTTGACCTTTCGGCCCGACAGGTTTCCCTTTGCAGGGACCACCAACACCAACAAAAAAAACCCCGAGGCTTTCCCCGGGATTGGCGGCTTATACAGGGCAAACGGGGGGAGTCAACAGTTAGGCCGCGCGATCATGCCTAAGAATGGCCGCTTCGGACGATGTCAGATTGCGACGGGCGAAATCGCCGTAGGTGAAGGGATCGCAGGCCAGATCCGGCAGAATTTCCAAAAGCCCGGCGCGTTGGTCAGGGTCAATCGTTTCAAGCGCAGTGTTTGACGGGTGGAAACTTTCCGTCTCTAGCCCGTTGGCCCAGACAATCTGATGACGTTCCATCAACACGTGCACATAGGTGACATCGCGCAAGGCCCGGTCGACGCAGATGGACCCATCGTTCAACAAATCTTCGGCGGCAACCAATACTTCATGCGCGTGAAACAGGCTTTGTGCGGCGGCGCCTTTCACCAACATACGGTGTTGCGGCGAGACCAGCAAATCTTCGTCCGGCCGGTCTATCCCCAAGGCCCCCGAACGAAAACGGATAGGGCGAAGATGCGGCATTGCGTAAAGGCGTGCCCCGGTCATACGGCGGTGACCTGTCCAAAGCACCGATTGCGCGCCGTTGTCTTTGGTCTGAAGGCTGTCGCCGGGGCGCAGATCTTCGATCCGCCTGGAGCCAGCTGGCGTCATGATCCGGGTGCCGGGGGTAAAGCAGATCACGCCACCGGGGGTTGGTTTTCCGTCAGCCGGGGTGGAATAGTCCAATGACACGCGCACAACCCAAAGGTCGGTATTCGCGGGCGGCACTTCGCCCAGAAACATGATCAGCTGCAAGCCGGTACCCTGTACCGGGATCAGCGTCGCAAGGTAACTGCGCCGCCCGTCAGTCACGACAAAACTTTGATCGCTTTCCGCTGGATCAAATTCTGTCTGCGGCCGCCCTGACTGCGGCCGCGCGATGGCGGTGCCGATCAGGCGGCGCACCATCTTGGCCGCGCGTTGGCGCACGTCTATGACCCCTTCAGCACCTTCAAGCACCAGCACAGATTGCGGGGCGTCCACCCGAACCGCATCGCCAGTCCAATGCCAAGAGGCGCCTACTATCAACAGATCCAACGGGGCCGCCTGCACCCCGTCTACCTCTGTCTGCGCCCATGCAATGACAAACGTGCCTTTGAAGCCCGTCTTCATACCTGTCTGCCCGCCCGTTTTTTCTTTTTTTCTAAGCCAAAGGTTAACAGGCGATTCAGGTGCGGGCTATGCCTTATTCGCAACAGTTTGTGTGATTTGCAGCGCTGAAACCCGAAATCCAGAATTGCCTTGCAATCCTGGCGTGTATTTTCGCGAGACCCCTGCCAGAAATAGGCGAAGAAGCAGCGGTTTGACCTTTTAGCGAAACCCTAATGTCGGTCCAGGTGCCTGGCATATTTGGTCAACCACACCCAATTTTCTGTCACACAATTACACAATGTTGCGATTGACCCTGCATCGGGTTTACAAAACGCGGACGATTGCATTCATCGGTGGCGTAACTGGACGGCGCTACTTAAGTATCGGCCAATTGAAATGAATTGCTAACCACGTCAAAAAGCCATACCACTGAATGATTGTTCAGCCGTATTTTGCAAATAGCTGCCTGAAAACCTAAGACTTTTCCGATTGCAAGCGTAAGAGGAAGCGGAGAAATATCATGGAAATGCAGCAAATCCGTTACTTCATTGCCTCAGCGAGAGAGCTGAATTTCACCCGCGCGGCGGCCGATTGCGGCGTATCACAGCCGTCATTGACCAGGGCCATCAAATTACTTGAAGCCGAGCTTGGCGGTGATCTTTTTCGGCGCGAACGGAATTTGACGCATCTGACAGATCTGGGCAAACGCATTTTGCCCTTGCTGACGCAGAGTCTTGAAAACGCCGAACAGGTCACCCGTCTTGCCAAGGCAGTAAAGTCAAAGCAGGCGGCCAGTCTGTCGCTGGCTTTGCCCGATGGCGTCTCGTTGGAGCCGTTCTTGCCGCTTTTGCTTGAACTGGCGCCGATGTTTTCCGGCCTTGATCTTCGGATCAGGCGCGGCTCGGAAAAGGAGCTATCCAGCAGTTTGCGCGAAGGCGAGCTTGATCTGCTGCTGGGCCCGGTTCCAAGCGAGCCGTGGGACAGATATGAAAGCTGGATTTTGTTCAGCAGAAACTGTGGCCTCGTATTTCGCCAGGGGCACAAGTTGGCCAGACTTGACAAAGTGGCAGCGCATAATCTGGTCAAGGCAGAAATCCTTCACCGGCCCTATTGCAGCGTGTCATCGGCGTTGCACCGGCATCTTGCGGATATTGGTCAAGCGCTGCCGACAGCACTTGAATTCACCCGCGACGAGGACGTCATGCTGTATCTGGACCAAAGCGATGCTGTTGCTGTGATGCCGACGCCACCTGATCTGGTGTCAACTTTGACGATGCGCCCGTTTGACGGATATGATCTGAGCTACACTTTGCATGCCACCTGCGTCAGCGGGCGGCAACGCGGACCGGCGCTTAATCTGTTCTTAAGTCAGCTGCGCGCCGGCGATTGGCACGCTATGGCGGCCTGAACGATTGCCTCGCCTTCGATGCGCGACCTTGGGTCGGGGTCCACATGCCGGGCAATCACCTGACCATCCGTGTTGAGAATGAAAGTCGCGGGTATCGGCACCAGCCAGCCCGCACCGCCATTGGCTGCATCAAGGTCGATCTGCAGTGCTTCAAGCTCATGGCGCAGACTTT
Organism: Pseudorhodobacter sp.; assembly: GCA_031402355.1. Lineage (GTDB taxonomy): Bacteria > Pseudomonadota > Alphaproteobacteria > Rhodobacterales > Rhodobacteraceae > JACMNW01. Next base: position 18,111 of record JANNSG010000061.1, on the reverse strand, counting down.
CGCCGACCAGGCAGGTCAGCCCGAGCATCGTCGAGACACCCAGGCCGACGTCGCGGAGGATCGGAAAGATCGATGCGGCGTCGCGGTCGAATGCTGCGTTAGGACCGGCTTTCTGGGCGACAACCGCCAGGATCTGACCGCCCAAAGCAGTGATCCTTGGTTCGATTTCGCCAAGGCTTTGCATGTTGAGTTGGCAAAAATCGCACCAGGTGCCGCGATGAAAGGACAAGACCACAGGGCCCTTGGCCAGCCAGCGATCAAGGTTCCAAAGCCTGCCCCGGGCATCGGGCAGGGTAAAATCCGGAAAGACATCGCCGACATCTGGGGCATGTGCCCCCGCTTGGGCCTGGCGCAAGCGGTCTACGAACTGATCGAGTGCCTGAACATAGTCCGGTATTTCCTGATCGTAGGCATCCGAGATCGCCTTCAGCCGCGCTGCCATCGACCCCTGCATCGCGCGGGCCTTGGCTATCGCAGAGCTGATTTTGCTTCCCATCACGAACTACCTTTTTCTATTTCACCATACCGCAGGTGATCGGAAAAGAAACGGCGAAACCCATAGCGCAAAGCTATCATATTCAAAGGTGCCCAAGTCTGTTCCAGCCCCCCGCAAAAGCCTAAAATCCATGGCAGGAGCCAAGCTGGCCCGTACCGAAGAGGAAACCAGAATGAAGATATTTTTGGCTGCGGCCGTTGGACTGGCCGTTCTTGCAACCAATGCGTTTGCAGAAACATGTCCGAAGGAACACAGACTGACCACGCCTCGCGAGCTGGAAGCCATACCTTCGAAAGCCCTGACGCGTGAGGTCATCGCCAACATCCGCCTTGAAGGCTGGCGCGACATGGGCGGGTTCGTATTCCGGATGCGGCGGCTGGAAATGGCTAAGGGCGGGTTCGTGCCGACCCATAGCCACGACGACCGCCCTGCGATCGTTTACCTCGTCAAGGGGACTGTGACGGAACATAACAGCCTGTGCGCGGTTCCGATTGTTCACACGGGGGGTTCAGTGACAGAAGAGTTCGGCGTGGGTTTCTCGCATTGGTGGGAAAATACTGGCAACGAAGTCGTCACGTTCATTTCGACCGACATACTGCCCTACAACAGCGACGCGGCCCCCTATGTCGGCTTCGAGCCGTGATGCGAGAGCGCTCTTCAGCCTTGCGCGTAATTCGACCCAAGCATGACGGCGAAAGAGCTTTGAAATGAGCAGCGCACCAACCAGCGGACTACAGTCTGACGGGATTGGTAGGGCCTTTCGGTTCCTGCTGATCGCGACAATTGCGTTTCTGACGCTGGTCGATCTGTTTGCAACGCAGGTCATCATCCCAAGTCTGACACTGCGTTACAACGTCTCTCCCGCGGCCATGGGGTCCGCCGTCAGCGCCTGTACCTTTGGCATGGCGGCGGCAAGCCTTCTGGTGGCCCTGTTTTCCGACCGAATTGATCGGCGGCTGGGTATTGTAGCCTCGTTGCTGGTGCTGGCGATCCCGACAACGCTGCTGGCCTGGGCCCCGGATGTTGCAAGCTTTGCTGCGCTGCGGGTGGTTCAGGGATTGTGCATGGCGACGGCCTTCAGCCTGACGCTGGCCTATCTTGGCGAAAGGATGACGGGAAGTGCTGCCGCCTCTGCCTTTGCGGCCTATGTCACCGGCAACGTGGCCTCAAACCTGATCGGGCGGTTCGTATCATCCGGCGTCGCGGGGGAATGGGGCATCAATGCCAGCTTTTTCGTCTTTGCCGCGTTGAACATCGCAGGGGCCGTTCTGGTCGCGCTGACAATCCACAAATCGCCGAAGATGAAACTGGGCATGGATCACGCAAGATCCCCCCTGACGGCGGTTGCGACACACTTGCGCAACCCCGCGCTAAGGGCGGGCTTTGCCTTCGGGTTCTGCATCCTTTTCGTTTTCATTGCCGTCTTCACCTATGTGAATTTTGAGCTGGGCAGCGGCGGCTTTGGCCTGTCGATGATGCATTTGGGCACCGTATATTTCGTCTTTTTGCCGTCGATCTTCACCACGCCGCAGGCGGGGCGGTTTGCCGGATGGCTGGGGCTGCGAAACGCGGTCTGGGCGGGATTGGCGATAGCGATTGTTGGCACGGCCTTGCTGGCGCTAAATTCGCTCACGGCAGTCCTGATTGGCATGTGTCTTGTCGCGGTAGGCACCTTCCTGGCGCAGGCGCTGGCCACCGGTTTTGTCAGCCGCGCCGCCAAGGGCGACAGGGCGGCGGCAAGCGGGCTTTACCTTGCCAGCTATTTTTCCGGCGGGCTGGTAGGGGCCATTGTCCTTGGGCAGATCTACATGAACCTTGGCTGGCTCGCGATGTTGGCGGCCGTAGCCAGCGTGCTTGTGTTTGCCGCCTATCTGGCGCGGGCGTTCAAGTTGCCGGATGCCGCCTGACTGCGGGCGGCAAATTTGCTGAGGTTCAGGGCCGTTTGTCTTGTGCGGTGAAAAGCCCGGCGATGCGCCAGCCAGCCGGCTCTTTCTGGCACAGCACTTCGACCAGCCATTTCAGGCGCGCCGGATCGGCTTTTGAGCCCACCACCAGCACCAAGGGAATGTGAAACACGGCTGAATTGTCATCCAGAACAATGACGCGGGATGTTTCATATTCAGGCTCGACCCGCCAGACTTCGGACTGCTGAAAGCTGGACAGGCGGGTGATCATCTCATCGCGGCCCCAAAGCGGCTTGCCGTCCGATATCCACAGAAAATCGGGGCTATCGGACAGAAAGCCACGAATGGCATCGGCGTCATGGGCATTCTGCGCCGCGACAAACTGGCTGTAAAGATCGCGGACCTCTTGTTCGGGACCGGCCAAAGCCTGACCCGCAAGGGCCAGGCTGAGGATCAGGGCAAGGGCTGCCTGTTTCATTCGACCGGGCCCCGCGGTTGGTCGGTCAGTTTTGAGATGTCATGCAAGATCAGGCCTTCGTGCGGGTCATGCGGATCAAGCCAGGGCTTGGCCGACAGCGCTGCCCGCATGTCAGCCAGACCAGCCTGCCAGCGCGCGTCAATGCCTTTGGGCGAAAAATCGACGTCCTTGGTGTGATCTTCGTTCGTCAGACGTGGGGCCAGCAAACGCACGACATGCATCTTGGTCTTGCATCCTTGTTTCGCCAGCGCTGCGATTTCGGGATCTGCAAGCGCCTCGTTCGACAGCTTGCCTGCCAGCGTGGATATCGTGTGCCGCATACGGTGTATCTGGCGCTGACGCTTGATGTGGCTGACTGCCCGGCTGGCGTATTGCAGGTCTTTTTCGCGGTTTGCCACATCCCAGATGCTGCCCGGCTCTTCACCCTGACGACGCCACAGATGCACAGCAAAGACGATACCCGACCGGCGCGGATAATCGTCAAATACCGCCTCAACCGGGGTATTGGACAGGATGCCGCCATCCCAGTAAAGTTCGCCGTCAATGCGGATTGCCGGAAACGCGGGCGGCAACGCGGCAGAAGCCATGATATGCCGGATGGTGAGGGCGTCTTCGCGACTGTCAAAATAGCGCATCTCGCCCGAAGAGACATTTGCAGCCCCCATTGTCAGGCGTATCTTCTGGCTGCCAAGCAGGTCAGGGTTGACCAGATGGGCAAGGGTCTTTTCCAGCGGCGCTGTGCTGTAATAGCCCGCATTATCCGCGCCAAGCGGCATCTTGGGGCCCATGAAAGCCATGGGATTTGGTGTGAAGAAACCTGGCAGACCCGACGTGATGGCATTCATCGCCGCAAATGTGCTGCCAAGGAATGGCAGGCTTGACAGCGAGGTCACCGGCGCGGGATGGCGAACACGCGCCCAGAATGCTTTGAGGTTTTCCAGACGGTCTTCACGCCGGTTACCTGCGATGATGCCCGCGTTGATTGCCCCGATCGAGGTGCCGATCACCCAGTCAGGCTCAATCCCGGCTTCGTGCAGCGCCTCATAGACGCCTGCCTGATAGGCACCAAGCGCGCCACCGCCCTGGAACACCAGGGTGATCTGTCCAAGGCCTGCAAGCGGGCCGGTTTCAAGCGTTGTGTTTTTCGCCATTGTCATTCTCCTAATGCGCGGTCCAGCCACCATCAACGGGCAAAGCAGCTCCGGTGATTGACGCGGCGGAATCGGATGCAAGAAACACAGCCAAAGCACCGATTTCGGCAACAGTGGCGAATTTCTTGTTGGGTTGCTGGGCAAGAAGGATGTCGCGGATCACCGCTTCGCGGGGGATGCCATGCGCCTTGGCCTGACCGTCGATCTGGGCTTCGACCAGGGGGGTCAGCACATAGCCGGGGCAGATGGTGTTAGCGGTGATGTTTTCCTCGGCGGTCTCAAGGGCGGTGACTTTGGTCAGCCCGACGACCGCATGTTTGGCCGCCACATAGGCGGATTTGAACGGCGAGGCGACAAGGCCATGCGCCGAGGCGATATTGATGATCCGCCCGCGGCCAAGCTTGCGCATCATCGGCAGCGCCAGCCGCGTGGTGTGAAACACCGAGCTTTGGTTCAGCGCGATGATCAGATCGTATTTCTCCGGCGGAAAGGCGGCCAGAGGGGCGACATGCTGGATGCCGGCATTGTTGACCAGAATATCCAGCCTGCCAAAGGCGGCTTCAGCCTTTGTCATCATGTCGGCGATGGCGTCCGGCCGCGAAAGATCGGCGCGCAGGTAGACGGCATTCGCGCCGAACCCGGCCGCGATTGCAGCACCGTCAGCGTCGGATTCGATGCCGTTCAACACCACCCGCGCCCCGGCATTGGCCATTTCATGCGCAATGCCAAGGCCGATGCCGCTGGTCGATCCGGTGATCAGCGCCACCTGTCCGCTCAAAATTCCGGTCATTTCTCAAATCTCCATTGTATCGCGAGGGGCAAAACGGCGGATCACATAGGCGACGATCAGCCCAAACATCATGTGGCCGCCAAGCGAGGCCCAGGTCAGCTTGACCCAACCCAGAAACGGTGGATTACCGGCGATCAGATGTGCCATGACGTAAAGCGCGAACACCCAAAGCCCGACACCAAAGCCAAGGCCGACGACTTGCCAGGGCAGGAAGGGGGTTACTTTGTCGGCAATCGGGCGGGCGACATACAGATAGCCAAGCGGATAGGCGACAATGCCGACAAAGGCATGAATGACCTCGGCCGATCCGTAGCTGATGCCGCCAAACACCTGCTGCACAAGGGTCGCCGGTTGCAATGGGCCGCCCACCCAGAGTGGGGTGATATAGCGGGCCCAGACTTCCCAGGCGACATCGGCTGCAAGGCCAGCCGCCAAAGCGACGGCAAAAAGGCCCCAAGTCAGTGTCGGAAAGGTTTTTGTCATGTGCCAGTCCCAGATATCAGCCGTGCAAGTGATGCCAATATGTGCCAGCTATTGCCGCAAAACGGCAGGTATCGGTTCCATAGCGACTTTGCATGGCCAAAGTCTGATATGAACCTGAATCCGCAACCCGGCATTTTTTCACGCGATCGCCAAGGGTCACCATCTTTGCATTGGGAAAAGCTTCGCCCGGATCGCAGGCGATCCGGGCGTATCAGAAAATCGAGGCCCAAGACTGTTGTCAGAAACCTTCTTAGATCATCCGCACTTGGAAAACCCGCAATTGGCGCAGGTCATGCAGCCTTCGACCATCCGCATCTCGAAACTGCCGCAGCTGTCGCAGGATTTACCCTGACGCCCGCCGATGGCCACAACTTCGGCCTTTGGATCGGCTTTCAGGCCCATGCCTTCCCCTTCGATAAAGCCGATGGCCACCAGATGTCGTTCGATGACACCACCGATAGCGGCAAGGATCGAGGGGATATATTTTCCTTCAACCCAAGCGCCGCCGCGCGGGTCGAACACGGCTTTCAGTTCTTCCACCACGAAAGACACGTCACCCCCGCGCCGGAACACGGCGGAAATCATCCGGGTCAGGGCAACTGTCCAGGCGAAATGTTCCATGTTTTTGGAGTTGATGAACACTTCAAACGGGCGGCGGTGGCCTGCGATGATGATGTCGTTGATGGTGATATACAGCGCGTGTTCTGACCCGGGCCATTTGACCTTGTAGGTGGCGCCATCAAGGGCTGCGGGCCGATCCAGCGGCTCAGACAGATAGACGACTTCAGCGCCCTCATCGGTTGCGCGGGCTTGGGCGGGGGCTTCGGATGGAGTTTTATCCGACGTTTCGGAAACGGACAGAACCGATCCGGTGACATCATTGGGGCGGTAGGTGGTGCAGCCTTTGCAGCCCTGATCCCAAGCCGCCATATATACCTGCTGGAAATCATCAAAGCTGATGTCTTCCGGGCAGTTGATGGTTTTCGAAATGCTGCTGTCCACCCATTTCTGGGCTGCCGCCTGCATGCGCACATGGTCCAGCGGTGGCAGGATTTGGGCGTTTACGAAATAGTCAGGCAAGGGTTTGTTGCCGTTCTTTTCACGCCACAGCCGCACGGCGTAATCAACGACTTCTTCCTCGGTGCGGCTTCCGTCTTTTTGCAGAACCTTGCGGGTGTAGGCATAAGCAAAGACCGGCTCGATGCCGGAACTGACATTGCCCGCATAAAGGCTGATCGTGCCTGTAGGCGCGATGGACGTGAGCAATGCATTGCGGATGCCGTGTTTGCGGATGGCGTCGCGCACGTCGTCATCCATCTGCAGCATGGTGCCGGATTCTAGGTATTTATCGGCATCAAACAGCGGGAATGCGCCTTTTTCCTTGGCCAGATCGACAGAGCCTAGGTAGGCGGCGCGCGCGATGGCCTTCATCCACAGCTCGGTTTGAATGGCGGCGGCCTCGGAACCATAACGCAGACCAAGCATCAAAAGCGCGTCGGCAAGTCCGGTGACGCCCAAACCAATGCGCCGCTTCGCCTTCGCCTCGGCGGCCTGTTCCGGCAGCGGGAAACGGCTGGCATCGACAACATTGTCCATCATCCGCACGGCGAGGCGGACCAGATCATCAAGGGCTGCTAGGCTAAGCTCCGCCTGCAGCTCGAAGGCATGGGTGACCAGCGTTGCCATGTTGATCGAGCCCAAAAGGCACGCGCCATAAGGCGGCAATGGCTGTTCACCGCAGGGGTTGGTCGCGGCGATGGTTTCGCAATAGTTCAGGTTGTTCATCGCATTGATGCGGTCGATGAAAATAACGCCCGGTTCAGCAAATTCGAAGGTGGATTTCATGATCTTGTTCCACAGATCACGGGCCTTGAGCGTGCGGTAAACCTTGCCATCAAAGACCAGATCCCACGGCCCATCGGCCTTGACCGCCGCCATGAAGGGGTCTGTCACCAGCACAGACAAGTTGAACATGCGCAGGCGGGCGGGATCGCGTTTTGCTTCAATAAAGCCTTCGATATCGGGGTGATCGCAGCGCATGGTTGCCATCATGGCACCCCGCCTGCTGCCCGCCGACATGATGGTGCGGCACATCGCATCCCACACATCCATGAAAGACAGCGGACCAGAGGCGTCGGCGGCGACGCCCTTCACCTCCGCGCCCTTGGGCCGGATGGTCGAGAAATCATACCCGATACCGCCGCCTTGCTGCATGGTCAGGGCGGCTTCTTTCAGCCCTTCGAAGATGCCTGCCATATTGTCGGGAACGGTGCCCATGACAAAACAGTTGAACAAGGTGACAGAACGCCCGGTACCAGCCCCTGCCGTAATGCGGCCAGCGGGCAGGTATTTGAAGCCTTCCAAGGCTTTGTAAAAGCGGCCTTCCCAAAGCGTCGGGTCCGCTTCCGGTGCTGCCAGCGCTTTGGCGATACGGTGCCAGCTGTCTTCGACAGTGGCGTCGATTGCCGTGCCATCTGCAGCCTTCAGGCGGTATTTCATATCCCAGATGGTTTCCGCGATTGGGGCTGCGAATGCGGACATGGGGCCATCCTTTGAGTTTCGGGCTTTTGGTTGTGTATTTTCGATGAGAAGACCCAAGATATGCCCAACATACGCTTTGGTCAACGACGGATAGCCCGATGCGTCAACTTGAACTCGGCCACAATCAGCTTACTATTCTCGGCCAAGCCGATTGGGGGAATCGTGGCCGAATTCATCAATATCCTAAAGCTGTGTGTGGGCGCGGAATCGGTCGAGGATTTGATCGAATGGCACGACATGCACCGCGCCCAATGGCCCAAAGGCACCACGCGGCATGTCACCCGCATGTGGCCAAAGCGTGAGGCCGAGGTAACAGGTGGCGGTTCGCTTTATTGGGTCATCAAGGGCGTCGTTCTGGCCCGTCAGCGCATTTTGCGGCTGGATGAAGTGATCGGGGCCGATGGCATTCGCCGCTGCGGGCTTGTGCTGGATGCCGAAGTGATCCGTACCGCCCCTGCCCCGCGCCGCCCGTTTCAAGGCTGGCGGTATCTGGACCCGGCCGAAAGTCCGCGCGATTTGCCGAAAGGTCGGGCAAAAGAAGAAACCCTGCCACCGGAATTGGCGCGCGCCTTGGCGGATATCGGGCTGCGGTAGGCCGGGCCGGGCATCAAAAATTGTTCAGGTTGCCCGAAACAATGGTGCCTGTGCCTTCATCTTTGCCATCCGCGACCCAAGTCACCTGATCACCCACAAGGCGGACATCAAAGCAGTCGATACTTTCGCCATAATCAAAGCACATCTTATCCGCATCGATCGTCCACTTGCCGGCATAATCTTTGCTTTTGATCACACCATCCGACCCATAAAATTCGGAATAGGCCCCGGAGGCGACCATTGATCCCTGAACCGTGTTGCCGGATATGGCAGCGGTGATCGCATCGCCTGTCGCCAAGTCCTGTGCAAAAGACGGCCCGGCAAAGACGATAAATGCAGCAGCATAGAAGTGATGGGTTTTCATCGGACGATCCTTTATCTGTCTCGCCGAATGTGTAACATCGCTTACCGTTCTGAAGATAGCCCAGCACGCGATCACATAAACGTTAGACCTGCACCGTGAAATCCAGCAGATGTGCAAGACGGGCAAAAGTGGCCCGTTGGTGGTCAGCCCAATCCGCTGCCTTTGCTGCATAAAGCACGGCCTGGCTTTGGTGGATCAGCGACCCGTCCAGCACTTTCAGGTGATTGTCGCGCAGCGTGGCACCGCTTGAGGTGATATCGGCAATCGCCTCGGCGGTCAGATTTTTCACGGTGCCTTCGGTGGCACCTTGGCTATCGACAAGCTGGTAATCAGCGACGCCCTGTGCGGTTAGAAACTCGCGCACCAAGCGGTGATACTTGGTGGCTATCCGCAGGCGGAAGCCATGGACGCTGCGAAACGCTGCCGCTGCCGCATCCAGATCATCAAGGTTGCCCACGTCGATCCAGGCATTCGGGACGGCAATGATCAGGTCGGCCTGGCCAAAGCCCAGCTGCGCCAGTTCGGCCACTTGGGTTTGCCAATCAACCAGACGGTCGCGCACCAGGTCTGACCCGGTGACGCCAAGGTGAATGCGGCCTGCGGCCAGTTCGCGCGGGATCTCGCCTGCGGACAGCAGGACCAGTTCGACGCCCGTGATGCCGTCTACGACGCCCGCATATTCCCGCTCCGCTCCGGTTTGCCGCATGACAAGCCCGCGCGCGCCAAACCAATCAAAGGTTTGGTCCATCAAGCGGCCTTTGGAGGGGACACCGATTTTCAGGGTCATCGGGTGGCCCCTTTCAGGGCGGCAACCAAGCCGGGGCGGATCACGCCGCCAACGGCGGGGATGGACCTGCCCTGCCCCAGAACGGCGGTCAGCGCGTCGTAGCGGCCGCCGGATGCGACAGGCGGCAAAGTGGGATCGGGGTGATGGAAGCTAAAGACAAAACCATCGTAATATTCCAGCGTGCTTTGGCCGTGGCTTGCCTCAAACGGCAGGGTTTTCACATTGATGCCGCGCACGGACAGGGCATCAAGGCGCATCTCGAAACGGTCTATGGCTTTAGAGATGGCGGGCATGACGCGGCCGATGTCTCGCAGATCGGCAAGGGCGAGTTCGGCGGGCGCTTCAAGTGCCAAAAGCCGATCCAGCACAGCTACGTCTGCCGCAGCAATCGGAGCAGCATTGGCATCTTCAACCAAGGCGCGGGCGCGGGCGGTGATTTCAGCCTCGGACCGCAGTCCGGTCATCGGGCCAGCAGCGGCCAGAAGCGCCTCGGGGGAGGCAGATTTCAAGCGGTCGAGCAAATCCTTGCGGGCCTGCGGTTGCGGGGTGCGCCCGGAAAACCGCGCCAGCAAATCGCGAAAGCGCTGTGGCCGCCAGACATGGCGCAGCAGGGCGGCTTTGCGCCGATCGGTGGTGTTTAACGCGCGCACGGCGGCCAGCAAGATGCCGATATCGCCAGTGGCGGGTGTCAGGTTCAAGGGGGCGAGCAGGGTTGCGAATAGCGCAAAGACCTCCGCGTCGGCGGCTTCAGGGGCCTTGCGGTCAAAGATTTCAAAGCCGACTTGCAGGTACTCCGACGCGCGGGGTCCGGGGTGGTCTTGTTTGCGGAACACCTCGCCCAGATAGGTGTAGCGCGCGGGGTCCGCACCGTGGGACATATGGGCTTGCACCACGGGAAGCGTGAAATCTGGGCGCAGCATCATCTCTCCGCTTAGCGGGTCTTGCGTGACATAGGCCCGCGCGCGGATGTCTTCGCCGTAAAGATCAAGCAAAGCGCCTGCGGGCAGCAGAACGTCTGCCTCGACCGGCACCGCACCTGCGGCCTGAAAGGCGGCAAACAGCACCTCGGCCTCTAGGCGGATGGCGGATTTAGGGGTCATTCTGGACACACTTGGTAGAGAGCGGCTCCCCTCCCCCCCCGTGGGGAGGGGCTGGGGGTGGGGGGTGTAGGGCGCGATCTTGGCCAAGCCCCCCCTCCCTGACCCTCCCCCACAAAGGGGGGAGGGAAGCGCTTGGCATCCGAAAGTTCGGGCGTTTGGCCAAGACTGAGAGCAACTGTTTGCGTCATTGCGCCAGCATCTTTTGCACGGCAGCAACCAGGTCTGACACGGGAACCTCGACCTGCGCAGGGCGGTCTTTCCATTCTTCCAGCGTCGCGTTCTGCGCGATTTTTGCGCCAAGGATCAGGTCTTTCAGAATGACCGTTCCCTTCGCCGCCTCATCCCCGCCTTGTATCACGGCAATGGGGGAGCCACGTTTGTCGGCATATTTCAACTGGTTGCCGAATTGCTTGGGGTTGCCGAGGTAAACTTCGGCGCGGATACCCGCCCGGCGCAGATCGCCGACCATGGCCATGTAGTCGGCCATCCGGTCGCGGTCCATCACGGTGACGACAACCGGGCCAGCGGTATCGGCGGCACCGCGCCCCTTGGCGGCGAGGGCTGCAAGCAAACGGTCTACCCCGATAGAGACGCCCGTGGCCGGCACCGATAGCCCGGTGAAGCGTTTGACCAGATCATCGTAGCGCCCACCGCCCGCGACCGAGCCGAATTGCCGCTTGCGGCCTTTTTCGTCGAGAATTTCGAAGGTGAGTTCCGCCTCATAGACCGGGCCGGTGTAGTAGCCGAGGCCACGGACGATAGCTGTATCAACTACAATCCGATTGGAAAAATACCCTTGCTCTTCAACCAATGAAGCAATGTCCATTAAATCTTGAACGCCTTGACGTCCTTCATCACTGTCTCGCACTAACATCATCAAATACTGGTTAATCGTTACATTGAAATCGCGGACTGCTTTTTGCCTTAAGTCTGGGTTGTTCTCCAAGCCTTCAAAATAGCCTTTCTCAATGGCCAATTTTGCGCCGACAAAATTTAAGACGACATTCTGTTGTTCGTTCGAAAGCCCCGCACCCTTCGTAAAATCCCCGCTATCGTCCTTGCGCCCTAACCCCAATAGTGCGCGTACTCCGTCATCCCCAAGCCGATCAAATTTGTCGATGGCGCGCAGAACGATACCGCGCTCATTGGCCTTGTCGTCGCCTGCAAGGCCAGCCACTTCCATCACGCCATTCAGAACCTTGCGATTATTCACCTTGATCACATAATCGCCGCGCTCGATCCCAACGGCTTCCAGCGCGTCGGCGAGCATCATGCAGATCTCGGCATCGGCGGCCACTGACGCCGACCCCACGGTATCGGCATCACATTGATAGAACTGCCGGAACCGCCCCGGACCGGGCTTTTCGTTGCGCCAGACCGGGCCCATCGCATAGCGGCGGTAGGGGGATGGCAAATCATTGCGGTATTGGGCGGCGACGCGAGCAAGCGGTGCGGTCAGGTCATAGCGCAGGGCGAGCCAATCGGACTCTTCCTTCCACGCGAAGACGCCTTCATTCGGGCGGTCAACGTCGGGCAGGAATTTGCCCAGCGCATCAACCGTTTCAACGGCGGAAGTTTCCAACGGATCAAAGCCGTAGGTGTGGTAGACGGCGGCGATCTTATCCAGCATCGACTTGCGCGCCAGCACTTCGGCGCCGAAATAATCGCGAAAGCCTTTGGGGGTTTCGGCCTGCGGGCGGCGGGCTGGTTTTTCTTGTGCCATGGCGGGGTGGCCCTTCGCTTTTGTCAACGCGCCGTGTAACGGATGGGGCCAGTCGCGGCAAGAGTGGGGCGGCAAGACTGTGAAGGGGCCATGATGGATCGGTTGGCGGCGATTGAGGAGAGATTAGCGCATCTGATGCGGGCGGTGGAAGATTTATCGGATGTGGTGGCGCGGCAAAGCGGTGAGATCGACCGGTTGGTGCGGCTGAACCACCTGCTGATGGAACGCGAGGCTGGGCGGGAGGCGGAGGGCGGGGGCAGTATCGCCCTTGCCGACCAGAAGCCGCCGCATTGGTAGGTCGCATGAGTATTTGGGCGAAGAAAAAGTGGCGAGGGTGGCGATGAGGCAGGTTGTGCCCGCACTTGCCCTGACATTGGCCATTGGCACGGTGGGCGGGCTGTTGGCGCAGGCGCTGCATCTGCCGTTGGGGTTATTGCTGGGGTCGATCTTTGCAGTGGGTCTGGCGGCCATGCTGCAGGCGCGGGTTGCCGGGGTCGCCGTCGGGTTTCCGCAATCCTTGCGCAATCTGTTTGTGCCGGTGATTGGTGTGGCGATTGGCGGGGCGTTCACGCCCGATGTTTTGCGCCAGATGCCGGGATGGTGGATCAGTCTTCTGGCGTTGCTGGTCTATATTCCGGTAGCGCACGCGGCGGGATATTTCATCTATCGGCGCGGAGGATTACCAAAGGCAGAGGCGTTCTTTGGCGCCGTGCCGGGTGGGTTGATCGAATCCGTGTTGCTTGGCGAAGAAGCCGGGGCCGATGCCCGCACGCTGATCTTGCTGCAGTTCCTGCGGTTGATCCTAACGATCATTGCGGTGCCACTGATCTTCTTGGCTCTGACCGGGCATTCGGTGGGGTCAGCCGCAGGCGTGCAGATGGGCGGGGCGGGGGCGCCGCTTGCCTGGCAGGATGTAGCGATCTTACTGATGGCGGGGGGGATCGGATATCTGATTGGCCGCGCGCTGCATTTCCCCGCCGCCATCATGACCGGGCCGGTTCTGGCTTCGGCCGTGGTGCATCTGATGGGGTGGAGTGCGGCCCTGCCGCCGGGTTGGGCCGTAGGGGCCACGCAAGTGGTGCTGGGATCGGCGCTGGGCGCGCGGTTTGTGGGGGTGGAACGCAGCGTACTGAGCCGTGCTTTGTGGCTTGCCACCCAAAGCGTCGGCGTGGCGTTGATGCTGGCCTTTGTGTTTGCCTTTGGCGTAGCGGGGCTTGTGGGCCAGCCTGTAACGGCGGGGTTTCTGGCCTTTGCACCGGGGGGATTGGCCGAGATGAGTCTGATCGCGCTGAGCCTGAAAGTGGGGGTGGTTTATGTGGCGGTGCATCATGTGGTGCGGATTGTAGTGTCGGTGACGGTGGCGAAAATCGGGGGGCGGTGGGTGCGTCAATCCTGAAGCTGTCAATTGCAAGGTGGCGGTGGCGGTTGCAGCGAGACTTTTCCAAAGCCAATCATCGCGGGCCGACTTGGAATTAGAAATTCTTTGACAAGTGGTAGAATCGCTGGCAATCTATTCTGATTATTTAAACAGATTTAATTTTTGGAGAATTATTATGAACATCCATTCACTGGCTGCACATGCTTTATTCGCATTGGTGATTGGCGCTGCTGCCTGCGCTGATCCGCTTCCCCAAGGGGCAAAGCCGCTGTCGTCAAAGCAGATATCCAAGATTTACAGCGGAAATTCTGCGGTTTGGGACAAATCCATGGTATTCTTTGCGCCCGACGGCACTACGACAGGCGTTTTTGGCAAACCGCCAAGCGCGATTTTCAGCGGCACATGGGAAATCGTCAAGAACAAGATTTGTATGGTGAATACCCCGACAAACATCAAGTCGCACAAGGTTGACACCCGGACCTATACCGATTGCTGGATATACTATGTCGACGGCAAGACTATACTGACATCTTATTATAACGATTTTCAGGAAGGCAAAGGTCCGAATGAAGATTATTATGATGGTGAGATCGGGAATTTGAAACGCGGCGATGTTGTTTCGCAAAAATACGCAAAGTATAGCAAATGACTTTCAAGCCGCTTCACGCCGATTGAAGGGGCTTGGCTTGCGGCTTACAGTTCTTCTACCGTCACCACACCCTGCACGGCTTTGATTGCACCCTTGATTTGCGGGGTGATCGGGTAGGGGTTGGGCAGGGCCAGATCAATCTCGCGGCCCGTCGCCGGGTCTGGCACACACAAGATGATTTGCCCCTTGGAACGGCCACCGTCTAACCGCGCAAACAGGCTGGCGACCGAAGCGGCGGCCTCGGCGCGGTCGAGGTAGATGCGCAGGCTTGATCCGCCTGCATCGGCGGCGACCTGATCAATCGGTTGCACGGCGCGGGCCAGCAGTTTCAGGGTATCACCTTCCAGCGTTGCCTCAACCGTCAGGACGATGTTTTTGCCCACTTCCAGCAGGTCGCGCGCGGCTTCCAGCGTGTCGGAAAACATAGTGACTTCGTAAAGCCCGGTTGGGTCTGACAGGCTGATAAAGGCGAACCGATTACCCCGCGCTGATTTGCGTTCCTGAATAACCGAAATGGAACCTGCGATTTTCTTCACCACCGGACCACCTTGCGCAGCCATGGTCAGTTCAGTCAGCGTCAGCACCGATTTACGCTTCAGCGGCACCATGTAATCGTCCAGCGGGTGACCGGACAGGTAAAAACCGATGGCCAGATGTTCCTGTGTCAGTCGCTCCAAGGGCAACCAGTCATCGCGGCCAGCTAGGCGGGGCTCAGGCAGGTCTGCGCCGGCCTCGCCGAACAGCGAGACTTGGGATGAATTGCGGGCCTCATGCGTAGCCGCCGAATAGGCAACCAGCGCATCAAGCCCTTCGAACACGCGGGCGCGGTTTGGGTCCAGCACATCGAACGCACCAGCCCGCGCAAGCATTTCCATCGGGCGTTTGCCAACGCGCTTCAGATCCACTCGGCGGGCCATGTCGTAAAGCGTGGCAAAGGGTTTTGCGCCGCGGCCTTCGACGATCAGCTTCATCGCTTCAACGCCCACGCCCTTCAGCGCGCCCAGACCGTAGACAACCGCGCCGTTCTTGACGCTGAAGGTGGCAAGCGAGGCGTTGACGCAAGGGGCGACAGTTTTGAGGCCCAGCTTATCCACTTCGCGCTTATACACCGCCAGCTTGTCGGTCAGGTGGATATCGCAGTTCATCACGGCGGCCATGAATTCAACCGGGTAATTGGCCTTGAGATAAGCGGTTTGATAGCTGACCACGGCATAGGCCGCGGCATGGGATTTGTTGAAACCGTAGTTGGCGAATTTTTCTAAGAGGTCAAACACTTCGCCCGCCTTGGCAGCAGGCACATTGTGGGTTTCGGCAGCGCCTTTGATGAACTTGGGCCGCTCCTTCGCCATTTCTTCGGCGATCTTTTTACCCATTGCGCGGCGCAGCATATCCGCCCCGCCAAGCGAATAGCCTGCCATAACCTGGGCAATTTCCATCACCTGTTCCTGATAAACGATGATGCCCTGGGTTTCCGCCAGCAGATGGTCGATGGTGGGATGGATGGATTCGATATCCCGCAGGCCGTTTTTCACCTCGCAGTAAGTCGGGATGTTTTCCATCGGGCCGGGGCGGTATAGCGCCACAAGGGCCACGATATCTTCGATGCAGGTGGGTTTCATGCGCCGCAGCGCGTCCATCATGCCGGTGGATTCCACCTGAAACACCGCAACCGTCTTGGCGGATGCGTAAAGATCATAGGACGCCTTGTCATCCAGCGGGATCATTGCGATGTCGATATCCACGCCGCGAAGGCGCAACAAGTCCAGCGCGTTCTGGATCACGGTCAGGGTTTTCAGACCCAGAAAGTCGAACTTCACCAATCCTGCCGCTTCGACCCATTTCATGTTGAACTGTGTCGCGGGCATGTCGGAGCGCGGATCTTGATAGAGCGGCACAAGTTCGTCCAGCGGCCTGTCGCCAATCACCACGCCCGCCGCGTGGGTGGACGCGTTTCTGAGCAAGCCTTCCAATTGCGCCCCGTAGTTCAACAGCCGCGCGACGACCTCTTCTTTCGCAGCCTCGCGCAGGCGCGGCTCATCCGCCAGCGCCTTGGTGATCGACACGGGTTTGACGCCTTCTACCGGAATCATCTTCGACAGGCGGTCCACCTGCCCGTAGGACATCTGCAAAACCCGGCCCACATCGCGCACGGCGGCTTTGGACAGCAGGGCGCCGAAGGTGATGATCTGACCCACCCGGTCGCGGCCATATTTGGCCTGCACATAGTTGATCACCTCTTCTCGGCGGTCCATGCAGAAGTCGATGTCGAAATCGGGCATTGATACGCGTTCGGGGTTCAGAAAGCGTTCAAACAGCAGGCTGTATCGCAAGGGATCAAGATCGGTGATGGTCAAAGCATAGGCCACCAGACTGCCCGCGCCTGAACCCCGGCCCGGTCCTACCGGGATGCCTTGTTTTTTGGCCCATTGAATGAAATCGGCCACGATCAGGAAATAGCCGGGAAAGCCCATCTGTTCGATGATGCCAAGCTCAAATTCCAAGCGTTTGGAATAATCTTCCACCGATACCGCATGAGGGATCACCGCCAGACGCGCCGCCAACCCTTCGCGCGCCACGCGGCGCAGCGCCTCTACCTCATCATCTGCGAATTTTGGCAGGATCGGGTCGCGCTTGGCCACCTTGAAGGCACAGCGCCGGGCGATTTCGACTGTGTTTTCAAAGGCTTCCGGCAGGTCGGCAAACAGGGCCGCCATTTCCGCCTCAGATTTGAAATAATGCTGCGGGGTCAGACGCCTGCGCGGCGCCTGTTGATCGACATAGGCCCCTTCCGCAATGCAGATCAGCGCATCATGCGCCTCGTACATCGCGGCTTTCGGGAAATAGACATCATTCGTGGCAACCAGCGGCAGGTTCATCGCATAGGCCATCTCGACAAAACCCCGCTCGCACAGCGCCTCTGCCTCTGGCAGACGGTCACCGGGGCCGGGATGGCGCTGCAATTCCACATACAGGCGCTTGGGATACATCGCGGCCAACCGGGCCAGCAACGCCTCGGCCTTCGTCTTTTGGCCCGCTTGCAAAAATCGCCCCACCGGGCCATCAGCCCCGCCTGTCAGGCAGATCAGACCTTCGGAATGGGCTGCAAGTTCATCTAGCGTCACTTCTGGCAAGGCCCCGGCCTTATCCAGATACAAACAGGAATTCAACTTCATCAGGGCCATATAGCCCGCCTCGTTCTGCGCCAGCAGCACAACCGGCGCAGATGCGCGCGGCTTCTCGCCGGGGCCAGCGGGGTCAAAGGCCACTGATACCTGACAGCCGATGATCGGCTGCACCCCTGCTCCGCTTGCCGTTACGGAAAATTCCAGTGCGGCGAACATGTTGTTGGTATCGGTAACCGCGACCGCTGGCATGTACGCGGTTTTGCACAGATCGACCAGCTTTTTGACCGGAACAGCGCCCTCCAGCAAGGAGTGTTCGGAATGCACGCGCAGGTGAATGAATCGGGGGATGTTTGCCATGTCACCAACCTAGCCATTGCGCAAGCCGGGGGGAAGAGTGCCACAGTTATCGGCAAAAGGCGAAACTGCTTCCAAGTTTCACGCGAAGGTAGTGCTTGCCAGATGGCCCCAGCGCAGGCTTGATGGCATCAGGAAGAAACCGGAAAATCCGGATGGCTGCGTGCCCGCTTTACACCGCATCGGGCGGCACG
>JANNSG010000060.1:0-8635 GCA_031402355.1 Pseudorhodobacter sp. | reverse complement strand
TCATGCGCATTACAAGTCTGTAATATGATCCTTCGGACAGCCATGGGGATGGAACCACCGATGACATTGCGAGACCGTCTGCAGGCGGCCCTGAAAGACGCCATGCGTGCCCGCGAGGCAGATCGCCTATCAACGCTGCGTTTGATCAATGCGGCGATCAAGGATCGCGAGATTGCAAGCCGGGGGGATGGCACTGACGCTGAAGTGGGGGAGGGCGATATCCTTGCCATCCTGGGCAGATTGGTCAAGCAACGCCAGGAAAGCGCGCGGGCCTTTGCGGAGGGCGGGCGATTGGAACTGGCGGATAAAGAACTGGCCGAAGTAAAGGTGATCGAAGAATTTCTGCCACGCCAGTTGGATTCGGACGAAGTGGAGGCCGCGATAGCATCGGCAATCTCCGAAACCGGAGCGGCATCAATTCGCGACATGGGCCGGGTGATCGCCGCGCTGAAGGGCAAGTATACCGGGCAGATGGATTTCGGCGCAGTCGGGCCGATGGTCAAGGGGCGTTTGGGGTAAGGGCAGCTGGCTTTGGGGTATCCCCAAGGCGCTTGACCGGGGGGCGCGGTTAATGCAGCCTGCGGATCAGATCGCGCGTGTCGTTGAACAGGGCCACGCGTTCCGGTTCGCTTAGAAACGCGCCCAGTTCGACCTCGCGGTCACCGCCACGCAGTGTGATGTAATTTGGCACTGGTCCGTCATTGGCATGCAAGACGGGCGTTACCCAATAGGGGTTCGCGTCCCACCGGGCCTGTTTGTTGCGCGGGCCTTGGCGAACAAGCGTCATCTTGTCAGGCCAGATGGTCAGGCATTCGGTGATGTCGCCGTCGCTGTAGCTGTCTTGCAGCGCCAACCAGATGGCGGCGATGGTCAGCAGAATGAACGGCAACAGGCCCCAAAATACGGGCGATCCGATCAAGGTGAACAGCGGCAAAGCTATCATTGCCGCCGTGCAGCCAATGAACCAAGCAAAGCCGGTGCGGTGCAGTGACCGGTGGGGCCAGAGGGTTATCTGGTGAAGTGGCCGGTCCGGCCCGCCAACCTCAGCCGCCCCGGACTTACCCGGGGCCGTTGGATGGGATATGCCACTGATCTTATAGGGCATGCGTCAGCTGCGCGCTGTCAATGGGCGTGACCCTTGTCCCAGTCGGCCCGTTTTGGCAGTTGCTCAAACGTGTGCTCTGGCGGTGGGCAGGGCAGGGTCCATTCCAGCGTATCGGCATATTCGTTCCAATAGTTGTTCACGGTGATCTTGCGGCCGTAGCGCATCGAATAGAACATGACGCCAATGAAGAACACGAAGGATGCGAAGGACAAGAACGCACCGTAGGACGAGATTTTGTTCCAGTAGGCGAAAGCCTCGGGGTAGTCGATATAACGACGTGGCATGCCTTGGCGACCCAGGAAATGCTGTGGGAAGAAGGTCAGGTTCGCGCCGATGAACATGGCCCAGAAGTGCAGTTTGCCTGCCCATTCCGGATATTCGCGACCCGTCATCTTGCCAAACCAGAAATAGACGCCGGCAAAGATGCCGAACACGGCGCCCAGCGACATCACATAGTGAAAGTGGGCCACGACATAGTAGGTGTCGTGATAAACGCGGTCGACACCGGCCTGGCTCAGCACGATGCCGGTGACACCGCCCACGGTGAACAGGAACAGAAAGCCGAAGGCCCAGAGCATCGGGGTTTTCAGCTCGATCGAGCCGCCCCACATTGTGGCGATCCACGAGAAGATTTTGATGCCCGTGGGCACCGCGATGACCATGGTTGCCAGCATGAAATAGCTTTGCTGGGTCAGCGACATGCCGACCGTGTACATGTGGTGCGCCCAGACCACGAAGCCCAGCACGCCGATGGCGACCATCGCATAGACCATCGGCAGATAGCCGAAGATCGGCTTTTTCGAGAAGGTCGCGATCACCTGGCTGATGATGCCGAAGGCGGGGAGAATGATGATATACACTTCCGGGTGGCCAAAGAACCACAGGATGTGCTGATACAGGATCGGGTCGCCGCCGCCAGCGGGGTCAAAGAATGTGGTGCCGAAATTGCGGTCGGTCAGCAGCATGGTGATGGCCCCCGCCAGAACCGGCAGCGCCAGCAGGATCAGCCATGCGGTGACGAAGATTGACCAGGCAAACAGCGGCACTTTGTGCAAGGTCATGCCGGGTGTGCGCATGTTCAGGAAGGTGGTGATCATGTTGATCGCGCCAAGGATGGAAGATGCCCCCGACAAGTGAACCGCGAAAATCGCAAGGTCCATCGAGTAGCCTTCTTCGCGGGTCGAAAGCGGCGGATAAAGCACCCAGCCTACGCCCGAGCCCTGCAGACCGTTGCCACCGGGCGAGAATACCGAGGCCACGGCAAGCGATGTTCCCGCCACGAACATCCAGAACGACAGGTTGTTCATACGCGGAAATGCCATGTCCGGCGCGCCGATCTGCAGTGGCATGAAGTAGTTGCCAAAGCCGCCGAACAGCGCCGGAATCACCACGAAGAACATCATCAGGATGCCATGGCCGGTGATCAGCACGTTCCACAAATGGCCGTTTGGCGTGCATTCCGATCCTGCATCGGCTAACAGGCGCATGCCCTCGTCGCACATGTATTGCACGCCGGGGTTCATCAGTTCCATCCGCATGTAGACGGTGAAGATGACCGAGATCAGCCCGACAAGACCGCCCGCGAACAAATAAAGGATGCCGATATCCTTGTGGTTCGTCGACATGAACCAGCGGGTAAAGAACCCGCGCTGATCGTGATCGTGGCCATGAAGGGCGGCGTCGGCCATGGTCGTCTCCTGCTTGTCGATTGGATGGAATGACAGCCCACGACGGACGAGCGGCCAAAACTATTGAAATAGTGTTTATGCGGGCGACTGTCTGACAGCAATGTCTGTCTTTGACGCAGTCGAATATTTTTGCAGATCCTTGATGCGCCATTTGTCGCATCTACCCGAAAAAGCGCTAAAAAAGGGCGCGCCGGACCTGTCAGGATCGCGGCGCGCCCGGATTTCCGCCCGGTCAGACGATCGCTTTATGGCGCGGGTTTCACCGATGCCAGATACGCTGCCACATCTTCGCCGCCCTTGGCCAGTTTGAATGCCATTTTGGATTTGGCCTTCGGATCGCCTGAGTTTTCCTGCAGCCATTTGCCTGGATCAACCACATAGGCGGCGAGCATCGCCTCGTCCCAGACCAGACCCAAGGCCCCCGCAGCAAGGATGCCGTCGCCGTATTTGAAATCCGGATAGGAGGCGACGGGCCGTCCGATCACGCCGTACAGGTTCGGCCCGACTTTGCCGCCTTTTTGAATGGCAGTGCCATCATCGCCGACGATCGCGTGGCAGGTCTTGCATTTGCCGAAGATTTTCTCGCCTGCGGCGGCGTCGCCTGCAAAGGCCGGGGCAGAGAGGCTGATCGCTGCAATCGCGGCAATCGCGGTAAACTTTATCATGGTGTCCTCATTCCTTACGTGGTGATCCGAGTCGCATATCGTTGCTACAGAAAAAGCGCATGCTGCTTGATATTCAATAGCAAGGCATAAAATCAATGGTTTTGCCTAGGTCTGCTGAAAATGGCTGGCGAAGGTCTGCAAGAGGGATTGGTCAAGTTCAGCCATTGAAACTTGCAGGCCCAGATCAACAAGGCTGGTCACGCCGTGATCCTTGATGCCGCAAGGGACGATTCCGGAAAAATGATCAAGCTCTGGCCCATGGTTGATGGAAATGCCGTGAAAGCTGACCCATTTGCGCAGTTTGACGCCGATGGCGGCAATCTTTTGGTCAACTGAGCTGCCATCTTGCAGGGGTGGCAGGTCCGGCCGCGCTACCCACACGCCGACGCGGCCCTTTCGGCGCTCGCCGGTGACGCCGATCTGGGCCAGGGACGCAATGACCCAGTTTTCCAGCGCACAAACGAACTGGCGCACATCGCGCCCGCGTTTGTTCAGATCAAGCATGACGTAGACAACCCTTTGGCCCGGGCCGTGATAGGTATATTGCCCGCCGCGCCCGGCCACAAAAACCGGAAAGCGGCCCGGTGTGATCAGATCGGTCGCGACAGAGGATGTCCCCGCAGTGTACAGTGGCGGGTGTTCCAGCAACCAGATGGCCTCGGGGGTTGTGCCTGCTGATATGGCGGCAACGCGCGCCTCCATGGCCGCTACTGTAGCAAGATAGGGCGAAAGGCCCGGCAAATGCGACCATTCCGGGCGGGCAGTGTCGATCCGCCCGCGGCTTTCTGAGACATGGTCACTGTTCAAACAGATTTGCCTTCTTTTGTTCGCAATTCACGTGTTAGCATGCGCCAATTGCGACCCAATCGGATAGAGGAGAAATGTGATGAAGTTGAAAGCAATTGCAACAACAAGCCTGATTGTCGCCTTGGCCGTTGGCCGCGCGGACCCGGTTCAAGCGGATTCGAACGGCCTTGTCGGGGGCATCATCGGCGGCATTATCGGCGGCGCGATCGTCAACGAAGCGAATAAGTCGAAACGGCGGACCACTACATCATCAACCCGGACAAGCAAATCATCGGGCGTGTCGTCGGCGCAGCGCGAGGCCAACCGCGAAGTGCAGCAGGCCCTGAACCAGTTCGGCTATCCGGTCGGCACGCCGGACGGCGCTTTGGGCCCCAGAAGCCGGGGTGCGATTTCCCAGTATCAGGCATTGCTTGGCTATCCGCCGACGGGGCAATTGACCGAATATGAACGCACCATCCTTGTCACCGCCTATCAGCGGGTGATCGCGGGCGGGCCTGCGGTGACGCAGACCGTGGCCTCGCACCCTTTGGGGATGCAGGGCTTCTTGCTGGTTCAGCGCGACGAGATGGCTGGCATTTTCACCACGCAGCCTCAGACAGGGGTTCTGGCAACGGCAACGCCGGTGCTGCCTGATGCCGCTGCGCCGGTTCTGCCATCGCTGGTGGCAGAAGAGCCAGCGGCAGAAGCGAATGCCTTGCCGAATTTCATGGCCGACAACACGGCCCAGGTGTCGCTGGCATCGCAATGCAACAAGATCAGTCTGGTGACCAATACCAACGGCGGTTACACAACCGCCGCCGCGATGACCGATCCGATGTTCGCCTTGTCCGAACAGTTCTGCCTGGCGCGCACCTATGCGATGGCCACCGGCGAAGAGCTTGCTGCCAAATCAGCAGGCTTCACCCCGGCGCAGATCACCGAACAATGCCAGGCCTTCGGAC
This sequence comes from Pseudorhodobacter sp., assembly GCA_031402355.1. Lineage (GTDB taxonomy): Bacteria > Pseudomonadota > Alphaproteobacteria > Rhodobacterales > Rhodobacteraceae > JACMNW01. The sequence goes on along the minus strand of JANNSG010000060.1, from coordinate 3,429 downwards.
CGGCGTTGAAAGATCAGGTTGCGACCTTGTCGCTGCAACCGCGTGATCAGGTGTTGCAAGGGGTTCAGGGTTTCGTTCTGAAAAGCGGCATGTCGCCTGCGCAACTGTCGGGCACCGCGAAAGTCTGTCTTGGTGTTGGCTATACAACGGACAACATGGATGTGGCGATCGGATCGGCCTTGCTGCTGACCGCACTTGGCGAAGGCGCTTACGGCGAATTGCTGGGCCATCATCTGTCGCAGGGCTACGGCGCCAATGTGCGGCCCGATCTGGCACTGGATTGGTACGACACCGGGCTTGCTGCAATGGGGGCTGGGGCCGCGATCTTTGCCCCCGGCATCGCGGACCGGCCAGAAGTGATCCGCAAGGCAGCATTCACCATCGGCGGGCGCGCCTATGAGGAAGCCCCTGCCTTGCCGCAATTTGCCGCCGATCCGGCGCTTGTGGTAGAGCCAGAGGTGGTTGCAGCCCCGGTGCCTGATGCTGCACCGCCTGCAACGGCTGAAAAGAATGTGGCCGCAGTCGCCGATCCTGTCGCAGTTCCGGAAACCACTGTCGTGGAGCCAGCGGCAGTGGCCGAGTTGCCAGAGCCCGTCATTGCGCCCGAAGTGGTTGCCGAATTGCCGCTGCCTGTCGTGCCAGGCGCGGATCTTGGGCCGGGCGCGGATCTGGTGCCAACCACCGGTGGCCAGGTTGTGCTGATGGCGGCACGGCTGCCGTTCCTGTTGTTTAGCAACTGAAAAAACGGCAGGGCCAAGAATTGGGGGGGAGGGGACCATTAAGCCCCTTCCCTTCGTGCCCAACTGCCGCTAAATACCGCTCGACCAAATCAAAACATGCGGATGTGGCGGAATGGTAGACGCGCAGCGTTGAGGTCGCTGTGGGGTAACACCCGTGAAGGTTCGAGTCCTTTCATCCGCACCAGTTTTATTTGTGCCGCTTGGCCGCGCAACACCTTCTCCGATTCTTTGGTGAATGACCGAGCGTTAGCTAAACGCTGCGGGACAGTTTTTTCCTGCAGAAGGTAAAGGCGAAATGGCTGACAGTCGGTGAAAGCCGAGCAATTCGGACTGCCGTTATGTTCAGTATCGAGCCTTTTTCCGCATTTTGGCGACGTACGCGCGCATTGTGACAAGTTCGTTGCAATGCTGCGCCTTATCCGCTTAAGTCAATCGCAATAAAACTGCGCGGCCGGAAAGGTCAGCGCCATAAACGATCAGGGAGAACGGTTTGGGTGCTGCCAACCTCAACGACGCGTTCGTCGTGTTTGATCACGTGCAAAAAAGCTATGATGGCGTGTCGCTGGTTGTCAAAGACCTGAACCTAGCGATTGGCAAGGGTGAGTTTCTGACCATGCTTGGGCCATCAGGGTCTGGCAAAACCACTTGCCTGATGATGTTGGCCGGGTTCGAGACGGCAACCAACGGCGAGATCACGCTGGATGGCCGCCCGATCAACCAAGTGCCGCCGCACAAGCGCGGCATTGGCATGGTGTTTCAGAATTACGCTTTGTTCCCGCATATGACGGTGGGGGAAAATCTGTCTTTCCCGTTGGAAGTGCGCGGGATGGGCAAATCCGACCGCGAAGTAAAGGTGAAGCGCGCGCTGGACATGGTGCAGATGTTTTCCTTTATCAACCGCCGCCCGGCGCAGCTATCGGGTGGCCAGCAACAGCGGATCGCTTTGGCGCGGGCCTTGGTTTTTGACCCCAAGCTGGTATTAATGGACGAACCGCTGGGTGCGCTGGACAAACAGCTTCGCGAACATATGCAGTTTGAAATCAAGCATTTGCATGAAAGTCTTGGCATCACCGTGGTCTATGTGACCCATGATCAGGGCGAGGCGCTGACGATGAGCGACCGCGTGGCGGTGTTCAACGATGGCCGTATCCAGCAACTGGCACCGCCCGCCGATCTGTATGAGCGACCCGACAATGCCTTTGTGGCGCAGTTTATCGGCGAGAATAACAAACTGCTTGGCACGATCGAGGACATGTCGGATGGCAAAGCCTTGGTGCGCTTGGAATCCGGAGAACTGATTGATGCAACGCCGGTCAATGTGACGGAAAAAGGCCAGAAAACGCTGGTCTCGATCCGTCCGGAGCGGGTGGAATTCAAACCTGAAATGATGCCCGCGGGTGCGCATATGATTGCCGCCGAGGTGCTTGAAGTGATCTACATGGGTGACATCTTGCGCGTGCGGCTGAACGTGGCCGGATCGTCTGATTTTGTCATGAAGATGCGTAACACGCTAGGGCAAACCCGGCTGGTGGCGGGGGAAAAGATCAAAGTGGGTTGGCATCCGCAGGATGCACGCGCGCTTGATCCGAACTAAGTTGGCGAAGCATCCGCAAAGGTGCTTTCCAACGGACTAAATCTCGGTTCTTGTTAATTTTTCTGTTCAACCTGGGAGCTAAAAAATGAAAAAACTGCTCGTTCTTTCGACTGCGCTGACTGCGGTGGCGTTTGCCGCACAGGCAGATGTTACCGTAATGTCTTGGGGCGGTGGCTACACCGTCAGCCAAGTAGAAGCGTATCACAAGCCCTACACCGCCGCGACCGGCAAAGCCGTCGTTTCGGTTGACAGCGACAACCCTGCCCCCGCCGTCAAGGCGATGGTCGAAGCAGGCAACGTCACTGTCGATGTGGCTGACGTGGAATATGCCGATGCGATCCGCCTGTGCGACGATGGCATGCTGGAGCCGATTGATCTGGCCGGTCTGCCAGCGGGTGCTGACGGCGTTGCTGCGGCAGACGACTTTCTGCCCGGTGCTGTAACTGAATGTGCCGTGTCGACGATCGTATTCTCGACGATCTACGCCTATGACACCACCAAGTTCCCCGAAGGCCCGACCACGATTGCCGATTTCTTTGACCTTGAGAAATTCCCCGGCAAGCGCGGTATGCGCAAGGGCGCCAAAGCGAACCTTGAAATGGCTCTGATGGGTGACGGCGTACCAGCGGCGGAAGTCTATGCCATGCTGGCAACCCCGGAAGGCCAGGACCGCGCATTTGCGGTGTTGGACAAGATCAAGGCAGATACCATCTGGTGGGAAGCAGGTGCTCAGCCACCACAGCTGTTGGCTGACGGCGAAGTTGCCCTGACCACTGCCTATAATGGCCGTATCTTCGGGGCCGCTGTGGGTGAAGGCAAGCCATTTGCCACCGTCTGGGATGGCCAGGTTTACGAATACGACCTGTTTGTGATCCCAAAGGGCGCACCCAACAAGGACGAAGCGCTTGAGTTCATCAAGTTCGCCACCTCGACCCAAGCACTGGCCGATCAGGCCAAATATATCAGCTATGGCCCTGCACGTCTTTCGTCAGGCCCGCTGGTCGGCTTGTATCAGGACGGCAAGACCGAAATGGCGCCCTATATGCCAACGGCCGCTGCAAACCTGACCAATGCGCTGAGTTCATCTTACGAGTT
>JANNSG010000059.1:0-19880 GCA_031402355.1 Pseudorhodobacter sp. | reverse complement strand
GGGCTGTTCATCGGCATAAAGCGAATGGGCAAAGTCAAGCGTGACACCCAAATTTGCGGCACCGATCTGCTTGATCGCAAGCAACGTTGTGGCGGCATCTGGAAAGACCGCGTAGGATCTGGGTTCGTTCGGCTTATATTCCAGTGAAATCAAGCAGTCAGGGTCATGGGCCGCGACCTCGGCTATGGCCTCAGTCGCGTCGGACCATAGGGCCGTGTAGTCACATTGAAAGGCATAATCAAAGCCATCCTGGCCCAGCCACAGCGTCATCATCGGGGCTGCCATGGCGCGGGCGGCATCAATGCCGCGCTTGGTCATGTCAATCGCTGCCCGGCGAACCACAGGGTCGGGATTTGTGAAAGCACCGCGTTTGAAGTCGGGGTTCGAATAGTAGCGCATCGCAAGGCCGCTGATCCGCAGCCCGGTGTCGGCAACCATGCGGCCGACCTGCGCTGCATCGTCGCCAACATGATCGGGGTAGTTCAGATCAAGATCCGTCAGCCCGTCAACAGTTGCCGCCCGCTGCACCATCTGCGCCAGCGAGGGCTTGCTCGCCAGATCCGGCCAATACGCGGCGGCGGCCGAAGCAAACGAATTGATCCGCGTAGCAAAGCGTTGGTCTGACATGCGGGTGGCCCTTGGAAACTTCACGATATCGCAAAAAATTGTAAAGGCAAATGCAACCTCTGTCAATCGCAGGCTGGCAGACTCAGGTCCAAAGCGGGTCTGGCAGCAGCAACCCGTTGTGCCAAATTGCGCCAAGACCCCAGTCCGCATCCAGATGCACTAGATTGGCCGCGCGCCCCTTTGCCAGATGACCGTGCTGTTGGTCTGCCGCAATAACCGCCGCCGGGACCGATGTCGCCATCGCCAATGCGCGCGCGACAGGCACACCAACAGCCTGCACCATGATTTTCAAGGCGCGGGGCAAGGTCAGGTCAGCCCCGGCCAACGTGCCATCGGACAAGGTCAGGCGGCCGCCGTGCCGTTGCACCAATCTGCCGTTCAGCCACAGGTCTTGCAGATCGGATCCTGCAAATGCCATGCAGTCAGACACCAGAAACAGGCCATCTTTTCTGGCGGCCAGGGCGATTCGCAGGTTTGCCGGACTGACGTGAATGCCGTCGGCAATCAGGCCTGCGGCCAGCGTGCCATCCAGCACCGCCCCGACGAGGCCGGGTTGCCGATTGCCAAGCTGGCTCATCGCGTTGAACAGATGGGTGGCGCAGCGCGCGCCCGCCGCCATTGCCGCCCGCGCCGTTTCATAGCTGCAGTCGCTGTGGCCCAGACTGACAACAACGCCCGCGCGGGCCAATGCGGATATCTGCTCGGCGCTGGCATTTTCTGCGGCCAGTGTCACCATCAGGGCAGGCAGGGCCTGCGCTGCCGTGCAAAGAACAGCCACATCATCAGATGTCATTGGCCTGATCAGCGCGGGGTCATGCGCGCCTTTGCGGGCCGGATCAAGATGCGGCCCTTCCAGATGCAGACCAAGAAACCCCGGTGTCCGGGCGCGGGCGGCGGCAATCCCCGCCGCGATGACCCGGGCCGTGGCCTCTGGCGTATCGGTGATCAGGGTCGGCAGAATGCCCGCTGAGCCCAGCCGCAAATGGGCGGCGCAGATGTGGTGCAATGCGGCCAGATCGGTTTGGCCATCGACCATCCTGCCATCGCCGCCATTGACCTGAAGATCCAGCAAAGCGGGTGCCAGAATGCCCTTATCCAGCACCAGGCGGCGGCCCCTGAGTGCCGGGCTATCAGGCTGGACAGATGCAATTTTCCCCTCATTGATGATGACAACATGGTCGTCGAGCAGTCGCTCGCCGTCAAATACCCGCGCCCCTGACAGGATTTGTGTGCTCATAACGTCTCTGTCACTTTGCGCAGATGCGGTGGCGTGTCGGGATCATAGCCGCGACGGCGGGCTAGCGCTTCGATGAAGCCATAAAAGCCGACGATCAAGGCCAGTGGTGCCACCAGCGGATGCAGACCCGACACAAAGGGCAGGGTGGTCGCACCGGCCGCCTTGCCGCCGGTCACGAAGACATCCGCGCCCTGGCCCGCCAGCCGTTCTGCCGTGGCCAAAAGCTGCGGCAGGGCGGCGTCTTCGATGCCAAGTGCAAAGACCGGGAATTTGGCCTGCACCAGTGCGGCCGGGCCATGCAGCACTTCGGCCGCCGAATAGGCTTCGGCATGCAACCCGCAGGTTTCCTTGAATTTCAAGGCGGCTTCACTGGCAATCGCAAAGGTCGGCCCCCGGCCCAGAACGTAAAGCGATTGCGCGCGGGCCAGCCGCCCGGCCAGTGGCCCCCAATCCAGCGACAGGGCGGCCTGGAACGCTTCGGGTAGGCGTGCCACAGCGGCGCGCAATGCCGCATCTTCGCGCCATTCGGCCAGCAATGACAGGCCCGCCAGCGCCGAGGCGACAAAGGTTTTGGTTGCGGCCACGCTCATTTCAATCCCGGCTTGCAGGGGCAGGCAATGGTCCGACACCTCGGCCATCGGTGCATTGGAAAAATTGGTGATGGCTATCGTCAACGCACCGTTCGCCTTGGCAGACCGCATCATTTCGACAATGTCAGGGCTGCGGCCGGATTGTGAAATGCCGATGCAGGCCGCCCCCTGAAGCTGCAGGGCGGCGCCATAGATCGACGCGATCGAGGGCCCGATAGAGGCAACCGGCACGCCTGCCGCCAATTCGATGCAATATTTCAAATAGGTCGCTGCGTGATCAGAGGATCCGCGTGCAACCGTTGCGATCAAGCCGGGGTTGCGGGCGCGCAATGCGGTGGCGGCGGCCTGAACAGCCGGGCCGGTCTGGGTCAGAAACCGGGCTGCGACGTCGGGGATTTCGGCAACCTCCCTGGCCATGAAACTTGACGTCAATCGGTGGTCCTTTCGCTGGCAGTTGCAAGCTTCAGTTCAACGGCAAAGTCATAGGCGTCGCCGCGGTAGACAGAACGGGTGAATTCCACCACCCGGCCAGAGGCGAGATAAGACACCCGTTCGATCTTCAGGCCGGCCGCCCCGGGGGTGACCCCCAGAAGATCGGCGTCTTGCTGGCCCAGATTGGCTGCGGATATGCGTTGCACGGCGCGGACCGGCCGTAGGCCACGGTCTTGCAAAAACGCATAGAGCGAGGTTTCTACAGCCGCCGGATCGGGCAGAATGGCATTGGACAGGGCGGCGCGTTCAATGGCCAGCGGCAATCCGTCGCTGCGCCGTACCCGCTCTAGCCGCGCGACCCGGTCATCCGAGCCAAGGCCAAGCGCCATCACCTCTTCCGGCGCGGGCGAGTACAAACCCCGGCAAATCCAAACCGATTCAACCTGCTTGCCGCGACGTTCCATGTCTTCTGTAAAGGATGTCAGCAGCGACAGTGCCTGTTCCAGCCGCTCGACGCGGCGTGCCACAACCGTTCCCGAGCCGCGTCGCTGCACCAGCTGACCGGTGGTCACGAGGGCCTGCATGGCCTTGCGGACCGTCACCCGCGACAGCCCGGTCATCAGTGCAAGGTCGCGCTCAGGGGGCAGGCTATTGCCCGGCAACAGGCGGCCCGATGAAATGGCATCAAGGATCCGGCGATGCAGTTGCAGATACAGCGGCCCAGCCCCCGGCTTGCCAAAGTCTTCGGCAGAAAACAATGACATCATGTCTGCCGCCCCATCTGTCTGGCCATCCAAAGCGCACCGTCAAGGCCCGAGCCAAGGGCGGGGCGTTGGGCCCAGCGGCCGGAAAAACGCGGTGCAAGTTTCAGGCCTAGTTTGCCAAGAAACACAACTGCAAGTGCCGGATCAGGCTGCAACACGGCGATCGACGCCGCGATATCGGCCTCGGCCAGCGCCATCAATGCGGTCGCGGCAGGATCATCAGAGCCCACGATCAGCGGTGCAAATTTGGCAAAATCGGCCGGCCGTGCGACGAGGCCGAAACTGATGACACCTTCGATGCCGCCGTGGTCGGCCAGGACCGATTTTAAGAGCGGTGTCAGTGGTACAAGGCCATCGGCGGCCTGCAAACTGACCCGCAGCAATGCGCGCCCCAGCCATGCGCCGCTGCCCTCATCGCCCAGGATCAGACCAGCACCGCCAACCTGGCGTATCTGGCCCCGCAATTGGCGCACAAAGACCGATCCGGTGCCGACTGCCGCCACAATGCCATCGGCGTCACGCAGGGCACCTTTCGCGGCGATCATGGCGTCGGTCACCACTTGACACGACGCAAAGGGCAAGCCCGCGCGCAACTGTGTAACGTAAGCTGCGACATTTGCCCCGGCAAGGCCCATGACAACGGAGAGGCGGGCAAGATCGCCCCGGGTGACGGGTGCGCCCTTGACCTGCGTCAGCGCCTCTTTCGCGGCAGCAATGATCTGTGCCGCAGCCCCTTCGGGATCTGACGCGATATTGGCAGGACCAGCTTCTGCGCGTGCCAGCACAGTGCCCTCGGCATCCGCCAAGGCCGCGCGACACCCCGAGCCGCCGCCATCTATCCCCAAGACCAACCGCATGATGATTCCCTCTTTCGGTCACAATACCAAAACAATACCAAATTGAAAGTGGTATCTATAGATATGCCGTAAAGTGCTATTATGTGGATGTAATGACTTACTGCTTTACAATTGGTATTAATTTGGCATTATATTTGAAAGGGGGAATCAAATGCCGGATCGCGCAACAGAGGGGCAGCACCCAGGGTCTGCCGGATTGCATAGCGCCCCTGCGCATGTTGCGGCCGCGCGCCTGCTTGACGCGCAGATTGCTGCGGTCACTGCTGTTCGCCCGGCTTTGTCAGCGCTTGTGGCAGCCGCAGATGCAGCGGCAGATGCCTTGATGGCGGGGCGCAAGATGGCCTATGCGGGTGCCGGATCGTCAGGCCTGATGGCGCTGTCCGATTGCCTTGAATTGTTCGGTACTTTCGGGATCCCGCTCGCGCAGACGCCAATCCTGTTTGCTGGCGGCGCGGGTGCGTTGATCCACATGACCGGAGCGGTTGAAGATGATCCTGCGCAGGCCCTGGCAGATCTGGATAGGGCCGCGTTCAAAGCGGGCGATGTGGTGATCTGCGTCTCAGCATCAGGCAGCACGCCTTACACGGTTGCGGTGGCGCAGGGTGCCAAAGCGTGCGGTGCGCAGGTGATCGGGATCGCTTGCGTTGATCCATCGCCAGTCTTGCAGCTGGCAGATTGGCCGGTTTTTCTGAACACCGGGCCAGAGGTGGTCGCGGGATCAACCCGCATGGGGGCTGCGACGGCGCAAAAGGTGGCGCTGAACATGCTGTCGGTGTTGGTCGCCATCCGTCTGGGCCATGTGCACGATGGCTATATGGTGAATGTAGTGGCGGACAACGCCAAGCTAATGGCGCGCGCGGCGGCGATCGTGTCGGCGCTGTCTGGTCGCGGGCTTGATGCGGCACGGATAGCCCTTGGCGAAAGTGCCGGCGCGGTCAAGCCTGCGGTGCTTATCGCGCGTGGCGCAGGCCCCGACCGGGCCGCCGCATTGCTGCGCACCAGCAATGGGCACTTGTCTGCGGCATTGACAGCCTTTCTGAACGACTGAACCAACCGGGTGAAATTCCCGCCAATAGGGAGACGACAATGACCACGAAAACCCTGCGTACCGCCTTTCTGACCAGCACCTTGCTGGCCGGAATGGCCCATGCCGAAGATGTCACCTTAACCATCGAATCCTGGCGCAATGACGATCTTGCGATCTGGCAAGACACCATCATTCCGGCGTTTGAGGCGGCCAACCCCGGCATCAAAGTGACGTTTGCGCCTTCGGCCCCTGCCGAATACAACGCCGTGCTGAACTCCAAACTTGATGCAGGATCAGCGGGTGACATGATCACATGCCGCCCATTCGATGCCAGCCTTGAACTTTACACCAAGGGTCATCTGGCAGACCTGACATCGCTGGGTGCCATGGCCAATTTCTCGCCCGTAGCCAAATCGGCATGGCAGACCGATGACGCGGCGGCGACCTTCTGTGTGCCGATGGCATCGGTGATTCATGGCTTCATCTATAACAAAGACGCCTTCGACGCCTTGGGCATCGCAGTGCCCACCACCGAGGCAGAGCTTTTTGCCGCCCTCGACGCGATCAAGGCAGATGGCACCTATATCCCTATGGCGATGGGCACCAATGACCAATGGGAAGCCGCCACCATGGGCTACAACAACATTGGTCCGAACTACTGGAAAGGTGAAGAGGGCCGCCTCGCGCTGATCAAGGGCGAGCAGAAACTGACCGATCCGCAATGGGTTGCCCCCTATGCGGCGCTGGCCCGCTGGAAAGACTATCTGGGCGATGGCTATGAGGCGCAGACCTACCCCGACAGCCAGAACCTGTTCACCCTTGGCCGGGCTGCGGTCTATCCGGCCGGATCGTGGGAGATTTCAGGCTTCAACACGCAGGCCGCCTTCAAGATGGGGGCCTTCCCGCCACCCGTGCAAGCGGCAGGCGACACCTGCTATATCTCGGACCACACCGATATCGCGCTCGGGATGAACGCAAAGTCAGCACATCCCGAGGAAACCAAGACCTTCCTCGAATGGGTCGGCTCGGCGGAATTCGCAACGCTTTACGCCAATGCCTTGCCGGGCTTCTTTTCGCTGAACTCGGCCCCGGTTGCGATGGAAGACCCGTTGGCGCAGGAATTCGTGTCCTGGCGTGACAAGTGCCAATCCTCGATCCGGTCAACCTATCAGATCCTGTCGCGCGGAACGCCAAACCTGGAAACTGAAACCTGGAATGCGAGTGTAGCGGCCATCAAGGGCACCGAAACGCCCGAGGCTTTGGGGGCCAAACTGCAAACCGGCCTTGCTTCGTGGTACGATCCGCAAAAGTGATGCAACCGGCGGCCCCCATTGCGGGGCCGCCATCCCCTTTCGTGATCGGAGGCCCGCCATGTCCGGCAGATCATTCCGCTGGCATATCCCGGTATTTCTGGCGCCCGCTGTTCTGGTTTATACCGCGATCATGATCATCCCCTTGTTCGGGACGCTGAACCTGTCGCTTTACACCTTAGAGGGCGAAAACCGCATTTTCGTGGGCCTTGCCAACTTTGCCAGGCTGTTCGGCGATCCGAACTGGTCTGTCGCGTTCTGGAACGCACTGGGTAACAATGCGTGGTTCTTCATCGTGCATATGCTGGTGCAAAACCCGATTGGCGTGCTGCTCGCGGCCTTGCTGTCCAGCCCGCGGCTGCGGATGGCGGCTTTTTACCGCACTGCGATCTTCATCCCCGCGATCCTTAGCTTCGTGATCGTAGGCTTTGTGTGGAAACTGATCTTGTCGCCGATCTGGGGCATTGCGCCGGGTATGCTGGATTGGGTCGGGCTGAAGGGGCTTTATCTGCCATGGCTGGGGAAAGAGGATTATGCCCTCACAACCCTTGCCCTCGTGTCGGTCTGGCAATTTGTCGGCATCCCGATGATGCTGATCTATGCGGCCCTGCTGAACATCCCGGACGAGGTCTTGGAGGCCGCCGAAATGGACGGCGTCACCGGTGCCAGCCAGTTCTGGAAGATCAAGCTGCCGCTGATCCTGCCGTCAATCGGGATCATCTCTATCCTGACATTTGTGGGCAATTTCAATGCCTTCGATTTGATCTATGTGGCGCAAGGCGCGCTTGCGGGACCGGATTATTCGACCGACATTCTGGGCACGTTCCTGTACCGCACATTCTTTGGCTTTCAGTTGCAACTGGGTGATCCGCATATGGGGGCCACCATTGCCACCGCGATGTTCGGCATCATCCTGGCAGGTGTCTGCGTCTATCTTTTCGCCATCCAGACGCGCCTGCGTCGCTATCAGTTTTAGGGGGCGGCAATGGCCATCCGCACCCCCGTCGCCCGCAGCATTGCCGCCCATTCGGTGCTGATCGCATACACGTTGATATCGCTTTTCCCGGTGTTCGTGATCGTGATCAACAGCTTCAAATCGCGCAAAGCGATCTTCGGTGATCCGTTGGCGCTGCCGACGCCCGCCACATTTGATCTGGTCGGCTATGCCACCGTGCTGAAACAGGGCGACTTCTTTCAGTATTTCGTGAACTCGATGACTGTCACCATGGGCAGCCTGTTCTTTGTGCTGCTGTTTGGCGCGATGGCGGCCTTTGCGCTTAGCGAATACCGGTTTCGCGGAAATACCTTGACCGGGCTTTATCTGGCATTGGGCATCATGATCCCGATCCGGTTGGGCACCGTCGCCATTCTGCAACTGATGGTGGCGTCGGGACTTGTCAATACCCGCACGGCGCTGGTGCTGGTCTATACCGCGCAGGGGCTGCCGCTCGCGATCTTCATTCTGTCGGAATTCATGAAACAAGTGTCGGATGATCTGAAAAACGCAGGCCGCATCGACGGGCTGTCGGAATACCGCATCTTCTTTACGCTGGTCTTGCCGCTGATCCGCCCGGCCATGGCCACTGTGGCCGTGTTCACCATGATCCCGATCTGGAACGATCTGTGGTTCCCGTTGATCCTGGCCCCGGCGGAAGAGGTGAAAACCATCACCCTTGGCAGCCAGATATTCATCGGCCAGTTCGTCACCAACTGGAATGCGGTTCTCTCTGCGCTCAGCCTCGCCATTGTGCCTGTGCTTGTGCTTTATCTTATCTTCTCGCGCCAACTCATTCGCGGGATAACAGCAGGAGCGGTGAAATGATCCGGGTACTGGTGGCGGGTCTGGGCAATATGGGGCGCAGCCATGCGCTGGCCTATCACCACAATCCCGCGTTTCAGATCGTAGGTCTGGTCAACCGGTCGGTGCCCGATCTGCCCGCCGAATTGCAGGGCTATCGGGTCACGTCGGATTACCACGAAGCGCTGGCCCGCCTGAAGCCCGATCTGGTCTGCGTGGCCACCTATTCCGACAGCCACGCCGATTATGCCTGTGCCGCGATGGATGCGGGCGCGGATGTATTTGTCGAAAAGCCACTTGCCACCACCGCCGCCGATGCGCGCCGGGTGCAGGCCAAGGCGCGGCAAACCGGCCGCCGGGTGGTGGTGGGCTATATTCTGCGCCATCATCCTAGTTGGATCAGGTTGATCGCTGAGGCGCGGGCCTTGGGCGGGCCTTATGTATTCCGGCTGAACCTCAATCAGCAATCCTCCGGGCCGACATGGGACGTGCACAAAGCCCTGATGCAAACCACCCCTCCGATTGTCGATTGCGGGGTGCATTATGTCGATGTCATGTGCCAGATCACCGATGCAAAGCCGGTCGAAGTGCGCGGCATGGGCCTGCGACTGAGCGCCGAGATCGCGCCTGACATGTACAATTACGGCCATTTCCAAGTGCTGTTCGCCGATGGCAGCCTTGGCTGGTACGAGGCGGGCTGGGGCCCGATGATGTCTGATACCGCGTTTTTCGTCAAAGATGTCATCAGCCCGAACGGTGCCGTGTCAATCCGCATGCCGGAAAGCGCGCGGTCCGATGATATTGATACCCATACCAAAACATCGCTGCTGCGGGTGCATAAAGTGGCCGGTGGCGATACCGATATCTCGATGGCGGATGAGCCGGGGCACCAGGAATTATGCGACCGCGAACAGGCCTTTGTTGCCCGTGCCATCCTCGAACGGCTTGATCTGACCCGCCACATTGAAGACGCCGTGCAATCGCTGGTCATCTGCCTTGCGGCCGATGAAAGCGTGCGTTCCGGCCAGCCCGTGAAACTGTAGGAGGCCGCCATGGGTGCGCTGACATTGAAGACTGTGACCAAATCCTTCGGGGCCACCGAGGTGATCAAGGGCGTTGATCTTGAGGTGCGCGACGGCGAATTCTGTGTCTTTGTCGGCCCCTCTGGCTGCGGCAAATCCACCCTGCTTCGGATGATCGCCGGGCTGGAGGATTGCACTTCGGGCGATGTGATGATCGACGGGTTGCGGGTGAACGAGGTGGCACCGGCCAAGCGCGAACTGGCGATGGTGTTCCAGTCCTATGCGCTTTATCCGCATCTGACCGTGCGCGACAACATGGGTCTGGCGCTGAAGCAGGCAGGGTTTTCCAAACCCGATATCGGCCGCGCAACCGACCGTGCAGCTGGAATGCTGTCGCTGGAACCCCTGCTGGAGAGGCGGCCATCCGAACTGTCGGGCGGCCAGCGTCAGCGCGTCGCTATCGGGCGTGCCATCGTGCGCACCCCCAAGCTGTTCTTGTTCGATGAACCGCTGTCCAACCTTGATGCCGCCCTGCGGGTGGCAACCCGGATCGAAATAGCCCGGCTGCACCGCGATCTGGCTGCCACCATGATCTATGTCACCCATGACCAGGTTGAGGCGATGACGCTGGCCGACCGGATTGTCGTGCTCAGGGCGGGGCGGGTCGAACAATCCGGCGCCCCGATGGATCTGTACAACGATCCGGTCAACACTTTTGTTGCGGGCTTTATCGGGTCACCGCAGATGAACTTTCTTCAAGCCGGGGCTTTGGGGATGCGGTCAGACACCATGGGGGTGCGCCCCGAACATATCGAAATTTCGCGAGGTCCGGGTCAAATGCAAGGCACGGTGTCCCATGTCGAAAAGCTGGGCGGCGAGACTTTGGTCTATGTCAATGTGCCGGGTCAGGCATTGCTGACCATCCGGCTTTTTGGCGAACAGGATTTCACCGTGGGCGAGACCGTCCACCTGTCACCCGACACAAATCGTGCGTTTCACTTTGACACTGCCGGGCTGCGGTTGCGCTAGCGCAGGACAGTAGTTTCATAAAACACCAACCTGCTTTACGACTGCGATCAAAGCTTGACCATCATGTCGCCGATATTGACCACGCCATCCTCTTCAACTGAACAGAAGATACCGCGCAAACGCAGCGGCTCATGCGCGGGCGCACGCACCCAGTTGTAGGCCGGTCTGCCGCACCGGGCCTTCCATTTCACGCAACCGTCGTTCCACAGGTCAGACACCCGCAGAACCGCAGTCCCCACTTTGATCAACGACCCGGTGGGCAGGTTTTCCAGCGACATGTTGAAATCGGCGATGATCTGATCGCCGGGATGTACGGTTTTTTCCCGGTTGCGCCAGCACAGATCCAACACCCGCTGCGGCAGGATGGAAACCTGAATGCGCGGGTCGGGCGAGCCGTCCTCCAGTTCAAGCCAGGGCATGGTCATCTCGAAGTCACCCTCGATCCCATGCGCTTTGGTCAAATTCAGGCGGTCGGAAAAAACCCGGTCATTGTATTTGCGCCGATAAAGCAGCATCGAAACCGGCCCAGTATTTTGCGGCGCCGCCATGACATGCGTAAAGGCCTGGTCCAGTTCTTCGGCCGTCACAAAATCAGTCATCTGGGGTTCCTTTCTTTTGCTCCGATGGGCGCGGCCCCGGGCAGGTTTTGGTTCGGGCAGTCTTTGATCAGGGCTGGTTGGCCAAAGGTGAGCCACTTTCCTGCCTCTCGGCCAGCGCTGCAAGAGCGGCGCGGCGTTCGGCCATATGGCTGTTGCGCGCGGTGCAACTGCTGCAGCCGACAATGACAGGTTTTGGCGGGGCGGGCCAGACAACCCAACCGATGGCCAGCAGGCCTGCGGCCAATGTCACGACGGCGACCTTACCGCTTTTTCGGGGGCGCGCCTTTGCATCCGGCCGCTGCCCGGCTTTGTCCTGCAACAGGGCTGCGCCCGGTATCATTGTGCCGCCACTTGCCAATGCGCCGGGGCGACATGTCCCACATCGACACGCTCATGCCGGATCGGCATGTCGATATCGACGGGGGCATCCATCTCGCGCGCGTAGCCGTGGCCAGCCGCGACTGCGGCTGCGATGATGGCCGGGGCTTCGCAATCGCCGATACGTTTAAGGCTGAAGGGCAGGGTTCCCGCCACCCCCATTGGGCTGGCCATCAAACCTTGATACAGCGCATCCGAAGGCCGTCTTTGCCCGACCACCACCAGCGACTTGGCGGGCAGCACCATTTCCCGGCCCGAGTACTGGCACGAAAGACTGGCCTCGCGCCCGTCAAAATGGCCAAGTCCGTGCGCAGTGACGATCTCAACCCCGAGCTTCATCAGGTGGGTCCGGATGCGCCAACGCTCGGACGTCATCTGCGCCCAGTAGGATACGGAATCAAGCGGGGTAACCAAAGTCACCGGCTAGCCCGAGGCCAGGACACGCTCGGCTACGACGCTGCCCATGTAATAGCCGTCGGCATCATAAAGGACGCATCGGCCCGTAGGAAGGCGACCTTCCATGATGTCATCGGGGGTCAGCACTTCGGTGCCTGCCTCGGCCACGGTCTTGTAAACTTTGTCCTGCGCCACGTCGCGGCGCCATCGCGCACCGGTCGCAATCGCCACATGATCGGCACCCACGGCCATCACATCATCAACCGTAAGCGTGCTTTCACGAAAAATCTCGACATTTGGCATGCGCAACACCTGCTGTTCGCGGTAATCACGCACCCGGATGTATTCGCTCATCCCGGGCAAGGCGGCTTCGCGGACCACGCGGCCACCCAGCACGCGGGTGGCTTCGGCCAGCATCACGTCATAGCCGCGCGCACCCAGTGCCCGTGCCGCCTCAAGCCCGGCTGGCCCGGCGCCGACAATCAGGATACGGGCGTCAGAGCCCTTTTTGGCGATCTTTTCGGGATGCCAGCCTTTGCGCCATTCCTCGCCCATGGTCGGGTTCTGGGTGCAGCGGATCGGCACGCCGATGCTGTCACCCGAATAGCAGATATTGCAGCCGATGCATTCGCGAATGTCGTCAGTGCGACCTTCCATGATCTTGTTGGGCAGGAACGGATCGGCAATCGACGGACGGGCCGCGCCGATAAAATCGGTAATACCGCGTTTGACCTGACTGGCCATCGTATCGGGCGAGGTGAAACGGCCCACGGTCACCACCGGCTTGCTGGTGACCGATTTCACAAAGGACATATAGGGTTCCAGTGCGCCTTCCTTCACGAAACGCGATACCCCCATCTCAAGCGAATAGTCCTGAATGTTGATGTCCCACAGGTCGGGCATCTCGGCCATCGAGGCCAGCATGTCGCGACGTTCACCCCAGATCGGCACTCCGTCTTCATCTTCCTCTTCATCCGCTGCAAAGCGCACGGCGACAGCACAGCGATCGCCAACTGCGTCTTTGGTTTCCTCGATCAATTCCCGCATCAATCTTGTGCGGTTTTCCATTGACCCACCATATTCGTCGCTGCGGGTGTTGACGTGGCGATCCAGAAAGTTCGACAGAAGATAATCATGTGTCGCATAGACATAGACGATGTCAAAACCGGCATCGCGGGCGCGCAGTGCTGCCTTTTTGTGCCAGCGGCGCAGATTGGCGATATCGGTCTTGTCCATCGCCCGGGCCTGAAACGGATGGCCGACGGAATTTGGAAGTTCGACCACATCCATTGACCCCAGACGGGTGCCCATATTGGCGCTGCGCGCGCCGCTAAACCACAATTCCGCCCCGGCAAGGGCGCCATGCTCATGCACAAGATCGGTCATCAGGCTATGGGCGCGGATATCGCTGTCGTCCCACAGTGAGGCTGATACGTGATGTGCGTCGTCCGATGCAGGATGAATGGAGTTGTATTCGGTGCAGACCACCCCCCAGCCGCCTTCGGCCTTCACCCCGCGCATGGCGGCAAGCGTCCGTGGACGTTGCCAGCCCATACCAGTGCAATGCGGCACCTGATAAAAGCGGTTCTTGGCCGTGACCGGGCCGATCTTCATCGGCTGGAACAAAATATCATAACGTGGGTCGCGCGACATCAGGCTTTTCCGTCTGTTTTGGGAATGGCTATGGGAAATTGGCGCGGAAACATCAGCGCAAGCAATTGGCGCACCTGTTGTTTCGCGACATCCCGTGTGAATTCGTCGGGATAAAGCAGCATGTTCAGCCACAAGCCATCCATCAGGGCTTCAAGTGTCAGCGAGATCATCACCGGATCAATCGCGGTGTCGTCCTCGGCTGCGATTCTGCGGATCAGACGCATGGATTCCTGATGGCGCTCTTCGTCGATGTCTTCCACCACCGACCGATAGGCGTTCCGGTTGCCCGCCTCGCCAAAGAAGGCAAACCAGACCGACAGTTTTTTGCGACTGCAGACCTGCGGATGAAAGAATGACTCTATGATCGCAAGAAAGCGATCCTTGTCACTAAGTGTGGTCGACTGAACTGCCTTTTGCCAGCGATCCCGGTGCTCGCCCGCCACAAAGCGCAGGGTTTCGTGCAGCAGCACCTCTTTGCTGGCAAAATGGAAATTCGCAAGCCCAAGCGACAAGCCTGCCTCTTCGGTAACCTTGGCAAGGGTCGTGCCCGAAATGCCGAATTTCGCGATACAGGTGATGGTGGCATCAATCAGCTGCGCCCTACGCACGGATTTGTCTTCGGTGCGCCGGACTTTCGGTTCAGCGACGGGCCGAACAGGGACGACATCATTGGTCATGGCGTCCGTCTTTCCTTTGATGCGCGAGATGGTCATTGGTGATCAAGGACAATGATGGCGTCGTTGCTCCATGTCATCCACACTGCGCGACCCTGTGCAAGATCTTCAGACACGGCGCGCCGCTGGTTTTGGATTGAAACGGTGACTGGTTCGGCCCGGCCTTCGATCTGGACAAAACACAGGCGACGCTCGCCCATATAGGCGGTGGTGAGCAGCTTTCCCGCCACGACATTGCTGTCGCCCGCCGGTTTCTCAAGGCACAGGTGTAGTTTCTCGGGCCGCAGCGCCACCAGAACCTTGGCAAATGGCGCGTCCGGTACGGCGTCCGCCCTGACCTGAACCAGTCCCAGCCCTTCGGCAGTGACATCGGCCCCTTTCGGCCCGGTCTTGCCGACCCTGCCTGCAAAGAAGTTCATGTTGCCGACAAAACTTGCGACCAACCGGCTGCCAGGATTGTCATAAAGGGCCGAAGGTGTATCCACCTGCACAACCCGCCCCTGCGACATGACAGCAACTCGGTCTGACAGCGACAATGCTTCTTCCTGATCATGGGTCACAAGCACAAAGGTGATACCCAGCTTTTGCTGCAAAAGCCGCAGTTCCAATTGCATCTGTTCGCGCAGCTGCTTGTCCAGCGCGCCCAACGGTTCATCCAGCAGCAAGACCTTGGGCTTCAGGATCAGGGCGCGGGCCAAAGCCACCCGCTGCCGCTGGCCGCCCGACAGCTCGTGTGCGCGGCGGCTGCCATACCCAGGCAGCGCGATCATCTCCAGCATCTCGTTCACCATCTCTGCCTGTTTGGGCTTGGCGATGCCCAGACGACGCAGACCGTACGCGATGTTGTCTTGCACGTTCAGATGCGGAAAAATCGCATAGTTCTGAAACACCATGTTGATTGGCCGCAGGTGGGGTGGAACCTCTTCCATCCGCTGGCCGTCGATCACGATCTGGCCCGCGGTCACCGGCTCAAATCCCGCGATCATCCGTAAAAGCGTTGTCTTGCCTGATCCTGATGCCCCAAGAAGCGCAAAAAATTCGCCCGCCTTGATGTCCAGAGACACCTCTGTCACGGCCTCGACGCGGCCATATCGTTTGGAAACGTTGCGGACTTCGATCATTTCGTGCCCCGGTTTTTGATAGACTGGCTGAGGCCGGATATTTTCAGACTGGCCAGAACCATGCCGAACGAAAAGATCAATATCAGCGTGGCCAGCGCCAGAAGCGACGGGAAATCCTGTGGAAAGCGCAACTGTGTCCAGATGTAGATGGGCAGCGTGGCGTCGGTGCCGCTTAGAAAAAAGGCCATGTAAAACTCATCGAATGAGATGGTGAAAGACATCAGAAGGCTGGCCAGGATACCCGGCCCGATGGTGGGCACGGTGATCCGCCAAAAGGTCCAGAGCGCGTTTTCGCCCAGATCTGCCGATGCTTCCTCAATCGACCGGTCGTAGGTGTCAAAACGCGGCAGCAGGGTTGAGATGGCATAGGGCAGGCAGATGACGATCTGCCCTGCCGCAACTGTCACCAGGGAAAGCGTCACATCAAAGCGGTTCACCAGCGCCAGAAGTGCCACCCCGAAAATCAATGCAGGGACCACGAAAGGCAGCATCATGAAGCCAACGATCAGCCGGATACCTGGCAGCCGATAACGCGAAATCGCTTTGGCCGCCGGAACCGCAAGCGCAGTCGATATCAACGCCACCACCGCGCCCAGTTGCAGGCTGTTATAAAGGGCTGTCCGCAACGGCGCGCGCTGCGCCAATTCGAGGTACCAATCGAACGTCAGCCCATCGAGCGGAAATTTCACATAGATGCCCGAATTGAGCGAAAACAGCGGGATCAGAAGAACCGGCAGGTAAAGGAAAACCGAAAATATTGCGGCATAGACGAACAGGCTGCGGTTGGCTGCATTGGATGAAAACAACTTGCTCATGGCTACCTGCGAATGAACCGGGTGAGAAAAAGGAAGACCAACCCGGCCACGGAAATCGCGGCAATCATGACGATTGCCAGTGCCGCCCCGGCGGGATGGTTGTTCATCTGGCCGAAATTGGCCTGAATGAGATTGCCGACCATCATCGCATCAGGGCCGCCGACCAATGCGGGCGTTATGAAATCGCCGACCGTCGGGATGAACATCATGAAAAAGGCTGCGACGATTCCGGGCAATGACAGTGGAAAGACAATCCGCCAGAACTGCCGCGCCGGGCTGTCACCCAGATCTGCAGCAGCTTCCAGATAAGACTTGTCGATGCTTTCAAGCGACACATAAATCGGCAACAGCGCAAAAACCGCCCAGGAATGCGCCAGCACCACGATCACGGCGGTGCGGCTGTAAAGAAACACCGTCAGCGGTTGGTCGATCAGGCCAAGCGACATCATTGTGCTGTTGATCAGCCCCTCATAGCCCAGGATGACCTTCCAGGAAAACACGCGCAGAAGGTAGCTTGTCCAGAACGGCAAGGTCATGATGATCAGCCAAAGCGCCTTGTGACGGCCGCCGTGGAAAGCCACGAAATAGGCCATCGGATAGCAGGCCACAACTGTGACGAAGGTCGCTAATGCCGACATTGCAAGACTGCGACCGATCAGCACCGAATACATCGGATGCGTCGTCATGGCGGCATAATTGCCAAGGCTGAACGTGGTGTCGATCGTGTAGCCCGACACTGACCAGAAGCTCATCGTGATGATGGTGATCAGCGGCATGATGATGGCCAGCGCCATGATGATCAGGGCGGGCGATAGCAGCAGATAGCCGCGCACCGCTTCATGGCGGAAAAGCAGTGCAGAAAGTCGGGCGCGAAACCCGCCCGGCCGTTCGGCCAACACGATGCCAGCTGAGTTGATCATCAGTTCATCCTATCCGCCAAAGGTCCACTGTCGCACCCTAGAACCCAAGCTTGATCTGCTCCCAGGTCTCGGTCATGCGCTGATCCCATTCGGCCGTCTGCGGAATGCCGAAGTGGCCTGCCTTCAGCACCGCGTTCACGTCCTTGGACAGGCCAAGGGCCTGAAGCTCTTCTTCGGTGACCTCGTCAAAGGCCTTTTGATGCACGCCGCCATAGCCATAGCTGCGCATGTTGAACAGCGCAGAGGATTTGCTGATCAACGAATCCAGCACATCATAGGCGCTGTCGATTTTCGGCGCGTCCTTCAGCAGCATCATGCCGCAGACCCAGGTCAGCGCACCTTCCTTTGGCTTTGCGAACTTGATCGGCACGTTCTGCCCCTGCAACGCCACGACCGAGCTGTTCCATGCCATGCAGGCGACCAGTTCCCCTGCCGCCAGCGCGGTATCGGTTGATGTGGTGTCATCAGTATAGACCCGGATCAGCGGGCGCTGTTCGCGCAGCACCGTCGAGATCTTCTCGAACGCCTCTTCGGTGTCCAGCTTGTCGAACGGGATACCGGCCTTGATCGCGGCGCACCACCAGACGTCTCCGCCTCCGGCAAGGCTGCCAAGCCGACCGGTATAGCGGGGGTCCCAAAGCATATCCCAGCTTTCTTCGCCCTGCAGTTCAAACAGATCGGTGCGGTAGGCAATTGAGGTCTGGCCCCATTCGAACGGGATCATCCAGGGCTTGCCGTCCTTGATGTTGTAATCGACATCCCAAAGTTCGGGAACCATGTCCGGCCAATTGGAAAGGCGCGCCGTATCAACCGGTTGAAACAGGCCGGTCGACGACCAGCGCGGCACGTCAGACAGGCAGGGGTGTGCTATGTCAGGTGTAAAGCCAGATTGCAGCTTTTGCAGCGCTTCTTCGGCTGATCCGTAGGCGGCGAAGTTCGGCAGCTCGCCGCGTTTGGCGACATATTCTTCAAAATATTCGGGAATGTCGAACCCACCCCAGGTGAAATAAGTCGCCTGGTCCTCGGGTGCCGCCAGCGCCCTGCGCGGCATCAGCGGCGTCATCGCGGGCACAAGCCCAAGCGCCAGCAGGGATTTGTTGAACGCCCGGCGGCTTAGTTTACCTTCGCGCAGGGAACCAAGTTGGTCTATCACATCCATCTGTCCATCTCCACGGTTGCGGGGGCCGGCCGCACGGCAGACCCCGGGGTTTGCTACCTTAGCGCTTGCCTGCCCGCCTGTCAGGAACCCGCTTGGCTCTGGCAAGTCTGGCGGCAGATTTCACAAGCGTTCTATTGAATGTCTATTCAATCATTGCGGCGCGACAGGAAATGAGTCAAGATAATTGTCGAGGTCTGCGGTAATCAATTGAATGGATGGATCAGCATGGCAGCTGTGCAAAATCACCTGGCGGCCCGGGGCGGTTGCGTCATCCGGCTTGAACCGGACGGCCAGGGCGGTTGCGGATTGACCCGGGCAGACCTTGATCCCGATGATTTTCAATCGCAGCTTCCGGTTCAGAACGTCCACGAATTCTTTGCCGATGCCGACGCGGGTATCAGTGTCGGTGTTTGGGATACCACAACGATGCAAGAAGCATTCGGCCCCTATCCGGGCGACGAATTCATCGTGGTGCTGGAGGGGTGCTTTGCGATGATTGATGCCGAAGGCGTCGCTGTCACGGCGGGCAAAGGGCAAAGCGTCTGCTTTCGAAACGCTATTCCGACCAGTTGGAAACAAGACGGATATCTGAAAAAGTTCTATGTGACATGGCGGGATCCGCAAGCGCAGACACCCGATATCGCATCGGCTGCAGGTGGCGTCATTGTTCTGGATGCTGACCCGCAACTAGGTATTTCCGGGCACAGCGAAACTATCATTTTTTCCAATGATACCGGCAACATGACCGTACGATATTGCCAGTTGCCGCCAGGGACCGCACCGGTGGCGGCCACTCTGCATCATGACTTCGTGCAGGTGCTGCAGGGCGACATAACCCTTACCGGGGCAGACGGATCGGCGCAGGTCTTTGCAAGGGGGGATGTCTTCTTCATTCCAAAAGGCACCCTGTGTGGCTGGACGGTCAATTGCGAGTCCAGCTTGTACAAAGCAACCCTTTTTATGCGGTGACGACGCAACGTCGGGGGCGGGGGCACCGTCCCGACCGCCAGCAGATGCAACAGCGACAACAGAAAGACTTCGACCATGGAAACCCTGACCAGTCATGCCCGCGTCATCGTCATCGGTGGTGGTGTCATCGGCACGTCAGTGGCCTATCACCTGGCCGCACAGGGCTGGAATGACATCATCGTGCTGGAGCGTGACAAGCTGACCGCAGGCACCACCTGGCATGCGGCCGGGTTGATCGCGTCGGCAGGCATGTCCACAGAGACGACCGCCTGGATCGCACGCTACACCCGTCAGCTTTATACCGAACTGGAAGCCGAGACCGGCCTTTCGACCGGCTTTCGCCAATGTGGCCATTTGCATCTTGCCAGCACCGCCACCCGCCGCGAAGTTCAGCGGCGCGAGATGAACTTCATGCGCATCATGGGACATGACAAGTACGAAGTGTCGCCCGATGAGGTGCGTGCGATGTGTCCATTGGTCGAAACACAGGGCCTGCATTCCGC
>JANNSG010000058.1:0-7219 GCA_031402355.1 Pseudorhodobacter sp. | reverse complement strand
GTCGCCATTTTCGAATACATCAACGGCTTCTACAACCCGCCCCGCCGACATTCAGCCTTGGGCTGGAAAAGCCCCGTGGCATTCGAACGCAAGGCCGCCTAACATGAGCACGTGACCGGAACAGAACCGCGACAGGTCCATGGCCACGGTAATGGCGCATGGGTTGGAGCATCACTTCATTCTGGTGCCCGGCAACTGTACATCCGTTTTGGCTGAGTTCGGGTCATGGACCGGGATGACGGCTCTTACCCGACGTCCGATGCGGGACCATCTGGATGTCTCCGACTTCAGCTGAGCGAAGCCAGCTTGTCGTAGAAATGCAGGAAGATCTCGTCGCGCTGCACGTCATGCGCCTCGCGGATCAGATGCCGGTCAGGGTCTTTGCGCCAGTAAAGGTCCTCGGTCAGAACCGGTGACGTGGTCAGGACTGTAGGCACCCAATCGGGGTTCACTAGCCACGCGATGCAAATCATGCCCCAGATGACCCAGGTGCGCCGATCAGTGTCGGACAGCGCAAACATGTGGTGCAGGGGGTTATGCGTGTAAAGGTGGTTCAGGTAGTCGCCAATTGCACCGCGTCCTTTCACATGCTCGGCCATTTCTGGCAGCGAAATCTTCAGCTGCGTCCCAACATGATAGCCCGGCAGATAGACCAGCGGCACGCCGCAATCGAACAGCACCCGCGCTGACGCCACATCCTGCACAAGGTTCAGGGAAGGGCGCACGGAATGGGGCGCATGCGACGGATACGCCGAGGTCCAGATCACCACGACGTCGCGGATGATCTCGGGTGCTGTCAGCAAAGCCGCTGCAATGTTGGTCACGCAGCCCATGGCCGCGATGTAAAGTGGCCCATCGCCAGACTTGGCAAGGTCGATGATCGCCGTGACGGCCTCCGACATGACTGGTTTTTCGGGGTCAGTCATGTAGCGATCCGCGCCGCGATACACGCGCCCACCCGTCGCAATTCCGCATTTGTCGTAGACCTGCAGGATCTCTTGAAAGCTCATCTCCATTCCCTCGGAGGGCCCGACAAGGGCCAGGTCGTCAACCTGTCGCCCTTACGCGTGCAGCCGCGAAAGCCACCCCTGGAAGCCCCCTACGAGGTGTTCTGCATGATCTGAACACGACAGCATCGCTCGTTCGGCAGCTTTAAGTCCGGGGATGTGATGGGCAAAGGAAAAGGGTTCTGCCGTCACCGCCTCGACCGTCATCCGCTCGGGGGTCAACAATGCCCAGGCGATAGCGTACTGATCGTCAATCTCATTGGCCGCATCAGTGTCGATCAGCAGCCGGACTTTACCCTTTGGCGCGGCCAGGCGTTCTGGCAGAAAAGCTGGATCAAGTACCGGAAACTGGGTCATGGTCCGTCTTCAGATATGGCGAGGCGTACGCGCCTGCCGGGTCAGGTTGAAACTGACGGCTCCAGTGCGATACACGTCCTCGTGGAACACGGTCGCGCCATCATCACCAAAGGCCGAACAGGCCTGCCGCAAAAGTGGACTGCCCTCGGCAACGCCAAAGGTCGCGGCGATACTGGCATCTGCAATCACCGGGCTGATATCTTCGCAAGCGGCTGACCATTCCAGTTTGAAACGATCCGACAGGATGCGCAGGATGGATTGCTTGGGGCCGGTTTCCGGGAAGTCCGCTGGCTTTGCACCCGACAGCAGGTCCGCAGGTGCATAGGTCATCACCAGCATGCGCGGCACCCCATCGACCGACCGCAGGCGCATCACGCGCGTTATCGGGGTGACCCTCATGTTTTCCGGCAGATGCGCGATTTCACTGACACCCGGTGCAAAGGTGTCAATCGATATCAGCCGCGTGGTCGGCTCGTGCCCCGCCCGCAGCATCGCGTCGGTAAAAGACGTAAGACAGGTGTCCGAGGCGGGCGATAGCGTTATCAGCCGGTAGCCGCTGCCTTGTTTGCTTTCTACAAAGCCGTCCTGCACCAGCATATCCAGCGCGCGCCGGATGGTGACGCGACTGATGCCAAAATGGGTTGCAAGTTCGCCCTCGGTCGGCATGCGGCTGCCGACGGTGTAGCGGCCGGCCTTGATGCGATCCAGAATGGTCCGGTAGGCCATTTCGTATTTTGGCAGGTCTGTCATCTGGCTCATCCGTTGTTCCTCATGTAACCCAGACGCTCTTGGTCTGGGAGTCTAGCGCTACGGCGTCGCGCCCCATCTCGCGGCCATAGCCGGATTGCTTGATGCCGCCAAAGGGGGATGCGGCATCGGTATCGCCCCAGCAAGTGACCCAGACAGTGCCGGCCTCCAGCCGTTCGGCCATGCGCCGGACCCGGGTCACGTCTTTTGACCAAAGCCCCGCAGCCAATCCGAAGGTTGAGGCGTTTGCGCGCGCAAGCACGTCCGCTTCATCCGTAAACTGCAACACCGACAGAAGGGGTCCGAACGCCTCTTCCTGAGCGACGCGCATATCGTCGCGCACCTCGGTCAGGATTGTCGGCGGCACAAACCAGCCAGCCCGGTCCATGCGTTCCCCTCCGGTCACGACAGTTGCGCCGTTGCGGCGGCCACCCTCGATAAAGCCGGCGACCTTGTCCATTTGGGCGCGACTGATCACCGGGCCAATGTCATGCCCGGGATCATCCATGCCCGGCCCGACCGACAATGCCGCGGCCATTGCCGCCAGCCCATCGACAACGCGGTCATGCACCGAAGCATGAACATACAGCCGCGCGCCTGCTGTGCAGCTCTGGCCGTTATTGCCAAAACCCGCCCAGAACGCCCCCGGAATGGCCACGGCAAGATCGGCATCGGCAAAGATGATGTTTGCGGCCTTGCCGCCCAGCTCCAGCGACACGCGTTTCAGATTGCCGGCCGAGGCGACCACGATCTTGCGACCGGTCTCGGTCGATCCGGTAAAGCCGATCTTTGCGACACCCGGATGGGCTGCCAGCTCGGCCCCGGCGTCGCGGCCAAGGCCCGGTATGACGTTCAGCACGCCCGCCGGCAAGCCTGCCTCCAGTGCCAAGTCCGCAAGATAAAGTACCGATAGCGGTGTTTGCTCGGATGGTTTGAGCACCACGGTATTTCCCGCAGCCAAAGCCGGGGCAAGCTTCCACATCGCCATCAACAACGGGTAATTCCACGGGCAGATCAGCCCACAGACACCCAAAGGCTCCACGCGCGTGTAGTTCAGCCGGTCGGGTATGTTGACCGGGATCACTGCGCCTTCGATCTTGTCCGGCCATCCGGCGAAATAGCGCAGGTGCCGTGCCGACCAGAAAGCATCGACATCGCGCGCCTTGGCAAAGGGTTTGCCATTGTCCAATGCGTCCAGTTGACCGAACACGTCCGCCCTGTCCTCGATCATATCGGCGAGCCGCCATAGAATGCGCGACCGCCGATCCGGTAGCATGTCGCGCCAACCACCATCAAAAGCGGTTTGCGCCGCTGCAACTGCCAGATCGACCTCGGCTGCACCACAGGCCGCGACCGTTGCAAGCACGGTCTCGTCTGACGGGTTCAGGACGATCAGCGGTCCGTTGGTCTGCACCCGCCGCCCGCCAATGCGCGCGGGCTGCGGGTGCGCAAGGAAGGTCGCGACTGCTGGCAAGAGCGGGATCATGGCGCCACGACTTTTTCAGCGTCTCGCAAGGCGCGGCGGTTGATCTTGCCCGAAGATGTCATCTCAAACCCGTCCACAAACGCGACCTCGCGCGGGGCTTTGTAGGGCGCCAGCCGCGTGCGGACGTGATCGACAAGTGCCGTCGCAAGTGTTTCGGAGGCGTCGAACGTCGCCCGCAATTTCACACAGGCTTTGACGATCTGACCCTGATCAGCTTCCGGTTTTCCCACGATGGCGCATTCGGCCACAGCGGGATGGGACAGCAGGCAGTCTTCGATCTCGGTCGGTCCGATGCGAAAGCCGCTGGATTTGATCAGATCGTCTGATCGCCCCTTGTGCCAGAAATATCCGTCCGCATCGCGTACCGCCAGATCATGGGTGCGCAGATAGGAGTCAAGCCGCATTTCGGCATCCTTCCCGGCGTTGTTCAGATAGCCCAGATACCTTGTCGGCGAATTGGCGTTCGTGACAATTTCCCCCGCCTCGCCATCCGCCACCGGCCGCCCTTCGGCATCGACCAGCAAAACGTCGTGTCCCGGATAGGCGCGCCCTATCGATCCTGGCTTGCGCGGATAAAGTGCTGCGCAATTGCCGATCACGTGGTTGACCTCGGTCATGCCGTAAAACTCGTTGCACACGACGCCGAGCCGGCTTTCGGCCCATTCCAGCGTCTCTGCCGCCAGGGCCTCTCTGCCGGTGCAGACCACCCGCAACGCCAGCGGGTGGCGAAGACGCGGGTAGGGTTCCTGTGCCAGACGCTTGATCGCCGTGGGGGCAAGGAATGTATGCGTTACCTTGTGCCGCGCCATGAAGCCATACGCCCAGTTGGCCGAAAACCGATCCAGCGACGTCGCGACCGGTCGCCCTGCCACCCATGCGGGAAACAGCATGTCCAACAGGCCGCCGACCCAGGCCCAGTCCGAGGGCGACCAGTACACCGCGTCGGCATCCGTCATCGACAGGTTGAAGAACAGATTGGTTGATGGCGTATAGGCCGCAAGGATCCGGTGGCCGTGCAAGATACCCTTGGGCTTGCCGGTGGAGCCAGAGGTATACATCAACAATGCTGGATCGTCCGCACCGCCGAAATCAGGCTCAAAGCCTGCTGGATCAGCGGCAAAGGCCGCGCCCAGATCATGCTCATCGGGCTTGGGCGCGCGGGCGTAGACATGTGTCAGACCAGGAATAGACTGCCCTTGAAGCGCGTCCCACGCAACCCTGTCCGTCAAAATGACGTGCGCGCCGCAATCGTTCAAAGCATGCGCAAGAGTTTCGGGACCATAAAGTTGCGACAACGTCACGGCCACAGCGCCAAGTTTGCAGATCGCCATATGGGCCACGGCGGTAACTGGGTGCTGCCCGGTGTGCTGCGCCACATGGTCGCCTCGCCCGAACCCCTGGTGCCGAAGTGTTGCGGCCAATCCTGTGGCGGCGCGGTCCACCTCGGCAAAGGTCTGCGTTGTGACAGTGCCGTCGGGTGCTTCAAAGATCAGGGCAGGGTGGTTGCGCGCCTTGGGGCCTAAGTACCGGCCCAGGGTCATATGATAAATGTTGGCGTCTTGCGGCCAGACGATGCGCAACTTGCCATCTTCGCGGCACAGATTGAGGCGCGCCAGGTCTGCGCCGGTGATCAGGTCAAACGGCGTCATGGCGCAAAATCCGCGCCTTCGCGGATCACAACAAGCCCCGGCCTTGTCGTCAGTGCGGGTGCGATGCGTCCCATAGTTTCATGCGCTGCCATCCCTTGCAGCCGCGCAATCGACCCGGTTGATGCTCCGGCAAACTGCACCAGCGCAAAATCCCCATCCATCCCCGTCGACCGAAAAATCACTTGCGCAGTTCCGTCAAGCGTCACCCACGCGCTTTGCCTGCCACCACAGGCGCAAACCCTGGCTGGCGGAAAGCTGACCGCGTCGCAGGCCGTGCAGCGCGCGGCGATTGCGCACCCGTCGCGCAGACCCGTGATGTATGGCGCAAGCCACCCTTCGCCCAGCACGTAATCAAGCCGCAGGTTCAAGTCCATGCTGCCTCCGGTTGTGACAAGATCGTCAATGCCGACGTCGTGCAGATGCCGCCATGTGTGTCCGCAAGGGCGTGGGCAAGTGGCCGCGCCGGCTGCAGGCCCGGATGATACCGCCCCTCCAGAAGCATTGCGCAGGTTGCCATTTGTCCGACACCTGTCGCACCAGCCGGCGCGCCTTGACCCATCAGGCCGCCCGACAAGTTCACCGGCAGGCGACCACTTTTTGCGAATGCGCCGTCGTGCAATTCGCCGCGCAAGTCCTCGGACAGACCAAGGGCTGCAATGGATTGAAGTTCCGACCCGGCATAGGCGTCATAAATCTCGGCCGCATCGATCTGGGTCGGGCCAATTCCGGCCATCGCGCAGGCGCGATGCATTGCCAACCGCTTGGCCGCGAAATCGCCAGGCTTTGGGCGCGCGCCAAGATTAGTCCGGTCGCTGGCAGCACCGATCCCCGTGATGCGGGGTGCAGTCCTGCGCGAACCCGGCAGTGCATCAACGCGCGAAAGGATCACCGCCGCCGCCCCGTCGCTGAGCGGCGAGCAATGCAACCGACGATAGGGCGCTGCAATCATCGGAGAGGCCGCGATCTCGGTCGGGTCATGCCGCCTTGGCAGATGAGCTCCGGGGTTGTCGCAGGCATTCCGCCGGTTCTTGATTGTCACGATCTCAAGATCTTCGACGCCCACCCCGGCTCGCGCCATGAAATCCTGAAATGATAACGCATAAAGCATAGTGGCCGAGGCGCCGTTCATCCCATCAGTCCAGGCGTCAAAAGAGAACGAGTAAAGATCCTTGACCTGGTTCGCGGGCAAGGTCGAGGCGCTTGCATCCACGCCAATCACAGCGACATGGCGCGACAATCCGCTCTTGAGGCGGGCAACCGCCGTGTGTACGGCCAACTGACCAGACGCACCGCCGCCTTCGACCCGAAACGCCATCGTCCCGGTCAGGCCAAGGTCATCCGCGATGATAGATGCGGGGTTCAGCTGCAACGAGAAGAAGTCGCTTTCGGACGCAACGATCAGCGTATCAATGTCGCTTTGGTCAAGGTCGGCCATGGTTAATGCCCCAAAGAAGGCCTCCGCTGCCCAGTCCCGAAACGAAGAATGATCCTTGCGCCGCCCAAACGGGGTCAGGGCAGAACCAGCGACGGCAACCATTTTCGTATCCTCGCTTCTTGCCAATACAATATTGACCTATTGAATTTGTTCCTACAAGTATGTTTTGCTCGCTTATTGGGGCCGTCATGCCAAAGGTCGATGTGTCGCGAACGATCTGGATCAAGCCAAAACGCGCGACCTGACCGGCTTGAACGCTTCAGGATTGCTGCCGGTGGGTGTTGCGACCTTTGCCGCTGGAAGTCTCTATGCGTAGAGTGAGCTACTCCTCAACTCTTGGACAGATTTCGGTTTGATTTAAGCTACTGCCTGCACCTGCTGATCGGTTTCAATGCGGTTGAAGTAGACCACGGCGGGCGGTTGACCGCCATGGGCGGCGTGGGGCCGCTGGTGGTTGCAAAAGGTGATCCAGCGTCCGACGCCAGCCTTTGCTTGTGAGCCGGTTTCCCAGGCGTGCAGATAGACGCATTCATATTTC
>JANNSG010000057.1:0-5264 GCA_031402355.1 Pseudorhodobacter sp. | reverse complement strand
AGGGCAATTGTTATGACAACGCCGCAGTTGAGAGCTTTTTCAAATCCCTCAAGGCTGAAATGATCTGGCGCAGAAACTGGCAGACACGAAGAGAGGTCGAAGTCGCCATTTTCGAATACATCAACGGCTTCTACAACCCGCCCCGCCGACATTCAGCCTTGGGCTGGAAAAGCCCCGTGGCATTCGAACGCAAGGCCGCCTAACATGAGCACGTGACCGGAACAGAACCGCGACAGGTCCACCGTGCTAGCCGCACGGCGCTCAGCGGGTAAGCTGTTGAGCCAAATGACGCTGTGCTAGGCCTGTGCTAGCTGTTCGGGCTGCGCTAACAGGAGTTTGCTGCGCTGCATAAACCTGATAGCTCGTTGATCCTGAAGGATAAAAGTGGTGCCCAGAGACGGAATTGAACCGCCGACACGCGGATTTTCAATCCGCTGCTCTACCAACTGAGCTATCTGGGCACTGGCATCCGACGGCTTTGTCGGACGGGTTGAGCGGTATTAAGCGAGGGCTGCAGGGCTGTCCAGTGGGGTTCGACAAAAATCAGTGGCTATTGCGGACGGTGCGGAGGTGTCTGGCGCACCGGTGAGTCATCATCTTCGCTTTCGTCAGGCGGGATCGCATAGCTGCCCGTCAACCAGCGGCCCAAATCAACATCGGCGCAGCGACGCGAACAAAAAGGCCGGTACTTGGGATCACTTTCCTTTGCGCAGATCGGGCAGGTCATTGCAAAATCTCGGCCAGCGGCGGGCGGTCGCGTTTGCGGGTCATCTCGAACAGGCCAAGGGTGGTCCAACCGGCCAAGTTGGTTTCCGTGGCTTCGCCCTTGAAGGCACTGCGCAGAACCTGATCCAGGACAGCACGATCTTTCTTTGGCATCGGGGCAAAATCCACAACGATCTGCCCGCCAAGTCCGCGCAGCCGCAGCTGTCTGGGCAAAGCGCGTGCCGCAGCGATATTGGCCTTCAGACTGGCCGCCGGCGACATGTCTGGCCCGGTATTGACATCAATGGCGACCAGCGCACGGGTGGGTTCGATCATCATATGCCCCCCCCCTGCCAGTGCCACATGCGGCAGGCGTAAGGCGTGGATCATCTCGGGGACGCCGAAATCGGCAAAACCGCCCGGCCGTTCGATCACGTCATCGGGTGCGGGATCGGCCCAGTCGCGCCACGCGGTTTCCTGTGCGGACGCCCCGTCTACCAGCAATTCGGGCGGACCATTCACATCGGCAAGGACGGCTTCAGCCAACGCGCGTATGTCGGCGGCGTCGGCGGCAACATCTTCCGGGTCAGCGGTCTGGGATGCGGATCGCACAATCAACCCCAGGTCTTCGGCGGCACCGCTCATCGCATGCCTGGCAAGATCGGTCAGCATGGCACGGCAGTCTTCGTCGCGGATCTTGCGCGAGACATTCAGCCCCGGCGCGCCCGGTGTCAGAATGGCAAAGCGGCCCTTGAACAATAGCCGGGTCGTAACGGGGGTTGCCTTGCCGGGCTCGGCGGGGCCGGTGACCTGAACCAAAATCCGGTCACCGGGCGCGATACCGGCGGTCTGCCGAAGAAACCCCGACCCGCCCGGCAATTTGACAAACAGCCCGCCCTGCCCTTTCACCGGCCGGTCGGCCACGGCGCGATAGATGGCTCCAGGCAGTGGCGCGTCAGAGGCCGGATCAATCGCCAGATCCTCCAGCATGCCGTCGATGATCAGGGCTGCCGCCCCTTGATCGCCGATCCGGTCCAGAACAATGACGCGGCCCTTCATGATCTCACCTGCCAAACCGGGAAGCCGGCAGCGGCCAGCAAGACTGCCGTCTCAGCCACTGGCAACCCCATGATCGCGGAAAACGATCCCGATATCCAAGGAATGAAAGCGCCTGCCATGCCTTGAATGCCGTAGCCGCCCGCCTTGCCTTGCCAGTCGTTGCTCGCCAGATAGCTGTTCAGTTCCGCATCCGACAGACGCTTCATCTTGACCGCACTTTCCACCTCGCGCGACCAGATCCTGTCACCCCGCCGCACCGCGACGGCAGTGATCACGGCATGTCTGCGCCCGCCCAGCGCCAGCAGGAATTCGGCCGCCTGCCCTGGATCTGCGGGCTTGCCGAGGATGCGGCGGCCAAGGGCTACGGTGGTGTCGGCGCATAGGATGATGTCATCGGGCCCGCCGGGAATGGCCGCCGCCTTTTCACGGGCGATGCGGGCGCAATAGCTGCGAGGAAGCTCGCCCTTGTGGGGGGTCTCATCAATATCGGGGGGCAGTACGGCGTCGGGGATGATGCCAAGCTGACCCAGCAATTCAAGACGCCGGGGACTGGCTGATCCCAGGATCAGCCTTGTCATTTTGGCAGCACTTTGCAGGCCAACAGGCTGTTACTTGTCGGTGCGTGCGGGTCCATTACTTGAAGCGGTAATTAATGCGACCTTTGGACAGGTCATAAGGCGTCATTTCGACCTGAACCTTGTCGCCTGCCAGAACGCGGATCCGGTTTTTCCGCATTTTACCTGCCATCACGGCGATCAGTTCGTGGCCATTATCAAGCTCGACCTTGAATGTCGCGTTTGGAAGGAGTTCCTTCACGACACCGGGGAATTCGAGAATGTCTTCTTTGGCCATGGTCGCTCCGATAGGGGTCCGGCCCGCTTTTGAAGCAGGCATCGCGGGGGCATATGCGCCGCTTATTAGAAGGTTTCAAGGGGAAAATGGCGAAAATGCAGGAAAGCGGCGCCGCGTAACACCTGTGTGACCCGTCTCAATGCTCTGAAATTGTTTGATTTGTGCTATCTTGGCAAGACAGTATTAAGCTTTGATCTGAGGCAACCACCGGCAATTCGGGCACAAACCCCTTGAATCCCGGCCCGCTTTCACACTGGACAGGCCAGCCGATTTTGCGCATCGTCTGCACAGCCCGGACCACCCAACGACCGGCACAGATCAGGGTATTCGCATCAACAGTGATGCACGAAATTGGCGGTCCCGTTGTTTTTCAGGAAAGCTTCCCAGCCGCGTGCAAGCTGGATGGTACAGGCCACCGTGCATGAGCCCTTTGACCTGCTGGCAGCCTTTGTCGCCCATTATCTGGAGCTTGGCGCAGACCTTGTCCGTTTGCATTTTGATACCCCCCATCCCGAAGCAGAGGCTGCGTTCGCCGGTCATCCGAAAATCCAGATGACGCGATGCGACACTGCTTATTGGGCCCGGATGAAGCCGGCCGGTCGGCCATTGGCGCATCCCAAGCGTCAAAGAGTAAATGCCCGCAAGACCTTTGCTAAGCTGAAATACGACTGGCTTTTGATCTGCGATGCGGATGAATATCTTGCGCCCAAACACGACGTGGCGACGATGCTGGCAGCCCAACCCGCCCACCTTGATTTTCTGCGCGTCAGCATGGCCGAAAAAGTATTACCGCCGGGACTGACACCCGCCACTGTGTTTGAAGGCGTATTTCGACTGCCGCAACCGACAGGCCAGACCTATGCCGAAATGATTTATGGCCCCCAGCTTGCCACGGTTCTGGAACGCGTGGTGGCCGGTCATGATCATGGCAAAAGCTTTCTGCGGCGCGGTGGTGATTTCGGGATAAATGTGCATTCGCCCATCGCCAAACCGCCCAAGCCGGGAAGCACCGCCGCGCCGGTAGAGCCGGTCGGTGCGTGGCTGCCCGATGCTTGTCTGGCCCATTACGACGCCCTGACGCCCCTCTACTATCTGGTCAAGTTGCTTGGAAAACACCTGTCGGATCAAGCCATCATAGACACTGGGCAGATCCCCAGACAATTGCACCGGTCCCGGGTGGCGCAGATCGAAATGGCGGTCGCGGCTTGCGCTGAACAGGACGCGGTCGCAAAAACAGCGCCACTGCATCACCTGACACCCCAGTCGATGCAAGCCCTGCGCAATCTGGGTTTACTGCTCGAACTTGACCTTGCACCGGATCGGATCGCCCGAAAACACTTCCCCCACCTGAACCTGGATTTTTCGCCCGCGACATTTGACCGGGCGCTGCGCATCAAGCACGCAACAACCCTTGCCAAAATGGGGTTGGCTTAGGGTCAACCGGCCGGTGGTGGCTTGAAACGCCCGAACCGGGTAGTCCCCCCGAAAGCACGCCGGGATCGGATCAACAAAGTCTGCGGCCGAGCTATCACAGCTGAGTAGCACAAACAGTCACTCTCGCACTTTTGGCTTCCCCGTTACCATTGTAGTATTGGTCGGATTTGTGTTCCGTCTGGTTGACGCCGCTGGCGTCGAAGTGTTCAGCTGTCGCATCAATAAAAACCTTCAATTCCAGAAACTTATAAGTTGTTCATCAGATCGCGGCAGTCATGAGGTCCAGAGAATATTCGACCCGAGAGCCCGCTCAAGAGCCGCCGGGCTTTACTACCAGAACTCAGCGCCACCCGCATAACCCCCGAAAACAACGGAAAAATCCGGCCGCAGCCGGATCGGGAGAACGCTTGAGCGAGGGCAAGTGGCGGTCCGAAAGGGACTGCCGTCCAACCTTCTCTGGACGCTGGAACCGGCTAATTAGGCCGCGGCGCGAAGAATTCGAAGGTCTTGTCGTGTTGACCGTTGAGGCATCGCACTCTGATCGGGGGTAGCATATCCTGGTCAGCTGACTCGTAGGCCGTGTCGTCGGCGAGCGCGATGTCGGTCACTAGGCCGTAAGCGACATCGATGAACGCAAAATCAGATCTGCGGAACGCGAAAGTTGAAAGAACCCGCTGAAACTCGGGCAGGTCGTGGCGCCACGGGTATTCCACGGTCAGCATGATCACGGATGTGTCACAGTACCGGCTATGAGCGAGCAAGAAGGGACTTGGATCATTCGCTCCTTCTCCCTCAAACTCATGGTGCTCTCGCAGGCCCGTTACTTTGTCGGTTAGACCAATTGCGAACCGGTC
This sequence comes from Pseudorhodobacter sp., assembly GCA_031402355.1. Lineage (GTDB taxonomy): Bacteria > Pseudomonadota > Alphaproteobacteria > Rhodobacterales > Rhodobacteraceae > JACMNW01. The sequence goes on along the minus strand of JANNSG010000057.1, from coordinate 360 downwards.
ATCGCCAACGGGCCGGAGTTCAATGCGTAGTTCGGGCGTCTCAACCGTCGGACCATCAAAGGTCGTCTGGCCAACAGAATGAGTGGCCGCACATAGCGAAGCGATTAGCACCAAACCCGGCACATAGCGTTTCATTCGGCGTCCTCAAAGCGTGGCTTTGCAACCGAAAATCGGCAGATATTGGCGAAGACCACACCCGACCTGATCCAAGTTGAGAACTTGGACCTGTCGCGGTTCTGTTCCGGTCACGTGCTCATGTTAGGCGGCCTTGCGTTCGAATGCCACGGGGCTTTTCCAGCCCAAGGCTGAATGTCGGCGGCGCGGGTTGTAGAAGCCGTTGATGTATTCGAAAATGGCGAC
>JANNSG010000056.1:0-14161 GCA_031402355.1 Pseudorhodobacter sp. | reverse complement strand
ATCCTGGTTGCGGGCGACAATTTCGGCTGCGGATCCTCGCGTGAGCATGCGCCTTGGGCGTTGCTGGATTTTGGCATTCACTGCGTGATCTCAACCAGCTTTGCTGATATTTTTTATAACAATTGCTTCAAGAACGGCATTCTTCCGATCGTGGCACCACAAGAGGTTGTCGATCTGTTGATGGCCGATGCACGCAAAGGTGCCAATGCCCGCATGACGGTTGATCTTGAAAATCAGACCGTGACCACATCTGATGGGCAGAGCTTCTCGTTTGACATCGATCCGTTCCGAAAGCATTGCCTGCTGAACGGCCTGGACGATATCGGGCTTACGCTGGAAAAAGTCACGGCGATTGACAGTTTTGAAAAAAAGGCTGCAGCGCATCGTTCTTGGGTCTGAGACCAGACAGCCCACCACATCTTGCGTCGGCCTCTGGGCAGGCCTTCTTTTTATCTTCGCCCTGATGCAATCTGGCGACATATTCTCCGCACATCTGCCACAAAGTTCTCGTTTGGTCGAACGAGGATTGCAGCGGATATCGAAAGAAGGCAGAATTTGGGCAAGATTGAGGCAATCCGCCACAAAGTGCGGAATAACGTTGGGCAAAGAGCATGGCAAAGCACCGTGCTCGGCCAATTTGAGGGTGGAAAAGCAGTGGTTTCGCGGCTTACAGGTGCAGCGGTGCGCGCTTTTCTCGTCATGGTGCTGTTTGCCACGCCTTCCGTTTTGTTGCCCGATGTTGGAACCGATACCAAACAGATGGTGGCGCTGGTCGCGTTGTTTGTCGGGCTGCTGACTTTGGTCGAATACAACACGACCTATCCCGGACTGATCGAATTCCGCGATGCCCCGCCTTTCAATCGGGTGCGGTATCTGATGCTGTTTGCCACCATCTTCACGCTGGGGGTGATCCAGCGCGGGATAACTGATCCGTCTACATTGACCGATCTGATGTCGGCAATCGGCGAATTGATCGGCCGGGCTATGGACTTTCCCTATAGTCCGGTTCGGCTTGCGACCCTGACGATGACAGACGCGGCGTCGCCAGATCAAGTGGCTGCCGTCCGGACCGCCGCAGGGATGGCCTATCTTATCTCTTTGATTTCGCTGTCTGCATTCGTTGTTTTGTTGAAGGCGGGCAGTTGGCCGAAGCGGGATGAAGCCTTCAATGTCTGGGTGAATTTGCCGACATTCGATCCGACGGCGGGCGGCGACGTGGTTGAGCGGCTGGAACGCGATGCCCGCATCAACATCGCCTTGGGTTTCTTGTTGCCGTTTGTGATACCCGCGATTGTGAAAACAGCTTCCGAAGGGTTCGAGCCGCTGACCCTGACCACCCCGCAAACCCTAATCTGGACATTGGCCGCATGGGCGTTTTTACCAGCATCTTTGTTCATGCGCGGCATCGCGATGGGGCGTATTGCCGATATGATCCGCGAAAAACGGCGCGCAAATGGTGTGGTCGAGCGGTCAGATTTGGTACAGGCCTGATCACGGCAGCCTGGGCGGGGCTATGGCCGGCGGCTGCCGAATCCCTGCGCATTGCCACCTATAATGTCGAAATGACACGGGCCGGGCCGGGCCTTCTGCTGCGTGATCTGGAAAAGGGCGAGGACCCCGAAATAGCGGCCGCCCTTCAGGTAACAGTAGCGCTGGACGCTGATGTCTTGCTGCTGACAGGGTTTGATTACGATCTTGACCTGCTGGCATTGGCAAAATTTTCTGAACGGCTGGCTGCATCTGGCCTGAATTACCCAGTGCGCTTTGCCTTGAGGCCAAACACCGGCCGGGCCACCGGGCTTGATCTGGACGGCGACGGGCAGCTTGGCGGGCCGGGCGATGCCCAGGGCTATGGGCGCTTTTCCGGGGAAGGCGGCATGGCAATCCTGTCGAAACTGCAAATACAGACGGACGGCGTGCGGGATTTTTCAGGGTTCTTGTGGCGCGATCTGCCCGGCGCCTTGCTGTTTGCCACGATGCCGCCCGCGGCAATGGACGTGCAACGCCTGTCAAGCACCGGGCATTGGGATGTGCCCTTGACGCTGCCCGACGGGCAGACACTGCATTTGTTGGCCTGGCACGCAACACCGCCGGTTTTCGATGGCCCGGAAGATCGAAATGGCCGGCGCAATCACGACGAGGCCGCGTTTTGGCGGGCATTGCTGGACGGTGATCTGCCGGTTCCGGCACCCGAGCCGCCATTTGTAGTGATCGGCGACGGCAATCTTGACCCCGCTGATGGCGAGGGTCTGGCAGCCGCCATGCTGGGGCTGATGCAGCACCCGCAGCTGCAAGACCGTTCTCCGCGAGGCCAGTCGGGGCGGCTAGACCCTGATCACATCGGCGATGCGGCGCTTGATACGGCGGATTTCACCGCGCGAAACGGCCTTGGCGGGCTGCGTGTGGACTATGTGCTGCCGTCTTCGGACCTGAAGGTGATGCGCGCGGGCGTGATGTGGCCTGCACCAGATGAACCGATGGCGCGGATTTTGGCCCTCGCATCCCGGCACCGCCCGGTCTGGGTTGATATTGCCTTGCCCTAGACTCTGGAAAAGCCTGTCATTCGCCAAGATGGGTATGGGTTTTGTCAGACTGATCCTAGCTGTCTTGCCGCGCAATATCCATGATCAGGACATCGGTCACCAGATCGCCCAGCACTTGCGACGCGACCTCTTTCAGGGCCTGGCGCAAGACCACGAGGTTTGACGCATCGGTAAAAGACCCGCGAAAGCCGCCTGCATTTGCGTGATCAAACAACACTTGCAAAAAGACATCGCGCAATTTCGGTTCCCGGGCGAAAACAGTTTCTGTGCCGCCGGTCGTGACTTCCAGACTAAGCGACAGCACGACAAGCGCTGATACTTGACCGGCCTCGACCACCGGAATGACAAACTGATTGTTCAGCTTTACATACTCAGGCGGAACTTCGGGCTCTGCCGTGACCATTTCGGCGGGTTCGGCGGGTGGGTGGCGCAAAAACACGCCAGCACCGATGCCGACCGCAAGGCCGATCAACCCAAGTAGCAAAGGTATGAGTTTTCTTATCATCGAAATCAGAATGGCAAGAGAATGTCAGCGACTTGCTGACCATAGCGCGGCTGCTGGACATCCGAAATCTGGCCTCTGCCGCCGTAGGAAATCTGTGCCCCCGCAATCTTGTCATAGGTGATTTCGTTCTGCCGCGAGACATCGACCGGCCGCACATAGCCTGAGACGAGCAGTTCGCGCAGTTCATTATTGACCCGGACTTCTTGCCGCCCCTCGATCCTGAGCACGCCATTTGGCAGCTCTTCCACAACCGTTGCCGCAACACGCAAGGTCAGTTTTTCATTTCTGGCGACAGAACCGTTCCCCGAATATGCAGATGAGGATGTGGTATCGACGGCATCCGCTGACGTGGCACCGTCCGGCAAGGCACGGTCAAGGCGCTGGGGAATGCCGAAAAGTGACTTGATCCCCAGTTTTTCCTTGCCGGACCGGCTGCGTCCGGTTGAATTTGAAATCTCTGCCTTGTCGTCAATTTCAATCACGACGGTCAGGATGTCCCCCCGCCCGCCAGCGCGCCGATCACCAAACAAGGAACTTTGACCCGCGGTCCAAAGCGAAGAGGCATCGGAAGGGCCGTTGATCTCTGTTTCTTCGGGCAATGCGCTGGAATACAAGGCGTGGTGTTGATAGCTGCCTTCCAGCGGCTCAAATTCGGGTGCGCGACCCACCTGATCAAGCCGGGCACAACCCGCGACAAAAAACAAGCTTAGCAGTAGATACTTCATGGAACAGTCCTTCAGAAATTTGGGCCGACAATGACGCTGCCGTTGGCGGTCACGCGCCCTGACACGGTGCTGCGCGATGCTAGGTTCATCACTTTAATAACGTCTCCGACACCACCACGGCCCAATGCGCGACCCTCGGTCAGAATTGCGAGGCCGCCGGACTGATAGACCAACGCAATAACCTGATTGCGATCGACAGTTGCAGCGGGGCCTATATCGGCCGAGCGTATCGGCCGACCGGCGTAAATTGACACCCGCGCCTCAAGCCCGATTGCATCAGCGGCTTTGAACACCGCGCCCGGTATATCGGCGGCCACCACTGCCACATCCTCAGCCATAATGATGGCTTGCGCCCGGATCGTGCGGGTGGCGACAAGGCTGTCGGCCGATGCCATGTCAGCCAGCGACAGAACCCCTGCAGTTGACAGAGCAATGCACCGCCACATCAACGGACCTGCGTCGTTGCAGACAGCATCTGATCGGCTGCGGTAATGACCTTTGCGTTCAATTCATAGCCTCGCTGGGCTTTGATCAACTCGGTCACCTCACGCACCGCATCGACGGAGCTGTCTTCAAGATAGCCTTGCCGAACGGTGCCCAAGCCATCCTGCCCCGGCGCGCCGACTTGTGCGGGCCCGGATGCGGGGGTTTCCAGAAACAGGTTGGAACCAATGGCTTCCATTCCTTTTTCGTTGGTAAAGCTGGCAAGGTTGAACTGGCCAAGCAGTTGTGGCGCGACCTGGTCAGTGAAATAGGCGTAAACCTCGCCATCGGCATTGATGGAAAGGCTGCGCGCATCGGAAGGAATGGTGATCCCGGGCGCCACTTGATAGCCGTCGGAGGTGACAATCAGACCATCGCCCGTGCGCTGCAATGCACCATCCCGGGTATAGGCCGATAGACCCGATGGCAGTGTAACCTCCAGATACCCTCTGCCCTCAAGTGCGATGTCAAGATCGCCGCCGGTCTGCGACAACGAGCCCTGCGCCAGAACCACCGACACCGCAGAGGGCCGGACACCAAGACCGATCTGCACACCTGTCGGCAATACAGTGCCATCGGATGCGGTCACCGAGCCCGGCTTTGCCAGTTGTTGATAGGTCAGATCCGCAAAATCTGCACGACGGGCATTGTAGCCGGTTGTCGACATGTTGGCCAAGTTGTTCGAGACGACATCAACGCGCATCTGTTGCGCGCTCATCCCGCTTGCGGCGATCTGAAGGGCTTTCATCTACGGCTCCTTACTTGCCAAGCGTTTGCACGACATCGCGCACACGCGCATCTTCGCGGTCCAGAAACGTCTGGCCCAGTTCATAGGCACGCTGCACAGTGATCATCCGGGCTATTTCGGACACTGCATCAACATTGCTGTCTTCCAGAAACCCCTGCATGATCTGGCCGCTTTCGGTGGGTTCCACCCCGCTGGGCGAGGCAAACATCGTGCCCGACTGATGCTGCAGCTGGGTTTTGTCGATGGGTTGCCAGAGCCCGATCTTGCCCAATGCAACGCCGTTGGCAGAAATCGTGCCATCGCTGCCCAAGGCCACTTTTCCGGCATCGGGTGGCACGAACACCGGCGCACCGCCCTGATCCAGCAGCCGAAATCCATCCGACGTCATCAATTCCCCCTCAGCCGAAGGAGTAAAGCTGCCGGCCCGGGTCAATTGCTGGCCCTGCGGCGTTTCCAGCAGAAAGAAGCCTTCGCCCTGAATGGCAAAGTCGAAGGTGCCGCCGGTTTGCGATAAGCCCGCCTGCCCCAGATCCACTGCGCGGCCCGTGGCATGCGCCATTGAAAGCGACGGCCCTTCATCAAGATCGGCCACATATTCTGCAAAGATCACACCTTCACGCCGGAACCCGTTGGTTGAGATGTTGGCGATATTGTTGGCCACCACCTGCATTTCGCGCATCAGCCCCGCTTGGCGCGTCAGCGTTGTATATCCAGCCGCGTCCATCGCTTAGCCCCCTGCAATCAAAGGAATGATCTGGTCCTGAAAGAACCCGACAAGAGTCGAGGTCATGAAGCTCATCGAGGCCCAGAACACGATCAGCATCGCCCCCACTTTGGGAACGAAGGTTAATGTCATTTCCTGGACCGACGTCAGCGCCTGAAACAGGCCGATCGTGACCCCGGCCAGCAAGGCCACCGCCAGCAGAGGTGCCGAAATCAGGACCGATATCCAAAGCCCCTGCCGCAGGATGTCAAAGATCGCAGCCTCGGTCATACCGGCATCCTCAGAATTTCCTGATAAGCCTCAACCACTTTGTCACGGACGGTTACGGCGGTTTCCACCGCAAGTTCTGATGCTGCCAGGGCCTGAACGAGGGCATGCGGATCTGCGCCGCCAACCATGGCTGATCGGGCGGTCTGTTCGCCATTGGCCAGCGTTTGCGCGAATGTGCCCGCAAGTTTCGCAAAGCCGGACTCGGCCCCTGCGGCCGGTTGCTTTGGCGCTGCCGCCGAGCGGGCCTGCGCATAGTTTTGTGCAGCGATTGATGTTCTGATATCCATTTCGGATCCCTTCTATCGGCGCAACATCTCGAACAGGCTTTGGGTCATCTGACGTGCCTGATCGAAAAGTTTCAGATTTGCCTCATAGCTGCGCTGTGCTTCGCGTGCGTCTGCGATTTCGATCACAAGATCGACGTTCGATCCCTGATAGTGGCCTGTCTCATCTGCCAGCGGGTGACCCGGGTCGTAGATGTCTGTCAGATCGCTGCGGTCGAGCTTGACCGGCCCGGCGGTCACCCGCCCGTCGTCCATCGAGGCTTCGAAGCTTGTGGTCTTGCGGTGATAGCCAGGCGTATCGGCATTGGCGATGTTTTCTGACACATGCCGCAGCCGCATGGATTGGGCTTCCATGCCTGATGCGGCGGCGGATAGGGCATGCAATAGATCGCTCATGAAATTGCTCCTTACCGTCGGCCAAGCGAGGCGCGGATGATGGCCGAGGTGTTGCGGTAGATGGCCAGGGCCATGTCATGCTGCTGGCGAACCCCGACGGCCTTGACCATCTCTGTCTCCAGCGACACCGAATTGCCATTCGGCGATGACGCCCCGCTTTTTGCCAAAATGATCCCGGCGGGGATCTGGGGGGTATTGCCCTGATGGCCGTTGCGGGTAGAACGCATGGTGCCCCCGGCTTCGCCCGCCTTCCAGAACGCCGTGAAATCTTCGACGTCGCGGGCCTTGTAGCCCGGCGTATCTGCATTCGCCATGTTCTGGGAAATCGCCCCAAGGCGCGCCCCTGCATGTGAAGCCATGGCCTGCGCCATCGCGGTGATTTCGAGTTTTTCAAACATCGGGGCTTCTCCCTCGACCAACTTCATCAAGGCTTAAGGGTGATTCCTTTAGAAAGAGTAAGTGGCGAACAAAAAGGGAATATGGTGCCTGACAGCATTGCAAATCTGATCTCGGAAATCCGCAGCATACCGCTGTCTACGCGCGTCGGGCGGATTGCCGAACTGGGTCGTGGAACGCTGCGCGTCACCGGGCTGGAGCATACGGCAAGCCTTGGTGACCGGGTTCTGATCCGGGGAAACAATGCGCCCATCGGGGGCGAAATCCTGCGATTGGCACGTGAAGGTGCCACTGTGCTGCCGGATGGGCCCTCGGAAGGGCTGGCAATCGGCAATGCCGTCGATCTGCTGGGTGCCACGTCCATTTCGCCTGATGACAGCTGGATCGGCAGGATCATCGACCCGATGGGCCGCCCGCTGGACGGACGAAAACTGGCGCGGGGCCCGCAGCCCCGAGCCCTGCGCGCCGACGCCCCGGCGGCTGCAAGCCGACGTCGGATCGGCCCGCGCCTGGAAACCGGCGTTGCAGTCTTTGACACGTTGCTTCCCCTTGCGCGGGGACAGCGCATCGGTCTGTTTGCGGGGTCCGGGGTTGGCAAATCATCTTTGCTGGCAAAGTTCGCACAAGGTGTTGCTGCGGATGTGGTGGTGATCGCCCTTATCGGCGAACGTGGGCGGGAATTGCGGGAATTCACCGAAAAAGTTCTTGGCCCGACAGGTATGGCCAGGTCCGTCGTGGTGACGGCAACTTCAGATCAATCGCCGCTTTTGCGCCGCCGCTGTGCCTGGGCCGCGATGGCCGTTGCCGAACATTTTCGCGATCAGGGGTTGCAGGTTTTGTTCCTGGCCGATTCCATCACCAGGTTTGCCGAAGCACATCGCGAAATTGCCCTTGCCACGGGCGAGGACCCAAGTCTGCGCGGTTATCCACCCTCCGTTTCCCATGCCATCATGTCCTTGGCCGAACGCGCCGGGCCCGGCCCTGAGGGGTGTGCAGACATAACGGCGGTGTTTTCTGTTTTGGTGCCCGGATCCGACATGGATGAACCGGTCGCCGATATTTTGCGTGGCGTTCTGGACGGCCATGTCGTGATGGATCGCAAAATCGCCGAGCGCGGGCGATACCCGGCGATTGACCTGCTGCGGTCCGTCTCGCGCAGCTTGCCGGAAGTTGCGTCGACGGATGAAAACCAGCTGATAGCCGACGCGCGCCGACTGCTCGGCGCTTGGGATCGCGCAGAGCTGATGATTCAGGCCGGCCTTTATGTTGCGGGATCGGATCCACAGGTTGACGCCGCAATCAAGATTTGGCCGGCACTGGACGCATTCCTTGCCGAGCCCGCACCCGGCAGCGGCATTGACGGCAGTTTCGCAAGACTTGCCGCCTGCCTGCAATTGCGTTGATCCGGGCAATTGAAGGGAGGTATTGCAGGCGCTCGCGCAGTCAATACGGTAACGACCGACCGAATATTTGTAGCTGATCTTGATCGAAGTGAACCGCCCCGGGTTTACCCGAAGGTGATTTGTTCAACGACTAGGCGGCCATATCAAGCGTGCTCTGAATTGCTTAGAACACGTTAGGAACGGCATGCTGTCACCGACCGCCTTCGAATGGCAGCAGAAACTGAAGCTGCAAGGCGTCTAGAAAACCAGGGGCTATTCACTCTGCGGATCAGGTTCTTTCGCACTGGTCACCGCCAGGACAGTAGCAAGTCCTGTCACATAACCTTCGCTGGCGCATCGCCTATGATTCGACTATTCTCGAATCGTGGAAATAAAAAATGCAGTTCGCGCTTTCTCTGCCCTAGGCCACGACGGACGGCTTGCCGTGTTTCGGTTGCTGATGCGCCACGCCCCGCATGGAGTGCGCGCCGGTGAAATTGCCACGGCCCTCGACATGCGCCCGAACACCTTGTCGACCAACCTAGGGCTGTTGGAGGACGCAGGCCTGATCCGGTCCTGCCGGGACGGGCGCGCTATTCTCTATTGTGTCAACTTGCCTTCTGCAGGCGCGCTTGCTGCATATTTCGTGGACGATGTCGGCCGCGGTCGGCCTGACCTTGTATCGCGACTTTCACATCCCTCATCCCCTGATCGGAAGGAAGCACCTGCTATGCCGGATATCAATGATACCGATTTCGACGTTCTCTTCATTTGTTCTGGCAACTCCGCCCGCTCGATCTTTGCCGAAGCGCTCCTGCGCGACATTGGCAAGGGCAAGTTTCAAGCGTTCTCGGCGGGCACTCGCCCGAACACGCAGTTAAACCCGTTTGCACTGGAAGTGTTGAAGCGCAATGGCCACGATGTGTCTAACATGCGGTCCAAGCACATTTCGGAGTTTGGGGGCCCCGGCACGCCGGTGATGGATTTCGTGTTCACCGTCTGTGACACTGCGGCGAATGAGGAATGCCCACCTTGGCCGGGACAGCCGATTACCGGGCATTGGGGTTTGCCCGATCCGGTCAAAGTGGAAGGCACCGATGCCGAAAAAGGCCTGGCATTTGCGCAAACCTACGCCGATCTGCGCCGCCGCATTACGGCCTTTGCCGCCCTGCCCTTCGAAACGCTTAGTCGCGTCGCGTTGCAGGCTCAGGTCGATCATCTGGGCGACAGAGCCAAAACCTAAGTCTCCCAAAAGGATTTCAGTATGACACGCATCGCCCTCAACGGCCTTGGCCGGATTGGTAAACTCACCCTGCGCGACCTGATTGATACGGGCGCCGGAGGCGAGATTGTGCTGATCAACGATCCCGTTGGCACGCCAGACCAGCATGCATTGTTGATGGAATTTGATTCTGTCCATGGCCGCTGGCCCCGCGCGATTTCGCATGATGCTGGCAGCCTGATGATTGAGGGGCAGCGGATGACGCTGACCAATGTGAAGCGACTCGAAGATCTGCCTTTGGCTGCGATGGGCGTGGATCTGGTCATCGACGCGACGGGCGTGTTCAAGACAGCGGCCAAGATTGCACCCTACTTCGCGGCCAGTGTGAAGAAGGTGGTGGTTTCGGCTCCGGTCAAGGACGCTGGCGCTTTGAACCTCGTCTACGGCGTCAACCATCAGCTCTACGACACTGCACAGCACCATACCATCACCGCGGCCAGTTGCACCACGAACTGTCTGGCCCCGGTGGTTAAGGTGATCCACGAAGGCATTGGCATCCGGCATGGATCGATCACCACGATCCATGATGTAACCAATACACAGACCATCGTGGACCGCCCGGCCAAGGATATGCGCCGCGCGCGGTCGGCGCTTTTGAACTTAATCCCGACCACCACCGGATCAGCCACTGCGATCACGCTGATTTACCCCGAACTTGCAGGTCGTCTAAACGGCCACGCTGTGCGTGTGCCATTGTTGAACGCGTCGCTGACCGATTGCGTCTTCGAAGTGGAACGGACAACGACGGTGGAGGAAGTGAACGGGCTTTTCGCCGCTGCGGCTGCAAGCGGCCCGCTGAAGGGCATCCTTGGCTATGAGGTCCGCGAACTTGTGTCGTCCGACTACAAAAATGATCCCCGGTCCAGCATTATCGACGCTGCCAGCACGATGGTGGTCAACGGCACTCAGGTGAAGATTTTCGCCTGGTATGATAATGAATGGGGCTATGCCTGTCGCCTAGCCGATATCACCCGCATGGTGGCGGGCCTGATGTGACGGACACCCCTGCCCAGAACGGCCTGCGCGCATACGCCGCCGTCACCGCCGCCTATTGGGCCTTCATGCTGTCGGACGGTGCGCTGAGGATGCTGGTGCTGCTGCATTTCAACGCGCTTGGGTTCAGCCCGATCCAACTTGCCTGGCTGTTCCTACTGTATGAGGCGGCAGGAATCGTGACCAACCTTGCAGCCGGCTGGATTGCGACCCGGTTCGGCCTGACCTCGACACTCTATGCCGGCCTCGTTCTGCAGATCGGCGCGCTTTTAGCCCTTACGGCGCTGAACCCTGCTTGGTCGGTCGCCGTGTCTGTATATTTCGTCATGGCGGTGCAGGGCCTGTCCGGCGTAGCGAAGGATCTGGCCAAGATGTCATCTAAATCGGCGGTCAAGGTACTCGCCCCCAACGGCGACGGCACCTTGTTCCGATGGGTTGCAGCACTTACGGGGTCGAAGAACGCCGTGAAGGGATTGGGCTTCTTCCTCGGAGCGGCACTGCTGGCACTGGCCGGGTTCAACGCAGCGGTCTGGAGCATGGCCGGAGTATTGATGGTGATCCTGATCACCGTAGCGCTGTTCTTGCCCGACGGGCTGCCGACAAAGGACAAAGCAGCCAAGTTTTCCGGCTGGCGCTCCACCGACCCGCGCATCAACAAGTTATCGCTGGCCCGGATGTTCCTGTTTGGCGCGCGCGATGTCTGGTTCGTGGTGGGCGTGCCGATCTATTTCCAGATGGTGCTTTCAGATGGCACGCCCGAAGGTCGCCAATGGGCGTTTTTCATGATTGGCGGCTTCATGGCGTTGTGGATCATCGCGTATGGGGCGGTGCAGGCCTCCGCGCCACGCATCTTGCAAGCGAGGGGTAAACCCGAGGGCGCGATCGCCGCCGCTGCCATCCGTTGGGCGGCGCTTCTGGTGCCAATCCCGTTCGCACTCGCGGCACTTGCTTATCTCGCTGGCGCACCTCAGCCGTGGCTCAGCCTGTCAATAGTGGCAGGTCTGCTGTTGTTCGGCTTTGTCTTTGCCGTCAATTCGGCGGTACATTCCTACCTCATCCTCGCCTTCACCAGCGCCGAACGAGTGACGCGCGATGTGGGGTTCTACTACATGTCGAACGCTGCGGGACGATTGCTTGGCACACTCTTGTCTGGCGTCAGCTATCAAATTGGTGGATTACCCCTATGCCTAGCCACCGCGGGTCTGATGGCGGCAGGAAGCTGGATTGCCGTACGCCGGTTAGCGCAGGCATGACGTTCTACTTACAAGTCCGTTGCTGGACTGACCTGCCCCCCGGAAGTTCCCTCGCTGTGATGTAGAGTCTGCCCTACGTTGCGCTGCTCCCCTTCTCTGGACCGCCGGATGATAGAATTTTCCGGGGGCAGAGCACCGGAAGATCACCTTGTGGCTTCAAGCGTGGTATTTTCTATCGAGGCCGTTTTAAGAGGCCAAGCTGAAATCCTTCAAACACGTGCTTCGGCCGTTATCGGCTATGGCAGGGTAGGAAGTTCAGTTGCGGAAATTCTACGCAACAGAGGGATCAACACTGTAGTTTACGACACAGACCCAATGAAACTAGCAGAAGCTGGCGCAAGGGGTTTTCAGGCTAACACCTCTCTTTCTGCAGCACTCAACGGAGCAAGCTTAGTCGTTTGCGCAACGGGAAATTCGGCACTGGATCTCCGTGGTTTCGGAATGCTAGCATCTGGATGTGTTGTAGCTAGTGTGACATCAGCAGATGACGAGCTGGATCTTGACTGCTTGAAAGAAGGCTACAGAAAATCTGCGGCGGGCGATAATCTCACTCGCTATGAGGAGAATAGGCCTGGAGGGAGGCACTTTTTCTTGATTGCAGATGGAAATGCAGCAAACTTCAGTCATGGAGCTTTAATCGGGCCTGCTATTCAACTTATTGAAGGAGAGAAGTTAAAGGCATTGAAGGCATTGATTGACGAGACTGTTGCACCAGCAGAGCAGGGCTTGACAGAATTGTCAGAAAATGCGCGACGCGAGATTGCCGAAATCTGGATTGAACACTTTCTTTAATCTCCTTATCTGCGGTTGTGGTGAATAAAAATATTTGAAGTTTCTGCCATTTCTTCATTTTTTTTGTATTTTAATTATTGGAGCAAAATGATTTGAGTTCGGTAAGATAGACAAGAAATCTTGCGCGATTATATACTTGACAAAGCAGATGCCAGTTTGCGTATTGGGTTCAAGGAGATACCGCCATGAACCTGTCAGACCCCATCTTCCACGACGACAATGCAGCCCGCGCCTATATGGAAGCGCAGCGTTGGTCTAATGGTGTTGTCTGCCCGCACTGCGGCGGTTTTGATAAGTGCAAGCGCCTTGAAGGCTCCAAGCATCGCCCCGGTCTGTTTCAGTGTGGCGATTGCCGCCAGCAGTTCACCGTCACTGTCGGCACAATCTTTGAGCGTTCCAAGGTGTCCCTGTCCAAATGGATGCTGGCAACGCACCTTATGGCGGCGTCTAAGAAGGGTATGTCTGCCCATCAATTGCACCGCTCTATTGGCGTCACCTATAAAACCGCTTGGTTCATGTGGCACCGCATCCGCGAAGCAATGACCGGCACTGCACCTGCTGGTTTTGGTTCCGGCGGTGGCGTAGTCGAGGTTGACGAAACCTTCATCGGTCGTGAGCCCGGCAAGCCCGTGCGTCGCGGCGTCGGCCACAAGATGAAAGTGTTGACGCTGGTTGACCGCTCCACAGGCCGCGCCAAGTCGATTGTGGTTGATGACCTCAAGGTCGCAACGCTTCTGCCGATCCTCAAGGCAAACATCGCCGCAGAGGCTACCGTCCACACCGACGAAGCAATGCAATACGACAACCTGCGTGACCACTTTGCGGCTCACCAGAGCGTCAACCACGGTGCAGATGAGTATGTCCGTGGCGACGTGACCACGAACACCGTGGAAGGCTATTTCAGCATCTTCAAGCGCGGCATGAAAGGCGTTTACCAGCATTGCGGCAAGCAGCACCTGCACCGCTACGCGGCAGAGTTTGCTTTCCGCTACAGCAACCGTTCGGCCAATGGCGTGGAAGACACCCAACGCGCCGCCCTGATTGTGAAGGGCGCGGAAGGCAAGCGCCTCACCTGTCGGCGGACTAACTCAGTCTTCGCCTGAGTTCCGCAACTTGGTCGCCCGCTTGCTGGACGACTGGTCATCAGAAGATTGACTCTTGGCAGGAGCCGGGGCCTCATCATGGGGCTTCGGTTTCATGTTCAAAAGGTTCTTCACGGTGGCTTCAAACGACGACATCGACGATTGGACCTGTCGCGGTTCTGTTCCGGTCACGTGCTCATGTTAGGCGGCCTTGCGTTCGAATGCCACGGGGCTTTTCCAGCCCAAGGCTGAATGTCGGCGGCGCGGGTTGTAGAAGCCGTTGATGTATTCGAAAATGGCGAC
>JANNSG010000055.1:0-7105 GCA_031402355.1 Pseudorhodobacter sp. | reverse complement strand
CGCTTTGGCCTTCGCAACCGCGGGGCTGGCTTACCTGTCGCGGATTGCCACACAACTTGAGGGGGCCAAGGAAGGCGACGTTGAAATCTGCGTCGGGCACGCGCGTTCCGCTCTCGCGACCGGGACTGATGACCCGGCCATACTGGCCACTTGCGGGTTTCTTCTACTGGAAATCGGTCGACAGTATGAGGAAGGCATGGCGCTGCAGAAGCGGGCTATTCTGGAAAATCCAAATGATGTCACCACGCTTACCTTCATAGGAATCTCCTATCTGATGTCTGACGATCTGGAAGAGGGCGCAGGATATCTTGAGCGTGCTGTGCGGTTGAACCCCAACGATGTCGGCGCCCATTGGCAACTCACCGGACTGGCGCACATTCGTATGGCGCAGGGGCGCTATGAAGAGGCGCTCAAGTGGGCATACCGCTCCTTGGGCGTAAACAGCGTCTTTGATTGTACCTACTGGATGCTGATCGCGGGCAACGCATATCTGGGACGAATGGAAGACGCCGGGCGGCATCTGGCCGCACTTCGGATTATCTCGCCAAAAGTCAGCCTTTCACGAATACGCCGTGGTCAGCATGCGAAGGATCCGCAGCGGATAGAAATCCTGCTAGAGGGCATGCGCCTCGCCGGAATGCCGTTGGAGTCAGAAAAAGACGGCAGTCCATAAGGGTGCGCTCCTTGCGTATTAGCCCGACCCAACGTCGTCAAAAATCACTTTTCCCAACCCGGGAACTCTCACATCTATTTCACACGAAGAATTTCGCCGAATACGCCGCGCTATTCCCCCCGCCAAACCGGCTCCCGCTTTTCCGCAAAGGCCTTTGCCCCCTCCAACTGATCCTCCGATGAATAAAGCTTGTCCACTGTCGGCAGCAGCCGCTTGGTGATCCGCGCCAGCGCATCTTGAAAGCGCATGTTCTCGGCCTCGCGCACCACTTCCTTGATCGCGGCATAAACCAGCGGCGGGCCAGATTCCAAAAGCCGCGCCAGAGCCCAGGCTTTGGCCAGCAAATCGCCGGGGGCGCAGATATCCTTCACGATCCCCAAGCGATGCGCTTCCTCGGCGTCAAACCAACGCCCAGTCAACAGCAAATCCATCGCCACATGATAGGGTATCCGCTTGGGCAGTTTGATGCTGGCCGCATCCGCCACTGTGCCGGACCGGATTTCCGGCAAGGCAAACGTTGCGTTGTCCGAACACAGAATCAGGTCGGCAGATAGCGCCAATTCCAACCCGCCGCCGCAGCAAATGCCATTTACCGCCGCAATCACTGGCTTGTTCAGGTTTGGCAACTCCTGCAGTCCGCCAAAGCCGCCGACGCCGTAATCGCCATCCACAGCATCACCGCCCGCTGCGGCTTTCAGGTCCCAGCCGGGGCAGAAGAACTTGTCCCCCTCCGCCCGCAAGATGCACACCCGCAAACTGTCATCATCGCGAAAGGCGCGGAATGTCAACCCCATGATCCGGCTGGTGACAAGATCAATTGCATTGGCCTTGGGGCGGTCTAGCGTAACCTCCAAAATCGCGCCCTCGGCCCTCGTCTTGATCGGTCCTTCGGTCAACATATCCATCATGGCATCACCTTTCTGATCAGCGCATCAACCGCCACCGCACCCGATCGGCGCAAGATGACCGGATTGATCTCAATTTCTTCCAAGCTGGCATCGGCAGCCATCAGGTCCGACAAGCGCAACACCATCTCTATCAGCGCGCCCACATCGACCCGCGCCCGCCCGCGATACCCATCCAGCAGAGGCCACAACCGCAACCGCTGCATACCGGCCAGCACCTCGTCTCCGGTCACCGGCAAGATCAGCGTCACCGTATCGGCCAGCAATTCCGCCGTCACCCCACCCATTCCCAGCGTAAGCGAAACCCCATAAACCGGATCCCGCCGCAGCCCCACCAACACCTCCGCCAAGGCCCCGGTGACCATTTCCTCAACCAGATACCCGGTTGCCCGAGGCATCTCTGCCTGATCCGCCAGCGACGCCAGCCCTAACCGTACAGCGCCGCTTTCGGTCTTGTGCGCGAATCCAAGACCCTTCAACGCGAAGGGTGGCGTTAACCCCGCCAATGTCAAATCGGCCAAAGTCGCCCCCTGCACCCCCTTCGGCACTGCAACGCCCGCCTCTGCCAAAAGCCCTTTCGCCGCCGCTTCGGAAAGCATCACAGTGTCGCTCGCGGCCGCAACGGGCAACGGCCGCCATCCCGCAAACCCCGCCTCAGTCTGCGCCGCCTTTACAGCAAACAACGCCGTCTCCAGCCCCATCAGCGGTGCCACGCCACGTGCCATCATCGCCACGGCCAGACCTTCATCGAAATTCTCCGGCAACAAAGACACCGGAAACGCGGGTTTGCCGGTCGCCCTACCAGCCGCCTCAATCGCCTCCAGCGCCGGCCCAAACGACGACGCATCGCACCTGTCCGGCCGCGGCGGATCAATCACGAAAATCCCCGCATCATAGCCCGCCAGCATGGTGGTAAACACATCTGTCGTGCGCGGCCCGTCGCCCCAAATGAAGGTGTGATAATCCAGCGGGTTGGCAATCGTCACAATCGGCCCGAGGATTTCACCCAACCGCGCTCGTGCCGCATCTGTCGGCGCCTCAAACCCAATCCCCAACGGCCCGGCAAGATCCGCTACCACCCCCGCCTCACCACCCGAACAGGACACCGAACATAATCGCGGCCCGATCTGCGGCCCATGCACATGGAATATCTTCAACACCTCCAGCAGTTCCGACGGTGTGTTCACTTCCGCCACGCCGATCTGTCGCAAGAACGCCGAAGATGCCGCCCCACCGCCTGCAAGCGATGCGGTATGCGACGCCGCCGCCACCTGCGACAATTCGGTTTTGCCGGACTTGATCACCACGACACCCTTGCCCGCCGCCCGCGCGTCTTCGGCTAGCGCTGCAAACCCCGCCGCGTCGTCAATCCCCTCAATATACATGCCAATCGCGGTCACCCGAGGATCGTCCAGCAACGCTCCCGCCAATTCGGCCAGCCCCACAACGGCAGCGTTACCCAGACAGGCCACATAAGCCACCGGCAAGCCCCGCGCCTGCATCGTCATATTGATCACGATATTGGATGATTGCGACAAGAGCGCCACGCCGCGATCCACCCGCACCCCGCCATGCTGATCCGGCCACAAAAGCGCGCCATCAAGGTAATTGATCACCCCGTAACAATTCGGCCCGAGTATCGGCATTTCCCCCGCCGCCAGGGTCAGCGCTGATTGCAACTCCGGCTCGCCCGCCTCGGTCCAGCCAGAGGCAAAACACACCGCCCCGCCCGCCCCCATCGCCGCCAATTGCGCCACCACATCCACCGTGGCATGGCGGTTAACCCCAATGAACGTCGCATCAGGCACGGCAGGCAAATCCGCAAGGCTGGGATAGGCCCCCAACCCCCCGATCATCGCCTTGGTCGGATGCACCGGCCAAACCGGCCCGTCAAACCCCATCTTGCCGCACTGCGCGATGACATTCTCCGCCCAGGCAGAGCCCAGAACGGCAATGGACCTTGGCCGCAAAAGGCGCGAGAGGTCCCTCATACCAGACGCTCGTGCTGGCTGAACCAACCGGGGGCTGTCTGCCCCCGGACCCCCGAGGATAATTTCAAACAGAAAAAGGTGAAGGAGAGCATATCAACACCCTGCCCCAACATGCAGGACAGGGTGCCTTTTCCCGTTACGGTCATCGGCGTCCCCGCCTGTACCGTGACTTGACCATGGCTCATCATCCTTAACACTCCGTTACTTTTTCTGTTCCTAAATATCCCCGCCGGAGGCCCTAGAAAGTTTTACCCCCCCACCGCCCGCAGCAATTCGCGGCTGATGATATGCCTCTGAATCTCTGACGTGCCTTCCCAGATCCGTTCCACCCGCGCATCGCGCCAGATGCGCTCCAACGGCAGATCATCCATCAAGCCCATGCCACCGTGAATCTGAATGGCCTCATCAGCCACAAAGGCCAGCACCTCTGATGCCTTCAGCTTCGCCATCGCCATATCAGCTTCCGTCACCGTGCCCTGATCAAACTTCCACGCGGCTTCGCGCACCAGCAATTCCGCCGCTTTCAACTCCATCGCCATATCCGCCAGCTTGAACGACACGCCCTGAAACTTGCCGATCTTCTGGCCAAACTGCTCCCGCTCCGCCGCGTAAGCCACCGCCAACCCCAGCGCCCGTTCCGCTCGGCCAAGGCAGGTGGCTGCCACCTGCAACCGGGTCGCCCCCAGCCAGGTATTGGCCACCTCAAACCCCTTATGCACCTCGCCCAGCACCGCCTCAGTGGGCAGGCGGCAGTCATTAAACTCCAGCACCGCATTGGTGTAGCCCCGGTGCGATACGTTGCGGTAGCCATCACGAACCGTGAACCCCGGCGTGCCTTTATCCACGAAAAACGCGGTAATCCGCTTTTTCGGGCCACGCGGCGTGGCTTCCTCACCGCTGGCCATGAACACAATCGCAAAATCCGCCACATCGGCATGGCTGATGAAATGCTTGGTGCCGTTCAGCACCCAGTCATCGCCGTCCAAACGCGCCGACGCCTTCATGCCCCGCAGATCAGACCCCGCCCCCGGTTCCGTCATCGCCAGACAATCGGATTTCTCGCCGCGAATGCAGGGGAACAGATACTTTTCGCGCTGAAGCGCCGTCCCCGCCAACAGAATATTAGACGGCCGCGCCACGCAGGTCCAGTGCAGCGCATAATTCGCGCGCCCCAGTTCCTTTTCATACAAAAGCCACGTCTGCGTATCGAGCCCCGCGCCGCCCACATCCGCAGGCATATTCGCCGCATAAAGCCCGGCCTCTATCGCCTTAGCCTTGATCTCGGCAATCAGATCGGGCCGCAAATGCCCGGTGCGTTCCACCTCTGCCTCATGCGGATAAAGCTCCCGCTCCACAAAGGCGCGGGTTGTATCCACAATCATCTGCTGTTCTTCGGACAGACCAAAATCCATGACTTACCCCCCCATACTACCGCGCGGCTTGCCGATATACCGCCCCGCTGCTTCGGGCAGCGGCAGGCCCGCTTGCGCCTCGGCAATCGGCAACAGTCGCGCCAATATCGCCTCCGGTGCCGAGCAAGTCTTGCCCGCCGCCATATCGACATGCAGCAGCATCTGCTCCAGCGTCGCGACCAGCGCATCGCCCTTCAAAATCCGCACAAACACCCGCAGGCGCTTGTCATCCGCCGACAGAACCTGCACCGTGCCCACCAGCGCATCGCCAACCTTCGCTTCGCCCAGATGCATGATATGGGTTTCCGCCGTATAATAGCTGAACCCCGACTTCACATAATCCAGATCCGCCCCGATCAGCCGCAAAAACGCATCCACTGTTTCGGATGACGCGAACAGATACCGGCTTTCGGTCATATGGCCGTTATAGTCGATCCACGCGGGCAACACCTGCATCCGCGCCATCACCAACGGCGCGCCATCCGCGCCGCGTTTTTCATCGTGAAATACCGCCCGACGCCGCTCGTCATGCTCCCGCAAAACCTTGCCCGCGCCGACATTGCGATCTTTCAAAGACCGCAAAATGCCCACCAAATTCTGGTCGCGCAGCCGTTCCAGATCGCGGATCGGCATATGGCCTGATTGCGCATCGGACTGCCCCGCCACCAGATCAACCAATTCGTCATTAAACTCCGGCACATCGGTCAGCTTGGTCCAGGGCCATGTCAGGCACGGCCCGAATTGCGCCATGAAATGCCGCATGCCCGCTTCACCGCCCGCAATGCGGTAATTCTCAAACAGCCCCATCTGCGCCCAGCGCAAGCCAAAGCTCATGCGGATCGCATCATCAATTTCCTCAGTCGTGGCAATGCCGTCCTTCAGCATCCAAAGCGCCTCGCGCCAGACTGCTTCAAGGAAGCGGCTGCCAATGAAAGCGTCAATTTCCTTGCGCATCACCAAGGGGAACATGCCGATATCTTTGGCAATGCCGACTGTGCGCGCGATCACCTCTGGCGTATTCGCACTAGATGCCGAAATCTCGCACAAAGGCAGCAGATAAACCGGCGTAAACGGGTGCGCCACGATGATATTCTGCGGGGCAACTGCGCCTTTTTGCAAATCCACCGCCTTGAACCCAGAAGTCGACGACCCGATCAGAATATCAGGGTAGGATTGCTGCATCTGGGCATAGACGGCATGCTTCAACTCTAGCCGCTCCGACACGTTTTCCTGCACATATTTAGCACCTTCCAGTGCCTCGGCCATGGTGCCCGCAAAGGTCAAACGCCCCTCTGGCGGCATTGGCACGTCGGTCAATGCAGGCACCGCAAGCCGCGCATTGGCCAGCATGACCCCTACGTTCCGCTCCGCCGCTGGCCCCGGATCGTAAACGCTGACATCCCAGCCATTCAGCAAAAACCGCGCCGTCCAACCGCCGCCGATAACCCCGCCACCGATGATTGCTACTTTGCGTGTCATTCTCTACTTGCCCTTCTTGCATCCGCCCGCGCCTGATTGCCCAAAGGCTCGCGCCACCCCGCACGCATCACCGCCGCATCATAAGCTTTGCGCGCAAAAACCCGCGCCACAACTGGGCGAAAAAATTCTATGCTTTCATGCGGATAGTCTGGATCGAAACTGTTCTGATCCCAGGCCTCACAAAACGCCGCGCAATCGTCGAAATAGACATGACCCTTGTAGCGGTCCCGTGCCTGCGGGTTTCCACCAGTATGATGCGCATAGTACAGCCGCTGAAAATCGCCGTGCTTTTCCACCACCCAAGTGCACTGCTCGCGCACAAAGGGCTTCAGGATTGCCGCCGCATATTCATCGTGGTTATAGAGCGCGAAAATATCGCCGATGTCGTGCAATAGCGCGCAAATCATCCAGTCATCATCGGCCCCGTCGCGCCAAGCCCTCGTCGCCGCCTGCAGGGAATGGCCAAGCCGGGTGACCTGATAGCCCGACAGACTTTCATCCAGCCCCTGCAAAGCCGCCAGCAGTCGATCGCCGGTCTTGGCGGCATAGTCGATCTCATGCGCTTCTAGAAAAGCGTAATCCGCCGCATCGCCGTCCTTCATGGCGGTGAACTTGACCTTGTCCATCACCGCCCCACCGGCGCCC